>NZ_JBEORW010000030.1:0-116138 GCF_040302565.1 Streptomyces sp. NPDC097981
GACGACGGCGGCCACCGCTTCCTGTGCCGGAGCGGCACCGAGGAGGGAGCCGCGGTCCTCGCGCAGCTCCCCCACCGCATCGCCGACGACGCCACTCGTGCCGCCGCGACCCGTGGAGTACAGGAGGCCGCCGAACGCATGGGCCGGTCCATGCCGCCGGTGGACCTGCGCACGCTGATGCGGGACAGCCTGGAGGCCGACCGCTGGGACGACGTCACGGCCCGGTGCCTGAGCTGCGGCAACTGCACCATGGTCTGCCCGACCTGCTTCTGCACCACCACCGAGGACGTGACCGACCTGACCGGCGATCACGCCGAGCGGTGGCGCCGCTGGGACTCCTGCTACGACCTGGACTTCTCGCTCCTGCACGGCGGCCCGGTCCGGGCCACGCCCCGCAGCCGCTACCGCCAGTGGCTCACCCACAAACTGGGCACCTGGCACGACCAGTTCGACAGCTCCGGTTGTGTCGGCTGCGGCCGCTGCATCGTCTGGTGTCCCACCGGCATCGACCTCACCGAGGAGGCCCACGCCCTGCACCAGGAGGCCGCGCAGCAGGAGAACACGTCGTGACCCCGGCTGCGGACCGGCCTCCCGCCGAGGGACTGCTCGCCCCTCTGACCGCGGAGGGACGCGAGCGGCTGATGGCCCTGGCGCGCGACGTCGTCCTGCCGGGTGCCACCCGGATCTTCGAGGAGGGCGAGGAGGCGGACCGCTTCTGGATCATCCGCTCGGGCACTGTCGCGCTCGATGTCCACGTGCCCGGCCGGGGACCCGCGGTCGTCGAGACCATCGGTGCGGGCGGCCTGCTCGGCTGGTCGTGGCTGTGCCCGCCCCGGCAGTGGCACCTCGGCGCCGAGACCCGGGAGCCCACCCACGCCTGGGAGTTCGACGCCGCCGCGGTACGCGCCCTGTGCGCCGCACGGCCCGCGCTGGGTCTGGCACTGGTCACCCTCGTCGCCGAGACGATCGGAGAACGGCTCAGGGCCACACGCACCCGGCTGCTCGACCTGTACGGATCGCAGGAGAGCAGGCCCACACCATGACCCTGGCACCGCTTCCCCACCGAGTGGTGGACCGGCGGGAGGAGACGCGCGACACGGTCACGCTCACGCTGGAGCCGGCCGGGGAGCCTCTGGGCCCTTTCGCACCGGGCCGGTTCGCGATGGTGTACGCGTTCGGGGTCGGAGAGATCCCCGTGTCGGTGTCCCGGACCTCCGGCGGGCAGGTACTGGCGCACACGGTACGCGCTGTCGGTGCCGTCTCGCGCGCACTGTACGCGCTGCAGCCCGGTGCACCGGTCGGGGTCCGCGGCCCGTTCGGCACCGGCTGGGACACGGCCGCCGCGCACGGCCGCGACGTGCTCGTCATCGCAGGCGGTATCGGCCTCGCCCCGTTGCGTCCCCTCATCCACACGGTGCTGGCCGAGCCGGACGCTTACGGGCGGCTCAACGTGCTCGCCGGTGCCCGGACCCCCGGCGATCTGCTGTACCCGGACGAGGTCCCCGGATGGCGCAGGCCCTTCGCGGCGGTCACCGTGGACCTGCCCTCCGACGACTGGACCGGCAGGGTCGGAGTCGTCACAGCGTTGATCGGCGAAGCCCGGTTCGCTCCGGAGAACACGACCGCCTTCGTCTGCGGCCCCGAGGTCATGATCCGGGCTACGGCGCGTGCCCTGGTCCACCGGGGCGTGCACCCGGCCCGCATCCAGGTCTCCCTTGAGCGCAACATGCGCTGCGCCACCGGCCACTGCGGCCACTGCCAGCTCGGGCCGCTGCTGCTCTGCCGCGACGGCCCGGTCATCGGCTACGACCAGGCCGAGTCCCTGCTCACTGTCCGGGAACTGTGAATGAACGCGCCCGACACACCGCAACGGTCCTCCCGCCCCCGGCTGGGCGTCTTCAAGTTCGCCTCGTGCGACGGCTGCCAGCTCACGCTCCTCGACTGCGAGGACGAGCTCCTCGGCATCGCCGACGCACTGGAGATCGCCCATTTCGGGGAGGCGTCCAGTGACGCCGCGCCCGGTCCGTACGACCTCGCGCTCGTCGAAGGGTCGGTCAGCACCCCCGAGCACGTGGACCGCGTCCGCCGCATCCGCGCCGACTCCCGCCACCTCGTCACCATCGGCGCCTGCGCCACCGCCGGAGGCGTCCAGGCGCTGCGCAACTACGCCGACGTCGAGGAGTACCTGGCGACCGTCTACGCCCGTCCCGACTACATCGAGACCCTCGCCGCCTCCACGCCCGTCTCCGCCCACGTACCCGTCGACTTCGAACTGCGCGGCTGCCCCATCGACCGCGGCCAGCTCCTGGAGGTCATCACCGCGTTCCTCGCCGGACGAAAGCCCGGCATCCCGAACCACAGCGTCTGCTTCGCCTGCAAGCGCCGCGGCAACGTCTGCGTCACCGTCGCCCACGGCACACCCTGCCTGGGCCCCGTCACCCATGCCGGCTGCGGGGCCCTGTGCCCCACCTACGGACGTGGCTGCTACGGCTGCTTCGGACCTGCCGGCACCACGAACCTTCCCGCGCTGGTCCCGCTCCTGCACCGCGACGGAATGGACGAGGAGGACATCGGCAGGTTCCTGCACACCTTCAACGTCACGGCCTTCACCGCCGTCGAGGAGCGAGGGCCCGGCGTGACGGACGCGAAAGGAGCCGGATGAGCCCGCCCACGTCCAGGTCCCGGGTGCTGCGCATCCCCGCCCTCACCCGTGTCGAGGGCGAGACCGCGCTCCACCTGCGGGTCCACGGCGACACCGTCACCGAGGCGCGCCTGGCGATCTACGAGCCGCCGCGGTTCTTCGAGGCTTTCCTCCGGGGCAGGGCCCACACGGAGCCCCCCGACCTCACGTCCCGCATCTGCGGGATCTGTCCCGTCGCCTACCAGATGAGCGCTTGCCGGGCGATCGAGGACGCGTGCGGCGTCACCGTCGGCGGACAACTGGCCGCCCTGCGTCGCCTGCTGTACTGCGGTGAGTGGATCGAGAGTCAGACGCTGCACATCCACCTGCTGCACGCGCCGGACTTCCTCGGCCACGACGACGTGATCGGGCTGTCCCGCTCCCACCCGGAGCACGTCGAACGCGGACTGCGCCTGAAGCAGACCGGCAACGCGCTGGTCGAACTGCTCGGAGGCCGCGCCATCCACCCCGTCAACGTCCGCCTCGGCGGCTTCCACCGCACTCCGGCCCGGGCCGAGCTCCGTCCCATGGCGGAGCGACTGCGCACGGCCCTCGACGACGCGTGGGACACCGTCCGCTGGGTCGCCGGCTTCGACTTCCCCGACGCGGAGTGCGACGCCGACCTGTTCGCCCTCGCCGAAGCCGGTACCTACGCCATCGAGTCCGGCGTTCCCACCGTCCTGCCGTACGGCGAGCCCCTCGCACCGCGCAGCTTTCCCCTCCGGGACTTCTCCGCCCACGTCGCCGAGGCGCAGCTCCCGTACTCCACGGCCCTGCACTCCCGGCTCGACGGCCGCCGGCATCTCACCGGGTCTCTCGCCCGCTGGGCCATCAGCGGCCACCTGCTCTCGCCGACGGCGCTGGAAGCGGCCCGGGAGGCCGGACTGGGCGAGCCCCCGCTGCGACCGGATGCGGGAGGCGGCGGGCGCGGCTCCGTCTGCAGGAACCCGTACCGCAGCGTCCTCGTCCGGGCGGTGGAAGTCCTCTACGCGGTGGAGGAGGCCCTCCGCATCATCGACGCGTACGAGCCGCCCACCCACCCGTACGTGGAAGTGCCCGCCCGGGCCGGCACCGGACACGGAGCCACGGAAGCACCTCGCGGCCTGCTGTACCACCGCTATACGCTCGACGCCGCCGGCCGCATCACCGACGCGTGCCTCGTCCCGCCCACCGCCCAGAACCAGGGCGCCATCGAGGAGGACCTGCGCCGGATCGTCCAGGCCGGCCTCGACCGGGGCGAGGGTTCCGAGGCGGAACTGACCCGGCTCTGCGAGCGGGCCGTGCGCAACCACGACCCGTGCATCTCGTGCTCGGCCCACTTCCTGGAACTCGACGTCGAGCGAGTGCCGGGAACCACCTGATCACCGGGGCGCCCCGTCCAGGCCTCGCCCAGCACGGCAAGGACCTCACGCGCAGGACCTGCGGCAGATCCAGCTCCCGGCCAACCGACACCAGGCCTGGAGCAGCCCGTTCAGTCGGCCGCGTGCGCCTCTGACCTCATCGATCCGTACCTGGAGCAGGAGTGCTCAGTGGTGGTCCGTACGGTGGGGTGTGCCCGACTCTGCGTGCAGATGGCGGACGTGGGCGTCCGGGCCCGGGAAGAAGACGGTGGTGCGGCCGGTGTCGGACCAGAGCACGTCGTAGGGCGGGGTGCCGTCGTCGTGGTGCAGAGCGATGACTTCGCCGTCCCGGCCCGGTGTTCCGACGGTCGGGCCGCCCACGACGATCTGGTCGCCCACCTCGGCGTGGACACCGTGTCCGTGTGCATATGCCTTCACGATCTTGCCTTTCCGTGGAATGCGCCCCGCAGGAGCCGGGCGACGATGAATGCCGCGAGGGCGGCCGCGGTGGCGAGCCCCGTACCGGACCAGCCCACGGGCTCGGTGTCCAGCAGCGACTGCAGCGCGGGAACGTGAAGGGCGGCCAGCGCGAGGAGGGCGGAGACCGCCACGGAGGCAGGAAGGAAGAGGTTCTGTGTGGTGAGCAGCCGGGCCCTCAGGCCCAGAGCCACTCCCAGCTGGGCCGCGAGCAGGGCCAGGAAGAGCACGCTCTGCCAGGGCAGGTCCATCGCACGGGCGGCGACGCCGGCGATCAGGCTGAACGTCGTCACGGCCGCTGCGAGGACGAGGAGGCGCTGCCACACGCCCGCGGCCAGGATGTGCTGTCCAGGAGGGCGGGGCGGGCGGTGCATGGCCTGCGGGCCGACGGGTTCGGCGCCCATGGCCACACCTGTCAGACCGTGGGTGAGCAGGTTGATCCACAGGATCTGACCTGCGCGCAGGGGCAGGGACAGGTCGAGCAGGGGGCCTGCCAGCATGACCAGGATCTCGGCGGCTCCGCCGGCCATGGCGTAGACGAGGAAGCGGCGGATGTTGTCGTAGACGCGGCGGCCTTCTTCGACGGCCGTGACCACGGTGGAGAGCTCGTCGTCGGTGAGCACCAGGTCCGCTGCCTGGCGGGCGACTTCCGTGCCGCGGGCGCCCATGGCCACGCCGATGTCGGCCTGGCGGAGCGCGGGACCGTCATTGACCCCGTCCCCGGTCATCGCCGTGACCGCGCCGCGGGCGCGCCAGGCGTGGACGATGTCCAGCTTCTGCTGCGGGTCGGTACGCGCGAAGACCCGCACCCGGGTCAGGTCGGTGTCCGGGGCCGCGGCCAGCTCGGGGCCGGTGAGGACCTCACCGGTGGTTCCGTCCTCGACAAGGCCGGTGCGTACGGCGATGGCGTGGGCGGTCGCCGGGTGGTCGCCGGTGATCAGGACGGGGGTGATGCCCGCGGCGCGGCACACCTCCAGGGTCGTGGCAGCCGCCGCCTTCGGGGGGTCGCTGATGGCGACGAGGCCCAGGAGGCCCAGTCCGTGCTCGGCCTCGGGAGCCGGCCGGTCCCACACGAGCCGCTCGGTTCCTGCCACCGCCAGGACGCGGAACCCGCGAGCGGCCAGGAGGGCGGCCTGGCCACGGGCCCGGTCCAGGAGGCCCTGCGGCTCGGCGAGCACCGTTGGAGTGAGTACCGCCTCCGGTGCCCCTTTGAGGCACACCAGGACGTTCCCGTCGGGAAGGTGGTGCAGGGTGGTCATCCGCTTGCGCACGCTGTCGAAGGGCGCCTCCGCAAAACGGGGGCAGGCTTCGTGCAGTGCGGCCTGGTCCGGGCAACCTGCCCTGGCAGCGGCTGCCAGCAGAGCGGCCTCCATGGGATCGCCCACGGCCGTCCAGGCATCGGAGGGCTTGCGCGGTTGTCGCAGACTCGCGTCGTTGCACAGGGCCGCCGCTGTGAGCAGTTCCTGCATCGGGCGGAGTTCCACGGGAGTCAGGAGACGTCCAGCGCGGGTCAGGTCTCCCTCCGGCTCGTAGCCGCTGCCGGACACGTCCGCGGAACCGGAGGGCGTCCACACATGCTGGACGACCATGCGCCCCTCGGTGAGGGTGCCGGTCTTGTCCGTGGCCAGGACGCTCACCGAGCCCAGGGTTTCGACTGCCGGCAGGCGTCGGACGAGCGCGTTGCGGGCGGCCATCCGGCGTGCCCCGAGAGCCAGGGCGAGGGTGACCACGGCCGGCAGGGACTCCGGCACCGCTGCGACGGCCAGGCTGATGGCTGTGACCGCCATCGTGCTCACCGTGAGGCCGCGTGCCAGGCCCAGAGCGAAGAACAGAACGCACAGGGAGATGGTCACGGCCGCCAGAATGCGGCCCAGGGAGGCAAGGCGGCGCTGAAGCGGGGTGGGTTCGCGGCCTGTGTCGAGCAGCGCCGCGATCCGGCCGAGGGCACTGGCGGATCCGGTGGCCTTCGCAGTGGCCACGGCTCGGCCGCGCACGATGACGGTAGCGGCACTGACCGTATCGTTCGCGCTCTTGTCGACGGGTTCGGATTCACCCGTGAGCAGGGACTCGTCCACCAGAAGTGCGGACGCCTCGGTGAGGTCGGCGTCCGCGGCGACGATGTCCCCCTCCCCCAGCAGCATGGTGTCGCCCGGCACCACGAGGGCCGCCGGCACCTCGTGCGGGGTGCGCTCGCGCAGGACCCTCGCGTGCGGGGCCGAGAGGGCGGAGAGCGCGGCCACGGCGCGGTCCGCCCGGACTTCCTGAGCCACCCCCACAGTGGTGTTGAAGACGACCACCAGGCCGATGACGACGGCGTCCGGGTGGTCCCCGATCGCGAGGGTCAGCAGCATGGCTCCCAGAAGCACCGTGATCAGCGGGTCACGCAGCTGCGCCAGCACCCGTCGGTGAAGAGGCGTGGGCCGCGGCGGTGCCACTTCGTTGCGGCCGTAGCGGGCCAGTCGGCGTTCGGCTTCGGCCTGTGTCAGCCCCGGCCCCGCTGGGGCTGACACAGGCCGCGTGTCGGTCGTACGGCCGGTCACGGCAGCCTTCATTCCATGGGTACGGCGATCACCGGGCAGTGCGCGCGGTGCAGGAGGCCGTGGACGACGGACCCGAGCCGCATGCCGGCGTATCCGCCGCGGCCGCGGCGGCCCACGATGACGGCCAGGGCGTGCTCGGCCGCCCTCGCGAGCTCCTCGACCGGGTGGCCGGTCAGGACCTCATGGGTGACGTGCACGTCGGGGTACCTGTCCGACAGGCCTGCGGTGGCCTCGGAGAGCAGGGCGCGCTGAGCGCGAAGGGCCACTTCCTCGTCGTTCAGCATGAACACCGGCGGCTGCCACACGCAGACGGCCCGGAGCGCGGCCCCGCGCAGGTCGGCCTCGTCGTAGGCGAACGTCAGCGCGGCCGACGCGGTCGGGCTGCCGTCGATGCCCACGACGACGTAGGGCGGCTGCCGGCTGATGTGCTCCGCGTCGCCGACGACGACCACGGGGCAAGGGGCCTGAGCGCTGACGGGTACCACGATGGATCCGGCGCTGAAGAACTCCGCGGTACGGCTGAGGTGCCGGGAGCCGAGCACTACCATGTGGGCTTCCTTGGCCAGGCTGCCGAGGGCAGGGACGGGGAGCCCCTCCAGCAGATCGTCGGTGACTTTCACTTCGGGGTGTCGGTCACGCACCCAGCTGCAGGCTTGGTCGAGTCTGTCGGCTCCCGCCCGTCGCAGGGCCAGCCGGCCGGTGGTGTCCTCGACGTGGTGGGTGTCGTGCTGCGGCGGCACCGCAAGCACCAGGCGCAAGAGGAGCCGACGGCGCTGTGCCTCGTCTGCGGCCCAGGCGAGGGGCAGGTGCCAGTCCCTGGCAGGGTCGACCCCGACGACGATGTCGCGGCCCCGGCCGCCGGTCATGACCGGCTCCCGAAGTCGCTGCCCGTCCGGGGGATGAGGAGGACGGGGCAGTGGGCGTGGTGCAGGACGCTGTGCGTGGCCCTGCCCAGGTTGCGCGCGATTCCGAGGGGACCGGGGACCCGGCGTCCGCCCATGACGAGCAGGTCGGCGTGGCGGGACGCCTCCACCAGGACACCGGCCACGGAGACACTCTTCTCTGCGTCGGCCCGCACTTCGAGGTCGGGAAACTCCTCGCAGACCGCGTCCTGGACGGCCTGCAGGGCCTCTGCGTGCGCGCCTGCGATCTCGTCGATGCCGTCGAGCATGCTGACCACCTGGCCGACGGACTGCAGGATGTTCCAGACGTGCAGGAGCCGGAGGGATCCCTTGCGCAGTTCGGCCTCACGCGCGGCGTACCGGGCGTACAGGAGGTCGTGCTCGTCACGGAAGGCGGCGAGGACGGTTCCGGTCTCCTCGGTGCCGTCGACACCACGGACGACGATGACGGGGGCCATGGCGCCGGCCGCGACGTCCAGGCCGACCGAGCCGAGCATGAGGGAGTTGAATCCGCCCAGGCCGCGGTTGCCCACTACGATCGTGCCGTGCAGGGCGCCGGCCCGGTGCAGGCTGGTGACGGCGTCCGCGCGGCTGAACTCGGTGGTCACGCGCAGACCGGGGTGCTCGGCTTGCACAGCCTGCGCCGTGTCGTCCAGGAGTCCTCGGCCGTTGGCGCGGACCCGTTCGACGGCTTCCCCGGACAGGTACAAGGCCCTGCCGTCGGTGTCGGCCCCGTAGACGATGTGCAGGGGGCGCTCGCGGCGTACGGCCTCCCTGGCTGCCCACATGGCGGCAGTGCGCGCCGAGTCCGAGCCGTCCACGCCTACGACCACCGGGCTGGTGTCCGGGGTGCGGAATGTGCTTTCCACGGTTCCTCCCAACCGAGAAGCCGATGAGGACACCACTCACGCTGGCATCGGCGGCTCTCCACGAAGAGGGCCGCCCGGGACCGCGATGGGGACCAAAGGTCCCCACCGCTCCGCGGGGCCGCCGACGCCGCCCGGCCGATGACGGGCCGGGGCATCGAGCGGCTGCCCGTCGTGGACGAGGAGGACCGGCTCGTCGGCATCGTCACCCGCCGCGACCAGATGCGACGCGGAGCGCTCTCGCACGGTGTTCAGCGGTGACGGCGGCGCCGGGCCCACCGGCGGAACTCGTCCGTGCCCCAGACCAGCGGTGGGAAGGCCGCGATGAGGAGGACGACGTCCGGCGGGAGGGCAGCGGTGCCGAAGAGGCTCTGGAGCGGTGGTGCGTAGACGAGCGCCGCGGTGAAGGCGAGCTCGAAGGCGATGCCGCCGAGCAGCAGCGGGTTGGTGAAGAAGCCGATGTCGCGCAGGGCCGCGTGGTCGGTGCGGGCGGCCACGGCGGTGCCGACCTGGCAGGTGACGATGCCCGCGAAGGTAGCGGTGGTCGCGGTCAGGTAGGCGTGGTGCAGCGGGCTCCCGGGACCGGTGTCATCGCCGGGTTGCCAGCCCGCACGCCACAGAACGTAGAAGAAGGCGGTCATGACCAGGACGGCGGAGACGGAGCCGAGCCAACCCCAGCTGCGGACGAGCATGTCCTTGCTGATCACGCTTTGCGAACTGGGCCGGGGTGGTCGTGCCATGACGCCCGGTTCGGCGTGCTCGCGGCCCAGGGCGAGTGCGGGAAGCGTCTCGGTTCCGAGGTCGATGGCGAGGATCTGCAGGACGGTCAGAGGGAGCGGCACGGTCCCGGCGGAGAGGGCGAAGACGACGAAGGGAACGACCTCGGGGGTGAGGTGGGCGAAGATGTAGACGATGAACTTGCGGACGTTGTCGTAGACGCGGCGGCCGGATTCGATCGCCGTGACGATGGTGGCGAAGTTGTCGTCGGTCAGGACCATGGTGGACGCCTCTCGGGCCACGTCCGTGCCCGACCGTCCCATGGCCACGCCGATGTGGGCGCGGTGCAGCGCGGGTGCGTCGTTGACCCCGTCGCCGGTCATGGCGACGATCCGCCCGTGGGCGCGCAGGGCATCCGCCACCTTCAGCTTCGTCTCGGGCGAGGAACGGGCGAAGATGATCTCCGTACTGTCCTTGCGGAGGAGGTGGTCGAGCTCGTGGTCGTCGATCGCCTCGGACTGGGCGACCACCTGCATGTTCGGCACGCCGATGCCGACAGCACGGGCCACGGCTGCGGCTGTTGCTCCGTTGTCACCAGTGACTACGTGCACGGTGAGCCCCGCCGCGTGACAGCGCCGGACCGCGGCCTCGACTTCTGGGCGCGGCGGGTCATGGAGGCCGACCAGTCCGCGCAGCTGCAGTTCCTGTTCGACTTGCCGGCGCTGCGCCGGCGGGCCGGTGCCAGGTGGCAGTTCGCGTACCGCGACGGCCAGCACCCGCATCCCGTCCTTCGCGATTGCATCGGCGGCGTCCTGGGCCTCCTCGGCCGGCTCCCCGGCAGCCAGCAGCGGGAGAACGGCTTCCGGGGCGCCCTTGACGATGACGCGCCGACGGCTCTGGTCCGTGTGCTGTATCACGGACATGCGGCGCAGGCGCGGGTCGAAACGGAAACAAACGCGGCGACCGGCATCCCGCTCCGTCAGGTCGACCGGCACCGCGTGGTCTGCGGCTCCCTCCACCAGGGCGACCTCGGTCGGGTCTCCGCGCAGCGTGCCGTCACCCTGACGAGTGACGGTGGTGCACAGGGCCGCATCGCGAACGAGGTCCGCCGATCCCGACCCGGCTCTCGTGGCGTCCTGGGGCATCCACACGGTGTGAAGGCGCATCTGGTTGCGGGTGAGGGTGCCGGTCTTGTCCGTGCAGATGACGTTGGTCGAGCCGAGGGTCTCCACAGCGCTCAGCCGCTTGATCACCGCCCCTTGGCGGGCGAGGACGCGCACGCCGACGGCAAGGGCGAGGGTGATCGTGGGCAGCAGTCCTTCGGGGACGTTGGCGACGAGCAGGCCGATCGCGAACATCAGGGAGTCGGTGAGAGGCAGCCCGACGGCAACGCCGGTCACGAGGAACACGGCCCCCAAGGCGACGGCTACTGCCGCGATCAGCCAGGCGATCTTCTTGACCTGTGTCTCCAGCGGGCTGGGCTCCCGGCGGGTGCGCTGACTGAGGACGGCGATCCGGCCCAGCTCGGTGTGGTCGCCCGTGGCGAAGACGATCGCCTGCGCCTGGCCCTCGGTGGCGGTGGTGCCGCTGAAGACGAGGTTGGGTTCCTGAAGGAGTGAAACGCCTTCGAGGCCTGGGCCGGCAACACGCTCGACGGGAGCGGACTCGCCCGTCAGCATGGAGAGGTCGGCCTCTATGCCTCCCTCGGTCAGGCGGGCGTCAGCCGGTACCCGGCCGCCCTCCTCCAGCACGAGGAGATCGCCGGGTACCAGATCACGCGCGGGGACCTGCTGTGCCTGTCCGTCCCGGACCACGATGGCCTGGGCAGGAAGGTAGCGGGCCAGGGTCTCTACGGCCTTCTCCGCCTGCTGTTCCTGGACCAGGGCGAATCCGGCGTTGACGAGGACGACTGCGATGATCGCCCAACCGAGCACGTCGATGCCGGCCGTGAACGCGAGTGCGGCTGCGGCCCACAGCAGCAGGGCCAGCGGGTGGACCAGCTGCCTCAGGAGTTCCCGCAGGATGCTCGTACGGGCGCCGGGGCGGACCTCGTTCGGCCCGTAGACGGCCAGTCGGCGTTCCGCTTCACGGCCCGACAGGCCCAGGGGGGCCGGTGTGCAGTTCGCGGCGGAGCAGGGGCAGGGGCTCCAGCGGGTCGGGCGCGACATCCGGTGTGAGCTCCTGGTCGGCGGCGGCCTCAGTCATCACCGGCTCCCTGTCCGGGCCGCAGACGGCCGGACCACCGGGGTTCGGCCCGGTAGGTGGTCTCGCCGACCGTCACGGCCGGGACGGAGTGCCGGTGGAGTGCGATCTCTTCGGCGGCGCGGCCGGCGTCCGTCCAGGCGTTTCGTCCGACCGCGACGCCGCAGATCACGGCCGGCAGGCAGGCCGGCATGGAGGTGGCGCGCAGGCGGGCTCGGGTGCGGTCGGCGTCACGACGGAGCGGATTGCCTCCCGCCCCGGGCGTGCGGTGGTGCATGACACGCCTCCGTCCTGCGTCTGTGCCGCCCTGCCGGTCAGGCGGCCAGCTCGGTGCTGATGTGGTGGGCCCAGGTCCGGATCCTCTCGGGGTTGCGGTAGTCGCCGCCCTTGCCCTCGTGGAGCAGGGCACGGGCGAGGAACCCCGGCGTACGGGCTGTGATGCTGCCGCCGAAGGTCACGTGCTCGCGTGCCCCGATGAGCTGCATCTGCCGGGCGACGGCGGCGACCGGGGGGACGTCGTGTTCCTCGGCGGAACTGTCGAGGGGGCCGCTGCTGAACAGCCACACCGGCCTGTGCCTGAGGGAGTCCGCGTTGCGTTCGGCGCAGTGCATGGCCTTGCGGCTCCAGTGCCCGGCGTAGAGGGAGCCTCCGAGGACGACGGCGTCGTAGCCGCGGACGTCGTGTACGTCGTCGGCGGCCCGTACATCGGCGGCAAGACCGTCCTCGCGTAGCGTCTCGCCGATCTGCTCGGCAATACCTGCGGTGGCACCGTGCTTGGTGCCGTAGGCGACCAGAACCCGCTTGGTGCTCATGACGTCTGCTCCTCTTGAAGGCGTGATGAGGCTGTTGTCACTGTCACGCAGATGGAGGCGGTTCCGCTTGGGCCGTATGGATCCTGACGGGGGCCATTCGGTCCTCCGCCGGTCGGCTCTCCTCGGCTGCGGCCACGTGCTCCTTGACGGCCGGGTCGTTCTCGTCGAAGACGTGGGCTTCGGATCTCCGGGCCCCGCGGCTCCCCGGCGACGAGCGGGGCGGTCCCGCCCAGTCCGCAGGTGGCGTTGGCCCAGATCGGGGCATGGCCGGGGGCCTCCGGGGCGAGCGCGAGGAAGAACGCTGTGGCGGCGTGCACCGACAGTTCGGGTGCCTGGGCGTCCGCGTGAGCGCACGTCCTGCGCCACCGCTGGGGAGTCACTCCTTGCTCAGCCGCACCGTGTCTCCCGTCCGTCCGCCCGCGAGGACGTCGATGCGCACGCCGGTCGCGGGGTCGGTGAAGCTCTGTCCGGGTGCGTACGCGGCCAGGTCCAGCGAGGAGCAGCCGTTGGGCGGGATCGTGGTCGGGTTCGCGTTCATGATCCGCACCGGGCCCTCGCCGGTCCGGGCGGCGGAGTCGACCTTGTAGACGAGGACGCCGGTGGAGCAGGCGGCCGCGTCGTTGCCCCGGGCACGGCGGGATTCCGCCACGTATGCCGTCGTCTCACTGGTCCGCAGCACGGCGATCTTGGTTCCGCCGGGTCGTTCCACCGGGGCCATCCGCACCGTTCGGCGACCGGACGCGGGCAGGCAGGCGACCTCGTCGTCGCGGGTCCACCCGAGCTTCCAAGAGTGCCAGCCGAGGTACTGCGGGGCGCGGCCGGCGATGTCACCCATGACGTCCCAGCCACCCACGTACGGGTGGGTGGGGCCGGTGAACGCGTACAGGTCGGGCAGCCCGAAGGTATGGGCGGTCTCGTGGGCCGCGACCTTGGGGCCCCAGCGCCACATGTCCTGTCCGAAGGTGACGGCCCACTTGAGGCGGGTGCCGTCGGCGGTGATGCCGGGGGTTGCCGGGTCGTACAGGTAGGTCGGTGAGAAGGGGATCGCGGTCGCCGTCCTGGCCGGGACGACGTAGACCATTTCGTAGCGGGAGAAGTCCGCGTAGGGGTCGGCGGCCGTGATCGCGTCGCGAAGGTACTTCTCGTGGGCCTCGAAGGTGAGGCCGCGCGCGAAGCCGTAGGAGGTGGACTCGGCGGGCATCCGGATCCAGCGGTGCAGTGGGGTGCTGTCCAGCCGCAGACGGCCGTAGCTCGCGCGGCCCATCCAGTCCGCGGCCGGGGCGAGGTGAGCGGCGTACGGCTCGGTGGAGTCGGTGGCCGGGGCGTCGGGGAAGTCCACGTACAGCGTCAGGACACGGCGGGTTCCGGTGGCGGGCTGGAACCGGGACCGGTCGGTGTCGTGCCCCTCGTCCGTCCAGCCTGTCCGGCCGGGGAGGGCGCAGCCGGCGGCTGGAGGCGGCGAACCGGGGGCAGCGGCCGCGGTGGGGGCGGACAGGCCGGAGATGGGGGCGACGAGCGCGACGACCGCGACGAGCGGCAGCAGGCGGTGGAGCGGGTTGGTCATGTCTCTCCCGTCAGAGGCAGATTGAGGGGTTGCGCGGGCGGGTGGGAGGGAGCTGCGAGAGTTCTACGCGCGACCCGCGGCCAGATCCATCAGGCGGGACAGCACGCGGCCGCCGGAGGCAGTGACGCCGTCGTGCTCCCATTCGTTGGTGACCCATACCCGGGTGGCGCCGACCTCGCGCGCGGTGCGCAGGGAGAGCCCGGCGTCCACGTACATGTCGTCGTGGTAGACGAGTGCGGCGAGCGGGACCCGGTTGGCGGCGAGGCGGTGGGGGTCGTACAGCGGTGGCCAGTCGCGGCGTTCGGCGAGCAGATCGGCGGCGTCGGCGAAGGGACGCAGGCCCTTGATCTCGCGGAACATCCAGGGGTAGATCATTTCTCCGGTGAGCAGGAGGGGGTCGGCGTCCTCGGCGAACTCGGGGAAGGCCGCCAAGGCCCCGGACGCCGCCCAGCCCGTCGACCCCGCGCCCTGGCCGTACAGGGTCTCCTGCATGACGGCGAAGAGCGGGTTGTCGGTGAAGCCGGTCAGTGTCGTCACCTGGTGCATGAAGGTGTCGGTCAGCTTGGCTTCCTGGTCGAGGGATTCGTCGAGAAGCCAGTGGATCCGCTCGAAGCCGTCACCCATGCCGAGGGTGAGGCCGAGCGTGCGCAGGCGGTGGGGGGTGAGCCGGTCTCCGTCGGGCAGGCGCACATCGGTGGCAGCCAGGAGGCGGGCGATGTCGCGCAGCCGGGCGGCGTCGTCGGGGTAGCGGGCATAGAAGTCGAGGACGCGGTCCCGCACCCGGGGGTAGGTGCGGGCGTAGACGTCGGCGGCGGTGGCCGAGAGGCCAGGCAGGCCGCCGGTCACGTAGCAGGCCCGCAGACCTTGGGGGGCCCGGGAAAGATAGGTGAGGGTGATGAAGCCGCCGTAGCTCTGACCGAGGGTCTCCCAGGGCTCGTCGCCGCACAGCTGCCGGCGGATCAGTTCGGCGTCCGCGACGATCGAGTCGGCGCGGAAGTGGCCGAGATGGTCTGCCAACCGGGCCGGCGAGGCGAAGCGGGAGGCCGCCCGGGCGGTGACGGGGGCGGAACGGCCCGTGCCGCGCTGATCCAGGAGGAGGACCCGGTGGGTTTTGAGGGCTTGGGGCAGCCAGCCGGGTGAACCGGCCGACGGCCTGGGCGACTT
Source organism: Streptomyces sp. NPDC097981 (assembly GCF_040302565.1). Lineage (NCBI taxonomy): Bacteria > Bacillati > Actinomycetota > Actinomycetes > Kitasatosporales > Streptomycetaceae > Streptomyces > Streptomyces sp. NPDC097981. Next base: position 15,265 of record NZ_JBEORW010000030.1, read on the forward strand.
GCCGCCGGGTCCGCCCTGCAGATAGAGCAGCCAGGGTAGTTGCCGGCCCGCTTGGAGCGCATCGGTGACCTCCCTGGCGAAGATCTGGATGGTCGGACCGTGCGGGGCCGCGTGGTCCAGGGGGACGGTGAAGACGTGGTCGACGGTTGCGTACGCAGGGTTCATGGGTCCCTTTCGCGGCCGCATGGCCGCCCGGTGACGTGTGACATTGCGCGACAGCATGGCGCGGCCAACGTCCGCCGCGGAGCCCCCCGCTTGCCCATAACTCCGCGCTATGGAGGCGCGACAATTGTGAGTGCCATTTCACATAACTATGTTATCGGTCACATTCCAGCCTCCTCGGGCTGCCCGACTGTTCACGGAGTGACCACTGATGAACAAGCGCACTCACGCCGTCGCCACCGCCCTGGCGGCGACCGTCACACTCGGCATGGCCGGCTGTTCCAACGGCAGCCACTCCGGCGGCAGTCGGCAGGACAAGGACGCGAAGAACCCGGCACTCGCCAACGCAGGGGCCACGGTCGGCGGCACTCCGCAAAAGGGCGGCACGCTGACCGTCCTGTCCAACCAGGACTTCACCCACCTCGACCCGGCCCGCAACTGGGTGATCGGCGACATGGACTTCGGTACCCGGCTGCTCTACCGCACGCTGGTGACGTACAAGGCGGAACCGGGCGCTAAGGGCGGAGAGCTGGTCCCCGACCTCGCCGAGGACCTCGGTGTCTCCTCCAACGGCGCCAAAACCTGGACCTTCAAGCTCAAGAGGGGTCTCACGTACGAGGACGGCACCCCGATCACCGCCCAGGACGTCAAGTACAACGTGGAGCGGTCCTTCTCCCCCGACCTGCCCGGCGGCCCGGACTACGCCGCCCGCTACCTGGCCGGCGCCGAGGGCTACCGGGGCCCCGCCCAGGGGCAGCACCTCGACTCCGTCAAGACCCCCGATGACCACACGATCGTCTTCGAACTCCGCAAGCCCTTCGCGGAGTTCCCCAACGCCACCGTCCTGCCCACCTTCGCCCCGGTGCCCCCGGCTCAGGACAAGGGGCCCCAGTACGACAGCCGCCCGTTCTCCTCGGGCCCGTACAAGATCGAGTCGTACGACCGGGACAAGCGGCTGGTGCTGGTCCGCAACCCCCACTGGGACCCGGCGACGGACACCGTGCGCAAGGCGTACCCGGACAAGCTGGTCGTGGTGATGGGGCTGAGGGCCAACCAGGTGGACGACCGTCTCATCGCCTCGGAGGGCGTGGACGCCTCTGCCGTCTCCTGGGGCAAGCTGCGCCCCGAGAGCACCCCCAAGGTGCTCACCAAGGCCGACGTCAGGGCGCGACTGCTGGCCGAGTCCACCAACTGCACCGAGATGGTACAGATGCACACCGGCCGGGCCCCCTTCGACGACGTCAAGGTCCGGCAGGCCGTGCAGTACGCCCTGGACCGCGAAGCGGTGCTGACCGCCTCGGGCGGCCCGGCTCTCAACGACCCCGCCACCGCGCTCATGCCCGGCTCGCTCTTCGGCGGCAAGCAGCCCGACACGCTGGGAATCCCGGCCACGGGTGACGTGGAGAAGGCGAAGCAGCTCCTGAAGGAGGCGGGGAAGCCGGACGGGTTCACGACCGCCATCACCGTCTCCAACGGGGACAAGGGGGTTGCCGAGGCGGTCCAGCAGTCCCTGGGCCGGGCGGGGATCAAGGTCACGATCGACGCCGTCGACCCGTCGGCCTTCTACGACACCATCGGTGACACCAAGAAGCGCACCGACCTCGTCTACACCGGCTGGTGCCCCGACTACCCCTCCGGCTCCACCTTCCTGCCCTTCGTCTTCGACGGCCGCTACATCAAGGAGAAGGGGAACTCCGGCAATCACTCGCTCTTCCGCGACGAGGCGACGATGAAGCGGATGGACGAGATCGCCGGCATGACCGACGCCGCGCAGGCCAACACGGCGTGGCGACAGCTGGACGGGGAGATCCTCGCCAAGGCCCCGACGGCGCCCGCCGTCATCGAGCGCATGCCGCTGCTGCTGGGCACCAACATCGCCGGCGCCTTCGGCCACACGTCCTTCGGCGGCCAGCTCGACTACGCCACGATCGGGCTCAAGGACCCCGCGAAGAGCGGCACCTGACGTCACCCCGCGCAGTGCCCCCGGCTCCTCGGCATGGAGCCGGGGGCACTGTCGCGTCCTGCCCCGCCTATGACTTCGTGATGCGTACGGTCTCGCCGTAGCCGTCAGCGGCGAGGACGTCGATCCGTACCCCGGCCACCGCATCGGTGAACGACTCGCCTGCCCAGAACGGGGCGTCGTCCAACGGTCGGCAGCCGACCGCGGGTACGGCGGCCGGCTTGGCATCCATCACCCTGACCGGCCCCTGGCCGGTCCGCACGGAGGCATCGACCCGGTAGACAAGGGCTCCGGTCGAGCAGGAGCCCGCGTCCGCCTGGATCCCGCGCCTGGACTCGACGACATACGCGGTCGTGGGGCCGGTGGGGATCAACGCCATCTTGGTGCCGCTGCCGTACTCGACCGCCGTGAGGTACACGGTGTCGCTGCCCTTCGCGGCCCGGCACACGACCTGGCCGTCCCCGGTCCAGCCGAGCTTCCAGGAGTGCCAGGCGAAGAACTGCGGCTCCCGGCCGCCGATCAGGCCCATCGCGTCCCAGCCGCCGACGAACCGGTGGGCATCGCCGCCCGCCTCGAAGGCGTACAGGTCGGGCAGACCGAAGGTGTGCGCGGTCTCGTGGGCGACCAGCTTGGCACCCCAGTGCCACATGTCCTGGCCGAAGGTCACCGCCCACTTGACCCGACGGCCGTCGGCCACCACACCCGCCGTGCCCGGCTCGTACACGTACGTGGGTGTGAAGGAGATCGCCGCCGCGTTGCGCGTCGGCACGACGTACACCATGTCGTAGCCGGAGAAGTCCACGTACGGATCGGCGGCCGCCACCGCGTCCTTGACGTACACCTCGTGCGTCTCGTGGGTCAGGCCGCGCGCGAAGCCGTAGTCGGTGGAGGCGCGAGGCATGCGAAACCACCGCTGGTGCTGGTCGATCGCGAGCCAGGTCTTGCCGTACGAGGCGTACCAGAGCCAGTCCGCCCCGGGCGTGATCTGCGCAGAGTCCTCACTCGGCGCCTCGGTGGCCGGTGCGTCCGGGAAGTCCACGAAGACCATGCCGACCTTGACCGTGCCGGCGGAACGCCGGAACACCGAGTAGTCCGTATCGTGCCCCTCGTCCGTCCACCCGGTGGTACCGCGCAGGGCGCAGGCCGACGGGCTGTCAGCGGCGCCGGCGGGCGGCGCCACCAGCAGGAGGAGCAGCAGGAGTGCGGCGGCCAGGGCAGCCGGCAGCCCGGGCGTGGCCGTCAGTCGGCGGATGGGTCTGGATCCGGGTCGCATGGAAGCTCAACCTCCCGTAAATCACGTGTGACATTTCACATAAGATTGACGGGATCCGGCTCCTGTCCGGAAGCTGTCGTCGCTCCATAACATGCGCCGCATGGAACTGGAGGTACGGCACCTGCGGGTGCTGTGCGCGATCGCCGACGCCGGCAGCCTCACGCGGGCCGCCGCCGCACTGTCCATGACCCAGCCCGGCCTCAGCACGCAATTGCGCCGCATCGAGTCGATGCTCGGCGGTGTCCTCTTCGACCGGCAGCGGGCCGGAGCCACACCCACGGCTTTCGGTGAGCTGGTGCTGGCCCGGGCCCGCGCCGTCCTGCCGGGCATCGACGCGCTTCTCGCCGATACCGCCCGCGCGGCCCGCCACCTGGCATCCCCGGACCGGGTCCGCGTCGGATCGGTCGGTGCTCCCCTCATCAGCCACCTCATCCTGGCCATAGGGAGGTTGCTGCCCGAGGCCGAGGTGACGTCCCGGTGCCACTACTCCCCCGTCACCCTGCTGGACGACCTCGCCGCCGGCCGCCTGGAGGCGGCGGTCCTCGGCGACCACCCGGAGCAGGTCCTGCCGCCGCGCGACGGGGTGGTCCTCACCCCCCTGGTCACCGAACCCGTCTTCGCCCTACTGCCCGCGACCCACCCGCTGGCCCGCCAGGAGGCCGTATCCCTGACCGAACTCGCCGATCACGACTGGGCGATGCCCCGGCCCGACGGCGACCGCACCCGCGAGTACTGGTCCTCCGTGTGCGCGCTGACCGGCCGCCGCCCCTCCGCCCCGCACGAGGCCGAAGGGCGCCAGCTGGTCGAACTGGTCCGCGCGGGCCTGGCCGTCAGCCTCTGTCAGGCCACCTTCTCGGAAACCCCCGGCGTCGCCGTCCGCCCCCTCGCGGGAAACCCGCTCTGGTACCGGCACATCCTGGCCTGGCACCGCGACGGCCCACTGACCCCCCACGGCGACGCCATCCTCCGCACGGCGGCGGCCGGCTATCTGGACACCTGCACCGCCAGCCCGGTCTACGCGAACTGGCGCCGTCGCCACCCGAACCTGGCCCAGCCCTCCGCATGAACCGCAGGACGGGCGCCCTTCTGCCATCGGAGCCAGGATCGCCGCGCCGACCGATGACACCGAGTCGCGGAACGGCGCTGTGTGCCCCAGGATGCGGCCCGTCGGCGGGCCGGGATCACCGGGAGGTCGGCTTCGCCGCTCGGTCCGCAGACGCGCACGGTGGACGCGCGCCGCGGGCGCCCACTGCCGTTTCCGACTCGCCCGGCGGACTTCGCCGCGCTCGGGCCGGCCGACGGCTGACGGATGGATATCTTGAGCATCGGACCGGACGCCCCGGAGCGCCGCGCGGAGAGCTTCCGGCTGGTCGTCCATCCGACCACGCACTGCTGCGCCGCCGCCTACTACCCGGAGACCCATGTCCTCGTACCACTGGACAGCTAGGCCGACATCAGCGACACGCCCACCTCGAAGGGGCACCCTGATCAGGCGGGTACCCGCCGCGCCCGCGCCCCGGTGACCCATGGGGCATGAGTCGTCTCCTGAGGACCTGGTCCGTGCGGCGCGGGCCGTGGGGGTTACGGACGTACGGCTGCTGGAGGCCGTCCGGGTCACGCCACGGGCGGAGTTCGTCCCCGCCGAGCACGTGGCCTCCGCGTACCGCGACACGCCCCTGCCGCTCCCTCACGACCAGGTGACCACCCAGCCCTCGCTGGTCGCCATGATGGTCTCCGCGCTCGGCCTCACCGGAGGCGAACGCGTCCTGGAGGTGGGCACCGGCTACGGCTGGCAGACCGCGCTGCTGGCCCGCCTCGCCGGGTACGTGGTCGGCGTCGAGCGCTGGCCGGACCTGGTCGAGGAAGCCCGCCGCCGGCTCGCCGGGCAGGGCCTCGACAACGCCGCGATCGTCCTCGGCGACGGAACCCTCGGCGTGCCGGCCCGTGCTCCGTACGACGCCGTCATCGTCTGCGCGGCCTTCCCTGAAGTACCGGAGCCGCTGATCACACAGCTGCGGACCGGTGGCCGGCTCGTCCAGCCCATCGGCCCGGGGGGACATGAACGGGTCGAGCTGTACGAGCGGCGGGCCCACGGCCTCGTGCACCGCGCGACGGTCGCATCGGCCTACTTCGTCCGGCTGTACGGCGCCCATGGCTACCCTCAGCGCTGGTAAGGGCCGACCAGGGCACCGACGGCCCCTTCTGCAGCGGCGCGGGCGCCGGCCCGCAGGACAGAACACCCGACGTCGAGGTCGTACACCTCACCCCGGCCAACCGGGACACCCTGCCCGAAGCACTCGCGGCCCGGCCGGAGCGCGGACCCTCGTGAACCGTCCGCCTGAGCACGGGCTCCCAGGACGTCCGGGCAGGCGGCCGCGCGGCCTGCCCTCCGATCATGCATCTACGCTTGTGCCCCGTCAGTTCGTCGAGACGAACGACCGATCGTGGAACGGAGCATGTGGTGCCAGCGGGCCAAGAGGGGCAAGACAACGACGGGGACCTGGTCGGCAAGGTACTCGGAGGGCGCTACCGGGTGACCTCCGTGATCGGCCGCGGCGGCATGGGAGTGGTCGCTCGGGCCGTCGACGAACTGCTCGCCCGGGAGGTCGCCGTCAAGGTCTTGCGGGCCTACACCGACGCGAGCGCCTCCGAACTGGCCGACCTGCGGACCCGGATGCAGCGCGAGGCGCAGGCCGCCGCCCGCATCCGGCACAGCGGGGTGGTCACCGTGCACGACGTGACACAGGAGCAGGGCCTCCCGGTCATCGTCATGGAGCTCGTCGACGGACCCTCGCTCGACGAGGTGGTGACCGAGCGCGGCGCGCTGGACCCGTACGAGGCCGCCGCGATCGGTGCCAAGCTGATGGACGCGCTCGACGCCGCGCACCGGGCCGGCGTCCTGCACCGGGACGTCAAGCCGGGCAACGTGCTGCTGGAGCCGGGCGGCCGGGTCGTCCTCACCGACTTCGGCATCGCCACCATGGAGGCCTCCGGTGACGAGGCCATGGCGAAACTGACCCGCAGCGGTGAGCTGGTCGGGTCGCTCGACTACCTGCCGCCTGAGCGCGCCCAGGGCCGGGAACCCGGCCCCGCCTCGGACATCTGGTCGCTCGGGATGACCCTGTACGCGGCGGTGGAGGGCACCTCGCCGTTCCGCCGTACCTCCGTGTGGTCCACACTGGCCGCGATCGTCGCCGAACCGCTGCCCGCACCCCGGCGGGCGGGACCGCTCGGGGCCGTGCTGCAGGCGCTGATGGCGAAGGAGCCGGGGAGCCGGCCCACCGCCGACCAGGCCCGCGCGATGCTGGAGCGGGTGGCGGAGGGCGGGGCCGGAGCGCGACCCGCGCAGCCGGTTTCCGCGGCCGGGGCGCCGTCCCCGATGGCACCGCCCGTCGTGGGGCCGCCCGTCGTGGGGCCGCCCGTCGGCTTCGGGCCGCCGCCGGTCGTCGGTGGCGGGGTCCATGGTGGCCTGGACGCCGCATCATTTCCGCAACCCCATGTCCCGGCTCCCTACAACGGATTCCCCCCGCCGGGCCAGCCGCCGACCGCCGCACGGAACCCCGAGGTCGCGGACCGAGCGCGCCGCCGCAGCCGTGTCGCGATAGCCGCGGCGGCCGTCGCAGTACTCGCAGCCGGCGGTGTCACCTACGCCGTGACCACGGGGGGCGGCAGCGACCGGGTGCGGGCGGTGGCGCCGACGCCGGTGCCCGGTAGCGGCTCCCCGGCAGCCGACGGCCGGCCGGGCACGGACACCCCGGGGCCCTCTCCCTCCGGCTCCGGGCCCCAGGCCAAGCCGTCCGCCGCCGCCTCGAAGAAGCCGGACACGGCACCACCCTCCTCAAAGGCGTCCTCGCCCGCCCCGGCCCAGCCGAGCCCCGTCCCGACGGGCTGCGCCGGCTGGACCCACAAGGACCCGAAGCCGGGCACCTACGGCTACATTTCCGGCGACCACCACCTGCTGGCCGCGCCGTACCAGAACTGCCCCGCCGGCGCCCTGGTCAAGGACGGCACGAAGCTCTGGTACCACTGCTACATCGTCAACTCGTACGGCAACCAGTGGACGTACGTGCGCGTGGACGGCACGAACACCACCGGGTGGCTCTACAACCGCGACCTCACCGGCCAGAAGGGCTCGTCCCCCGCGTGTTAGCCTCCCGCCGCCACCCGTCTTACGCTGCGTGCCATCGCCGCACCGCAGTGGCGAGGACCGGGCCCCGCCTCGCATCAGGCCCGGCCTCGTGTACTCCCATCTGCTGCCCGAGCAGACCAAGATCCAGGCCAGTTGCGGACCAGCCCGCTGCCACCTCGGCGATTTGGCGGACATCCTGCCTGGTCAAGGGAGGTGCGATCCGTGTACCACCAGCAGACCAAGAACGTTTTGGTCAGCTACTCCCCCAAGAAGCTCGTGGTGGTGGCGGGCCGGACGCCGTCGGGCCGGCGTTCTCCAGGCGCCTGTCGATCTCGACCCCACCCGGTGGACGAGAGCCGTGAGCCGCTTTCTAGGCTGACCCCATGTCCGACGAGTCACCTCTCATCCGTAGCCTGCGGGCCGCCGTCGCCGCGGCTCCCGAAGACGTGCCCCTGCGGCTGCACTTCACCGAACTACTCCTCGCGGAGGGGAGGCACGACGAGGCCGTCATGCAAGCCGCGGTCGCGCTGCAGCACGCGCCGGGCGACGAAGCCGTACGGGACGTGATGGTCCGCGCCATGCAACTGCCCACGGTCGGCACGCCCCCGCCCACCACTACCCCGCCCCAGGCCGCCGCGTCCGCCGCCCCCTCACCCGCCACGGACGGCACCCGACCCCCCGCCTTCGACTGGGCCGCCGCCGAGCAGGAAGTCGCCGACGTCGTGGGCCCCCGCTTCGCCGCCGACCCCATCGATCCCACTGACCCCGCCGACGCGGGCGACGCCACCGAGGCCCCCCTGACCGCGGACGGCAGTGGCGACCCGGCCGATGCCTCCGCCTGGGACATCGACGCCCCCGGCGACGTACGCCTCGCCGACGTCGGCGGCATGCAGCAGGTCAAGGACCGGCTCGAAGCCGCCTTCCTCGCCCCGATGCGCAACCCCGAACTCCGCAGGCTGTACGGCAAGTCGCTCCGCGGCGGCCTGCTCCTTTACGGCCCGCCCGGCTGCGGCAAGACGTTCATCGCGCGGGCCGTCGCCGGCGAACTCGGTGCCGGCTTCATGTCGGTCTCGCTCTCCGACATCCTCGACATGTACATCGGCAGCTCGGAGAAGAACGTCCACGACATCTTCGAGGCCGCCCGCCGCCAGGCGCCCTGCGTGGTCTTCCTCGACGAGCTGGACGCGCTCGGCGCCAAGCGCTCGCGTACGCACCACAGCGGTCTGCGCAACGTCGTCAACCAGCTCCTCACCGAGCTCGACGGCATCAACGCGGCACAGAACGAAGGCGTCTTCGTGCTGGCCGCGACCAACGTCCCCTGGGACGTGGACCTCGCCCTGCGCCGCCCCGGCCGTCTGGACCGCACCCTGCTCGTGCTCCCGCCCGACGCCCCGGCCCGGGAGTCGATCCTCCGCTACCACCTGCGCGAGCGTCCCATCGAGTCCGTCGATCTCGGCAAGATCGTCAAGGTCACCGAGGACTTCTCGGGCGCCGATCTCGCCCATGTCTGCGAGAGCGCGGCCGAGTACGCGCTCCTGGACTCCGCCCGTTCCGGCACCGTCCGCATGATCGGCACCAAGGACCTCCTGGCCGCGGCCAAGCAGATCAAGCCGTCCAGCGAATCCTGGTTCGCCGCTGCCCGTAACGTCGCCATGTTCGCCAACGACGGCGGCATGTACGACGACCTGGTCGCCTACCTGAAGAAGAAGCGCAAGCTGTGAGTGGAACATCCCTGCACCCGCAGGTCGAACAGGCCGTCGAGCTCTACGGCATGAAGCGGTACGACGAGGCCCTCGCCCTCCTCGACCGGCGTCTCGCCGAGGCACCCGACGACCACGAGGCGTGGACCGCGCGCGCCCGCTGTCTCACCGGCCTCGGCCGCAACGAGGAGGGGCTCGACGCCGCCGACCAGGCACTGAAGCTCCAACCCGAGTTCGCCGACGGGCACTTCATGCGCGGATTCGCCCTGCGCAGGATGAGCCGGCTGCCCGAGGCCGAGCAGTCGCAGCGCGAGGCCATCCGCCTCGCGCCGGAACGCTGGGGCCCGCGTGCCCAGCGCGCCGAGATGCTGATCTTCGTGGGGACGAAGGAGGAGGCACTCCAGGAGGCCCAGGAGGCCGTCCGGCTCGGCCCCGACGTCGTCGACACATGGCACACCATGTACAAGGTCGCCGCGTTCAACAGCCGCTCCGACCTGGTGCAGGAGTCCGTGCGGCAGCTCCTGCGCATCGACCCCACCGACCAGCTCGCCGTCACCGAGGTCACCGGGCGCGAGGCCCGCAAGCCCGGCACGTCCGCCGCCCGGGCCGCCGACCTCTACGCCGGCGCGCTCGCCGCCGCCCCCGACTCCGAGTCGCTCCGCTCCGACCTCGACAAGGCCGTCTACCGGATGCTGCGCGGCACCCGATGGCTCGCCCTGCTCTGTCTGGTCATGGCCGCCGTCACCGTCGACGTCTTCCCCACCGGGGGCGAGGCGAAGGAGCTGCCCGTCCATCTCGGCACCCGGCTGTGGGCGCTGACCCTGATGGCCGTGGTGTGGGGCTTCGGCGCCTGGCGCCGCTACCGGCGGCTGCGGACCGGGGCACAGCTCACCGTGTTCGCGCTCGTGCGCCGCTCATTCTGGCCCAGGGTCGTACTCGGCCAGGCCACCTGGGCCACCCTGTGCGCGCTGCTGCTCGTGGCTCTTCCGTGGAGCGAGCGCACGGTCCCCCAGGTCCTGTTCTGGCTGGCACTCGTACCGAACCTGCTCAGCATCACCCACGACCGGGACAAGGTCTGATGAGCCGGTCCCTGCAACAGGCCGAAGCCCTCTTCGACCTGGAGCGCTACGAGCAGGCAGCCGCACTCGCCGCCCAGCACCTCGCCGGCGACCCCGACGACGCCACCGCACTCGTGCTGCTCGCCCGCTGCCGGCACCGCCTCGGCGACGAACAGCAGGCGCTCACCGCCGTCGAACAGGCCCTGCGCGTCGAACCCGAGTCGGTGAGCGCCTGGCTGACGCACACCCACGTCCTGCTCGCCCTGAAGGAGTACGAGCAGGCCGAGGTCTCCGCCCGGCGCGCCGTCGAACTCGCCCCGCAGTACTGGGCGAGCCACTACACCCTCGGCACCGTCCTCGACCGCTCCGTCCTCTACCGCCCCGTCCTCGGGCGCTCCGTCCTCGACCGCCCCGTCCGCGACCGCGGCGTCCTCCACCGCCCCGTCCGCGACCGCGCCGCCCGCGTGGAACGCAAGCGGGCCGCATGCGAGTCGGCCCGCACAGCCGTCGCCCTCGCCCCCGAGGAGAGCGACGCGCACTTCCTCCTCGGTCTGACCGCCCACCGCACCGGCAACCACCGCGTCGCCCGGCAGGCCTACGAGACGGCGCTGCGCCTCAACCCGGACAGCAGCGCGGCCCACAACAACCTCTCGCTGCTCCATCTGCGCCGCCAGTGGCTCCGTCCCGGCTCGTGGACCCGGGCCGCCGAGGGCTTCGTCCAGTCCGCCGCCCTCGACCTGAACGACCGCCAGGCCCGCTTCAACCTGGAGACCATGGCCTGGGGAACGGTCTCGGGCGCCCGCTGGGTGGCCCTCGCCGGAATCATCGCCGTGTCGTGCGGCTCCGCCCACCTGCGCGCGGGCGCCACCGGCAACGACGCCCTCCTCACCTACCTGGCGTGCGCGGCCGTGCTCGTCGGCAGCTGGGGAGGCTGGCTGCTGTGGCAGACCCGGCGGGTCCCGCCCCACCTGCGCCGTCCCCTCCTGCTGGTGGCGCGCGGCTGCCGGCAGGTCCTCGGGATGGCGTTCGCCGTCACGCTGCTCATCGTCCACTCGTCCTTGGCGCTGGTGTTGTGGCACAGCGCCGTGTTCAGCGCGCTCGCGATTCCGCTGTTCTTCTTCGCGATCGTCATGTCCGTGGCCGGCCACACCGCCCTCCAGCAACGCGCGCCGAAGCCGTAGGAGGGAGGCGGCGCCTACGCGGTGTGCATCCCGGTGCGGGCGGCTCGGCGGCAGACGGTGAAGGGTTCTCGTCCAGGACGTAGCGGACGTGCGGGCCGCCGAAGTAGCCGCGCACGATGTGTGGTTGACGCCGGCGTCTGTTTCGGATCAATGGCCAGGCGGGCAGAGCGGCACGCTCCCCACAGCGGTGATGCTGCTCAGCGGGATTGAGGTTTCCCCACCGGTGCCGCGGATCGTGATTGCGCCGTTGGCCGTCCTCACCACCGTGCCGCAGACGGTCTGGGTACTGGTGCCGATGCGAATCATCGGTTCCGCGCGTCCAGGCCCGTACCAGGTGAGCGCGACGGCCGCGCTGAGCAGGCCGGCGCAGACGAGGCTGAGCGTGATGCCGCGCCGCAGTGCGACAGCCGAGGTGAGGGCTTCCTTGTGGTTGGCGATCACCTCCGGCTCCACGTCCTGGACGTCAGCCACCCGGGGAAAGCCGTGCGCCGCCCGGAGCAGTAGCAGTGCCGCGAGTGCGCCACTGACGAGGGCGATTGCAAGGAGGATCCCGACTGCGGCTGCCCAGGTGACCGCGAGCTCCCGGACGTCGGTTCGCCCTCTGATCAGGCTGAAGCCCAGCAGGGCCGCGAGGAGGCCGGCCAGTCCGGTGCTCCACGCCACAGCGCCGGCCCGGGTCCGGGCCAGTTCGGTTTGTACGAGGCCGTCGACGGCCTGGGCCCTGCGCAGGTCGTGCACCGAGGGCGTCGGCCCTGGGGAGAGTTCGATCACCCTCGCGCCCGATTCAAGACGAGGGTCCAGTAGGCGCCGCAGCCGGAGCGTCTGCTCTCGGGCCGATTCGGGTGGGGGTCCGTGCAGGTACAGAAGATCGTCTTTGGCTCGGCCGCGGGCTGGGCCGGCTCACCACGCCCGACAACCTGCTCCAGCAGGTGGACCTCGATCGGTGTCCGGCAGCGCGGGCAGGGCCCCTGGAGCAAGATCGCTGACGACAGCTGTTCCGCAGTGAAGGTGGCAGCGGCCGTCTCCGCGAACTCGGGCCGGGTCAGTTCTTCGTAAGGCAGCAGCTCAGCTGGGGTGTCCTGCTCCGTCTCGCTCATCTGTCTCCTCCCGCGCACCCCACGGCATCAGCCGGACCACTGAAGGTTCGCGCCATGCCGCGACGGTTGTCAACGACCCGGGGGACAGACTGTCCCGCCGCTGCCATACTTGCCGCTCGACCGCCGACGCGAGCTCTCCACCCGAGAGCGCAATTGGCCGGGAGGTGCATGTTGACATCTCGTCAGGAAGGCGTGGGCGGCGAGGAATCACCGAGACGTCTGACCGGTACCGAGGCCCGGCTCATCGAGCTAGTCGGAGGACTGGTGGGGTGCGGCAGCTGGGAGGAAACCCGGCGGTACGTTGAGGGCCATCCCGAACTGCTGACCGCCGGGACCATTACGGCGATCGAGCGCGCCTGGCCGGCCGACGCCGGCGAGAAGCCGGCTAGGGCTGCCGTTCGCCAGCGGGTCGCGCTGCTGAGACGCTGCCAGCAGGTCGGGCTGGACGCGGGCTTCGCCGAATGGACCGACCAGGAGCCCTTGGAGCCCGGACCGGGCGAGATCATGCCGGCCTGGATCGCTCTGTTCGAAACAGCCACCCGGGAGGAAGCCTTCCGGGTACTTGCCGAGAATCCGCAGCTCCTCAGCGACCGGGCGGTCGTCGTCGGCGAGTTCGTAGCCTCCCAGGCTCAGGCGGCCGGAGGGCAAATCGCTCTCCGTGTGAGCACCTTCAGGTTCCTGGTGGAGCGGTGCCGTACCGAAGGCGTCGATGCCGCGATCGCGTACTTCCCCGCACCCGGCCCCGCCCCGCAGGAGGACGACCTCCAGCCCAGCCCCGGGCTGTTCCGCGAGTGCCTCATCGAGTTCCTGACCGGAGACCCGGAAAGGGCTGCCCAACTGCTCGTCCGCCACCCCGAGCTGAGCACACCCGAATGCGCCGCCCTGGTGGCGGCGGTGCTGCCCGACGGACTGGCCGGAGGCATCTCCGAGAACAATCGCGAAGCCGTCATCGTGCGGGCGGCGGACGTCGGAGCAGCCCGCGCAGCCGTGGAGCTGCTGGTCGAGGAGGCAGGAGAGACCCCCGCCGCTCTGGCCGAGTCGATCGCCGCTGCAGAGCGGGCGGCCGGTGGGGACCCCGCGTCTGCTCTTCCGTACTGGACGAATGTTCTGAACGACCCGCGGTGGCCCCGGCTGCCCCTCGGCACCCGAAGGCGCAGCCTCGCCTCTGCCGCAATCACGGCCCTGTACGCCGCCGAGAGGACATCGGACCCGGCTCCGCTGCGCCTCGGCCGCGGGGCCGCAGAGGCGGCGCTGGACCTGGAGCGGCCGTACGCCTCGCCGCGGCGCACGATCGCCACGGTCCTCCTCCTGATCCTCTGGCAGACGTACGACCGGTACGGCGATGCCCCGGCGCTGCTGCGGGCGGGCCGGCTCGCGGACGAACTGGCCGGCGCAGCAGGCTTTGACCCCGGCCTGGCCGGCTACGTCGGCCTCGTCCTCAACACCCGGTACCAGTACGCGGGCGACCCCGACGACCTCGACCGGGCAGTGGCTCTGCTGTCCTCCGCCTACGAGGCCGTACGCGCGGCCGGCGGGTCGCCCTCCGGCGACCAGCTGTCCAACCTCAGCTTGGCCCTGCGCGAGAAGTACCGCCGCGAAGGGGACGCCGAGGTCCTGGCACGGGCGGTCCGGCTCAACCGCGAGGCGCTCACCGCCGCCACGACCGAGGACGAGGCCGGGTACTACAAGAACAACCTCGCCCTGTGCCTGCGCGAGCAGTTCCAGCTCCAGGGCGGTCCGAAACTGCTCGACGAGGCGATCGGCCTGCTGCGCGAGGCCACCCGGGACACCGAGGCCGCCAGGGCGCGGCCGCGCCTCTACGCCATCCGCTTCGACAACCTCGGCGCCTGCCACACCGCGCGCTTCGAGAGCCTCGGCAACACGACCGACCTGAACCAGGCGCTGCGGGCACTGAACCGGGCCCTTGAGCTCCTGGAACCGGACTCGCCGCACCGCCACAGCCCGCTCAACAATCTGGGGAACGCGTACTCGACGAAGTACTATCGGGACCACCGGCTGGCCGATCTGGACGCCGCCATCGGCCACTACACCGAGTCCCTCACGTACGTTCAGCCGGACACGGCCGCCATGGCGACGTACCTCAACAACCTGGGCGCCAAGCATCTGGCCCGACACCATCAGAGCGCCGCCCCCCGGGACCTGGACCAGGCCGTCACGGATCTGGAAAGGGCCGTGGCCATGACCCCTGCGGGCACCAGAGAGGCGTCCCTGCACACGAACAACCTGGGCGGCGCACTGCTGGCACGCGGCGACCTGCGGGAGGCCATCGAGCTTTTCACGAGGGCCCTCGCCTCCGTGCCGCCCACGTCCCCGCACCGGCCAGGCTGGCTCAACAACCTCGGCTTCGCCCTGCTGCTCGCCGCCGGCCCGGACGACTCCGAACAGGTCGACCGGAGCATCGAGCACCTGCGGGAGGCGGTCGCCGCAACGGCGGAGCGCTCTTCGGACGTGGTCGGTTACCGGGGGAACCTCGGCAACGCGCTGATCGAGCGGTACCGGCGGAACCACGCACAGGCCGACCTCGAAGCCGCCACCACGGAGCTGCGTGCCGCAAGCCTCGGCCACGACCTCGACCCTTCGGCCGCGCTCTCGTCCGCGGCCGGCTGGGGCGAATGGGCGATGCAGCGCAAGGCATGGAGAGAGGCGACGGAGGCCTTCGGCGCCGCGCAGGTCTCGGCCCGGCGTCTGATCGCCGTCCAGGTACAGCGCACGGACCAGGAGAGTTGGGCACGCCGCGTCCTCGGCCTGGCCTCCAGCAGCGCCACCGCGTTCCTGAAGACCGGCGACGCGCGGGGCGCCGTGCTCTCCCTGGAGCAGGGCCGTACTCTCCTCATCGACGACGCACTCAACGGCGTCGGCGCGACGTTGCGGCGACTGCGGCGCGAGGACCGTGCCGGGACGGCAGACCGGTATGACGTCGCGGCACGCAGGCTCGAAGGCTCCCAGACCCCGGACGCCGCCCGAGAGGCGGCGGAGGCGCTGGATTCGCTGGCTTCCGAGATCCGCGCGATCAAGGGGTACGAGACCTTCCTGCTCCCGACGAGGATCGAGGAGGTCCACGAGGCGGCGGAGCTCCACCCCCTCGTCTACCTCATCGCGGGCGAGGACGGCGGTCATGCCGTCCTGGTGCGCCCCGACGGTGAGATCAGCCACCAGGAGCTCCCGGAACTCCGCGCAGCGCGCGTGCAGGAGCAGGTCGTGACGTTCTTGCGGGCGATTCCCGGAGCGGGCGGCGGCCAGCGGTCCGGCCCGGTCGACGACGTCCTTCACTGGCTGTGGAAGGAGGTCATGGAACGCGTCCTCGCAACCCTGGACTCCGACGGCCACATCACTCATGTCACTCTGGTGCCGACCGGACTGCTCTCCCTACTGCCCCTGCACGCCGCCGGGACCGTCGACCGCAGCGCGCCGACCGGCTGGAGCTACGCCCTCGACCGGATCCGGATCAGCTATGCGCCGAGTGCCCGCATGCTCCTGCGCGCCCGCGGCGGGAGTGCACCGCCGGACCTCCCCCGCCTGCTCCTCGTCGAGGAGCCGAAGCCGGTGCAGGCACCTGCGCTGCCGTACACCGAGGTGGAGGCCGCAGGCGTCCTGCGGGCCTGGAAGGGCGAGCGGGAGCATCTGCGCCACGAGAAGGCCGGGCTCCAACGCGTCCTGCGCAAGATCGAGCACTTCGACACCCTCCACTTCGCCTGCCACGGCGAGGTGGTGCCGGCGGACCCCTCACGGAACGCACTCACCCTCGCGGACGACGAGAAGCTGACCGTTGCCGATGTCGTCGACCGGGACCTCAGCCATGTGCGGCATGTCGTGCTGTCTGCATGCCAGACGTCAGTCATCGGCCCGGGGCTGCCGGACGAGGTGATCAGCCTTTCCACCGCCTGGTTGCAGAGCGGTGCGGTGGGTGTCGTCGGATCCTTCTGGGCGGTCAACGACGAGAGCACTGCCATGCTGATCAGCCGCATGTACGAAGAATGGCAGCGTGACGATCCGGAGCTGGAGCTGGGAGAGGCACTGCGGCGGGCACAGATCTGGCTGCGCGACCGGGCCTTCCCGCTCACCGGCGACGGTGCCGGCGGCGGACGGGCTCCCGAGATCAGGCTCCACGAGGCGCCGTACCACTGGGCCGCGTTCGCCTACCACGGTGGCTGAGGCAGGCACGGGCAGCTGCGCGGGGCTGGGCCGGTACTCCATCGGGCGCGCCTGCCACGGGGCATGCATCAGCGGCATCATTGCGACCAGCGGACTTCAGCCATGCGAACCGCCGTGCTGGTGCTGTCCGGGCAGCAGGCTGTCCGGATGCACCCACAGCAGCACGTTGCCGGGCCGCTCGTCACGGAAGAAGGCGAGGACGTCCTGGTCCGAGTGACGCAGGCTGAAGTGGGTGAGGACGAAGAGGGTGTGCGGGTGGGCCTCGACGACGGGCTTCAGCCGACTCCAGACGGTGTGTCCGACCCGGTCGGCCCGCTCAAGTTCGGCATCGTCGAGATAGGTGCACTCAGTGATGACCACCGGATAATCGAAGAGCCACGGATTGTCCGCGAACACGCTCACATGGGTGTCGCCGAGGAAGGCGAACAGCGGCTTGAGCACCTCTCGTTCGACCTCGATGCCATCCTGGCGGCGCTGCGCCAGGATGCGGCCGAACTCCGCGCCCCGGCCCTGTTCGACGAGGGAGCGCCACAGTTCCTCGTACTCGGGCAGCAGTGCCTTGCGACGTTCGGAGAACGCGTATCCCACACACGGCACCTTGTGCGCGCACTCCACTACCCGCACGTGGTGCCCACGGCGTCCGAAAGTGAACTCGTCGCCGCCGCGCACCCCGTGCAGCCGGCAGTTCGGGGCGAGGGCCGGGTCGTAGGCGGTGCCGTGGTTCAGTTCGGCCGAGGCCCGCAGAAAGGTCTCCACGTACGGCACCGCCTCGGCGGGCAGGTGGATGTCGACACCGGCGGGCCTGGCGGCCAGGTAGTCGAGGTCCTTGGAATGGTCGTGGTGGGTGTGGGTGAGGAAGACGGTGTCCGCCTGACGGCCTTCCGCCAGTCCGGCGTCGAGCGCGCAGCGCAGTTCCGGTATGTGGAAGAACGTCTTGTCGTTGGCGCGCGAGTACCCGGTGAGGGTGAGCTCGGTGCCGGGTACGCGCCAGGTTTGCCACTGCCGGAACGGGTGTCCCTGCTCCAGCCGTTCGGGGTGGGCGGGTGTCCGCGAAGGGGCCTGTGGCATCGGTGCCTCCGTCGTACCGCCGTGATCAGGTGAGGCCCGATCGTAGTGGCAGTGGCCCGCGGCGGCCCGCGGTTTTCCGGGCGCGGGGCACAGCCGGGCCCTGGGCTGTACGGGGACCGTGGAGGTGGATGCACCGCACGCGGGCGCAACGACGGCGGGACCGTCCACGGCCGCAATGCCGGGTGTTCGCGGCGGCCGCGGTTGCGGCCCCCTGCCCCCGCACAGGGCGGGGACAAGGGGCCGGCGTCACGGGCGAGCCGCCACTCAGCGTTCCTGGACGAACGCGCTGCCCTTGCGGGAATCCTCGGAGCAGGAGCGCTTCTCCGCGGCGGTCATCTTCCGGCTCTTGACCACCACCGCATTGCTCTTGCCGTCAGTGCCGTTCTTGGCCGGGCTGGTGATGGTGTCCTCGAAGAACCAGTAGTAGTGACCCCACTTGGGGCTGTCGTAGTGGGTCTGCCACGTACCGGAGACCTTCTGCATCACCTGGGCACGCGAGATCCACCCCACCTCGCCGGGCTTCACCGTCATGTTGAGCGAGCTGCTCTCCGAGTGGGTACTCGACCAACTGTGGCTGTAACTCGCCGTTATGCTGAGGTCCACGATGCCCGCGATCTTGCCACCGGCGGTGACGGAGACGCCCAACGAGTCGGTGGATCCCACCGTGTCGTCCCACGTCATCGCCTGAGTGGCGTCAGACGTACTGCAGTTGAACAGTGAGTTCGACACCTGACGGAACTCACCCAGATATGCCTCCTCGAGCTTGGGCGAGTTGAACGTGCACTTGCCTTCACCCGAGCCGCAGTCCGCCATGAGCTGCGGCCGTGTCGGCTGGTCGGCAGCGGACGCCGAAAGGGTGCTTGCCGCCGCGACTGCGCAGGCCGCCACCGTAATTGTCAGCGCGCGGGCTGCGTAGCGCCTGACGCGGTTCGTTGTCATCGTGGTACCTCTCACCGTGCTGGGGGGAAGGTCGACCGCCGTACGACGGGGGCGAGTTGAAGCGCCCATCGGCCGCACGTTCGATCACCGCCTGTTGCAATCCGAGATTCTCCCGACCCTGAGAGGGGTACGGTACGAAATGAGACAACCTGCGGCATGCCCTTCCCGAACGGGGAGATCGAACCATCGCAGCCATCCCGCGCAGACCCGAGCCCTGCACCGCTGCCTACGGTGGCGCAACGCCAACGCCCGCCACCCCGACGTGCTCGCCGCGGGCGGGCCTGACGGTTCGCGGCCCGGCGGATCCAGACCTGCCGCGCCACGCTGCCGGTCAGTCCGCCCGTGTTGGCATCACGATCCGGCTGGCCCGCTCCCCTGGCACTGAACAACAGTGACGCATCACCACTGCAACCCACACGCCGCACATCACGGACCCACACCGCGGGCAGTGCGTACGGATCAGCGTGGACCTTCCGCCGCCAGGTGCCCCGGGTCGAGGAAGTGGAAGGAGGGGCGGGGATGCATCAGGAAGTCGTGGTGCGAGATGTTCCAGGCATAGGCCCCGGCCAGCTCGAACATCACCCGGTCGGTGGCCCGCAGCGCATTGACCGGGGCCTGGTGGGCGAGCACGTCCTTGGGCGTGCACAGCTGCCCGGTCAGGGTCGCCCGCCCGGTGGTGACGGCGGGCCGGGCCCACGGATGCGGCCAGTCGGCCACCGGCACGACGGTGAACGGCTGGTCATGGCCCCGGGTGGCGGGCGTGCGCAGGTGGTGGGTGCCGCCGCGCAGGACGGCGAAGTCCTGGCCGTAGCTCTGCTTCACGTCGAGCACTTCGGTGGCGTAGTAACCGCAGTACGCCGTCAGTGCCCGCCCCGGCTCGATCCGCAGCCGCAGTCCGGGGTTGCGGTTGAGCAGCTCGGCGAGGCCGGCGCCGAATGCCGTCCAGTCGAAGCGTCGTGCCGGGTCGGCGTAGTCGACGGCCATCCCGCCGCCGGCGTTGACCTCGGCGAGTTCGAAGCCGTGCCGCTCGGCCAACTCCACCGCCCGGTGCACGATCTGCTCCGTCACCGCCAGCTGCGCCGGCGCGTCCAGGCCGCTGGCGAGATGCGCGTGCACGCCGCGCAGCCGCAGCCGCTCGAAGCCCGGCGCGGCAAGCAGCCGCAGGCACCGCTGGGCCTGGGCCGGGTCGAGCCCGAACGGTGTCGGGCGCCCGCCCATGGCCAGCGCCACCGAGTCGAGCGCACCGGAGCCTGCCCGCAGGTTCAGCCGGAGGAGCACGTCCACCGTACGCCCCGGCATGCCGGCGAGCAGCGCGGCCAGCCGCCGCAGCTCCTGTTCGCTCTCCAGATGCCATCGCCGGACTCCGATCCGCAGTGCCTGGGCCATTTCGGCGGGGGTCTTCCCGGGCCCGCCGAAGGCCAGCACGGCGTGCGGCAGCACTTGGTGCAGGTGGGCCAACTCGCCGCCGGAGGAGGCCTCGTACCCGTCCACCGAGTCCGCCAGCGCGGCGAGGATCTCGGGCTCCGGATTGGCCTTGGCCGCATAGTAGAGCTCGACACCGTCCGGCAGCGCGGCCCGCACGGCGGCCGCGTGCGCGCGCAGCGCGGCCAGGTCGTAGACGTAGGCGGGGAGCGCGTCGGGCGCCAGGCCGGACACCAGTTGACGGACGGCGGCGGTCATCGGGCATTCCGGATCGGGGTGTGGTCGGGGGCTTCGGAGGGGGTACGGGTGGCGGCGAGGAGGTCCTCGGCAAGGGGTGACGGCAGCCGGACGTAGCCGGCCGAGCGGTCCGCCTTGCGTTCCCAGCGGGTCAGCAGGTTCGCCTTGGCCGGCAGCGGCACGCCTGCGAGGAGCGCGCTCAGCCTGGGCGGACAGCCGTGCTCGGCGGCGTAGGCGCGCAGCGTCTCACGGACCAGCTGCCACAGCGGGGCCTCAAGCCACGGGTACCGGTCGGTGAGCGCCGCCAACACCTCGGAGACGTGGTTGACCAGCAGGCAGTAGACGACCCGGTCCCAGCCGCGCTGCGCGTCGTAGGACATCGGGCCTGCCACGTCGGGGGGCAGCTGGGCCAGTA
Organism: Streptomyces sp. NPDC097981; assembly: GCF_040302565.1. NCBI lineage: Bacteria > Bacillati > Actinomycetota > Actinomycetes > Kitasatosporales > Streptomycetaceae > Streptomyces > Streptomyces sp. NPDC097981. The sequence continues at coordinate 36,079 of NZ_JBEORW010000030.1, forward strand.
CCCGGGCGTGTGCGGCTCCAGGACCACGCCGTGGTCGAAGTAGGCGGCCAGCACTGGCGGGACGAGCAGCTGCAGGTAGGCGCGCCACCAGTGGATCGCCTCGGCGGGCCCGGCGCCGTCCAGCAGCTGGGAGATGTGCGCGGAGCTGGTCGGGTACTCGTCGGCGACGGCGGCTGCGAGCAGCGGGGTCACCCCGGGGCGCAGGACGGCTGCCAGGCCCTCGCGGACGATCAGGCCGAAGCCCTCGTACAGCGCCGTGTCCGGGTACCCGTCGGGGCCCGGCAGCGCGAGGGTACGGAAGGCCGGCTCGCGAAGGATCGCGACACGCGGGAACCGCCGGCCCAGCTCGGCCCGTACCGGGGCGAGCAGCCGGGTGAGGGCGACCGCGCCGGCCAGCTCGTAGCTGGCATTTTTGCGAAGACAGTTGGTGATCCGGACATTGAGGCTGAACTTGAGGAAGGCGCCGGCACCGTGCAGGGTGCGCACCGAGGCGGTCGGAGTGAACGGCTGGCCGCCGGCGCCCAGATCGAGCACATCGCCCCGTTCGAGTGCCGCTCGCAACCGGGGATCCGCGTCCAGCAGCCGGTACTGCCAGGGGTGCGCGGGCAGCAGCCGGTACCCTTCGGGCACCGGGCGCAGCCCGTCCACCAGCGCCGTCGCCGCGTCGTCCACGCTCTGCTCGGCGAGCAGGGCGGCGCGCACCGCGAAGTGGCGCAGCGGGAACGTCGCGCGCAGCTCCGGCGCGTATGCGGCCCAGCCCGCTCGGTCGGCGGTACGGGACTTGGGTGTGGGGTGGAATCGGTGGCCGAAGAGGATCGCCTGCTCGGACTCCAGGTAGCGGTCCGCGCCGGCCGCCGGCCGGCCGGACAGGGCGGCTTTCACACCTTCGTAACTGGACGCCATCTGTTCCATGAACTCCTCGTTGTCCACGCCGCTGCGCAGCGTCAGCTCGCCCTGGACGTGCTCGGCGAACTCGCGCCAGCCCAGCTCCCGCCATCCGGCCGGGTGTTCCGTGCAGACCGGGCCCGTGAAGCGGTGCGCGCCGATCAGGGACGTACGGCGAAGCTCGATCCGCAGCAGCACTCCGCGTCGCGGTAGCCGCACCAGCAGGTGCCCGTCCACGACGGCGGTCTGGTGCTCGGGCACGGACACCTCGCGGAGCAGGCAGTTGAGGAGAGTGTGCGCGACCGCCTGGTCGGCGCTGGGGAGCGGAGCCGGCGGACGGGAGAGGGACTTCATCACTGCCTCCGACGAGTGCGGGAGAGGAGGAGCGCGGTGGCCGCGGCGAGGGCGGCCGCCGTTCCGGTCAGCATGGTTGCGCTCGCGCCGTACCGGCCGGCGACGAGGGCGGCGACGGCCCCGGCGGCCACCGCTCCGCTCTTGGAGAAGAACTCCACGGTGCCGAACATCCGGCCGGGGGCTCGCCCGTGCGCCGCCTCGGCGGCCAGCACGGAGAGTGAGACCAGGCCGAGGGTGAGCCCGGCACCGAACACCAGCCGGACCACGACGAAGGCGGCCAGGCTGTCGGCTGCCGCGTGGCCGGCGAGGCCGAGCGCGACCACCGCGAGGCCCAGCCCGATGCCGGGCCGTGGCCGGCCCACGACGGGGTGGTGCACCCGGGCGGCGAGCAGCAGATAGCACAGGTGGGGCAGGGCGAAGAGAAGGCCCGCGACGGTGGCGGACAGGCCGGGCAGGCGCTGCCCGATCAGGGCGATCAGATATGGGAAGGAGACGATGGTGGAGAAGACGAAGACGAATTCCAGAGCGTAGAGCAGCCGGAGCGGGCCATCGCCACGCTCGCGCGGTGTGTGCCCCGCCGGGGCCGCGCCGGGCACCGGCCGGCACGGCTCCGGCATCCGGGCCAGCAGAGCGGCGGCAGCCAGCGGCAGAGCGGCCATCAGCAGGTACTGGCGATGCGGGTCGATCCACGGTGACAGCGCCCCCACCAGGATCGGTGCAGCGACCAGCGAGGCCCGCGCGCTGCCCTGCATCAGCGTGAGCGCCCCGGACAGCCGTGGGCCCTCCAGGGCGGCGGCGAGATAGCCGTTGGAGGCCGCGAAGGTTCCGCCGAGGAAGCCCTGGAGCACCAGCGCCGCGGTGAAGGCCGGCAGGCTGTCCGCTGCCCCGGCGAGCAGGAAGGAGACGCTGAGCCCGAGTTGGGCCCGCAGCAGCAGCCGCTTGCGGCCGAACCGGTCGGCCAGGCGACCCCACAGCGGAGCGCCGAGCGCGCTGAAGACCGTCGGCAGGACGTAGAGCAGCCCGGCCCAGTGGCCGTCCCGGTCGCCGAGGCCGGGCAGGATCGCGGTGAGGTACGGCGGGAGGCCGAGAGCGGCGAACGAGGCGACGAAGTAGCAGGCCGCGACCGCGCGCACCTGCCCGCGGTCGAGTCCCTGCCCGCGGCCGGCGACGGTGTGCTCGGAGCGTGGCGGGGCAGCGGTACTCATCGCCGGATCCCGTCGCGCAGTAGGTAGTTGGGGCCGCTGGTGTAGTACTTGTTGATGTCGGCGGCGCCCGAGCGCTCCTTGCTCAGCAGCGTGCCGGCCGTCACCATCGCCTTGACCGGGAGCCGTTCGGAGTCCAGCAGGGCGGCCCGCAGCGGCTCGCCGTCGGCGCCCAGCCGGGCGATCGCCTCGCGAGGCGGTCGCGCAGCAGCCGCAGCAGGCCGGTCAGCGAGGCGCGGCCGTGCGTGGCGAGGCCGAACGCGATGGCGGCCGTGCAGAGGTGGCCGGTGATGGTGATGAACAGGTCGGTCAGTGCCCGGTCTCCCTCACCGCAGATCCGCCGGTCGTGGAACTCGGCCGGATCGACGTCGAGCCGCTTGGCCCTGGCGGTGTTGATCCGGGGGCCGTCGTTGTCCTTGAGGAGCAGCCGCAGGCGGGTGCGGCCGTACGGCAGGTCGAACACCAGTGACGTGTTCTGCTGGTGCGATTCCAGGGCGATCCCGTACCCAAAGAGGGTCGTGTGCCAGTCCAGCAGCAGGGTGAGGAGGCCGTCGAAGAGGGCGAGCACGTCACCGCGGTAGAACCGGTCGGCAAGGTGGTCGATCACCAGCCGGCCGCTGGGCGCGGCGGCGAGCAGCGCGGCCAGCGGCACGGTCAGCGCGTCCTGGAGTGCGGCCGGGTAGCGGCGCAGCAGCACGGCGAGCAGCTCGTGGCCGGTCTCCGCATAGCACTGCTCGTCGGCCAGCATCACGCAGCGCGCGAATCGTGGCTCGCGAGCGATCACCGCCTCCAGCAGCCGCTGGCCCGCCGCGCCGTCCGGCAGCACGCCCGGCTTGATGGTCCGCCGGTTGCGCCGGCCCAGGATGGCGGTGGCCAGCGGGAGCTTGATGTGGTGCAAGGGGGTTCGGGCGACGGCGACAGTACGCATCGAAAGCGTCGGGACGACCGTCAGATACGGACGCTCGGCCAGTACGGCCCGTCCTGCCAGGGAGGTGGCCGCCAACGCCTCCTCCAGCGCCTCGCCGACGGACAGCGGGTGCACCGGAATGGCGAGACGGCGCCCGGTGGGATCGGACAGGCCGAGCTGCTCGGGGGTGGGCCACCAGGCGGGCAGCGGGGCGTTGCCGTGCGTCGCCACGGCATGCCGCCGGAACCACGAGCCAGCGCAGCGGGAAGAACGGATGGAACTCCGGTGCGTAGCGGCGGAGCTCTTCGCCGTCGAGACCGGACCGCCCGCGCGCGGTGGGGTAGACGGGGTGGTCCTGGTAGGCCGCGAGGGTGTCCTGGGCCAGGCTTCCGCGCAGGCCCGTCCAGTCGGCCGGGTCGGCTCCGTACCGCGCCGCCAGCTGTGCGTGCACCTCGCTCCGGGACACGGCGTGCAGCCGCATGGTCGCCAGAGTCTGCCGGCACTCCTCGGCGAAGGCGTCGTAGCCACCCCGGTCCTCGGGCGGGGCCAGCGCGCGCAGCACACCGATCATCTCGTCCAGACCGGTCACCCTGGCTCCGTCCACCTCCAGCAGCGGTAGCCGTGCGGTGTCCTCGCACTGGAAGCCCTCTTCCTCCACCGGCAGCAGCACGGCGGTCCCGTCGAGCTCCCGTCGCAGCCAGCGGCCGTCCGCCCGCTCGACGGGCACGCTCCCGGTCCGCAGCCCCAGCACGTCCTCGCGCAGCAGCGCGCCCAGCACCCGCAGGGCCAGCTCGTCTCGCACGGTCACGGCGTGATCTCCCAGCGGTTGGCGGCGACGAACTCCGCGGCGGCACGCCGGAGGGCCTCCTCGTCCTGGCCCATGGCCCAGACCAGACCGAGGAAGTCCCGGTTGCTGTGGTAGTGCTCGTGTCGTTCACCGAGCGCCCGTACGGGCCGGTAGGACAACCGGACGCCGCCGGACACCAGGTCGGACGGGCCCGGGGCCTCGGTCAGCGTCCCGGCGCGGTCGGCGCAGACGGCCAGGTTGTGCATCCGCATGTCAGTACGGGCCCCCAGGTCGGCGGGCAGCGGCCGGCCCAGGTGGACGCCCAGCACGTACTCGAAGTAGGGAATCTCCAGGAGGTCGGCCATCATCAGATCCGTCTGGTCACCGACCGCCCGGTAGTTGACCTCGATGATCCGTGCCCGGGCGTCCGCCTGCACGATGAACTCGGTATGGCATGCGCCGAGCCCGACGCCCAGTTCGTCCAGCTGCGCGAGTACCTGCTCCAGCACCGCCGGCGGGTGCGTGGGGACGAACTCGTACACCGCGTCGATGAAGTAGGGCGGCGGCGACGGTTCGGCGCGGAACCCGCAGACCACGTGCCGGCGGGTGCCGTCACCCAGCGTCTCCAGGGTGTACTGCTCCCCCACCAGGAACTCCTCGACCACCAGGGCCGCGCCGGGCCGCCGCCTGCGGACGTCCTCGCAGCACCGGACCAGCTGGTCCATGTCGTCGACCAGTTCGACGTCCTCGCTGGCCACGCCCTCCCTCGGCTTGACCACGCAGGGCAGCGGCACGTCCAACTCGGTCAGCGTCGCCGCCGCCTCTCCCGGTGCCAGCTCGGCCGACCAGACGGTGTCCAGCCCGCACCGGGCGAGGTGGCGGCGCAGCAGGCCCTTGTCCTTGGCCCGCAGGGTGGCCTTCCAGTTCTTGGCCGGCAGCCCGAAGTAGTCCGCGGCCAGCGCCGCCTGCGTCTGCAGGTGATCGCTGTTGGTGAAGACCGCGTTCGGTGCGCGGCGCGTGGAGATCAGGCTGACCACCTCGCGGAACTCCCGCACATCGCACTTCAGAACGTCTGGCGGCGACGGGAGTCGCGCGTACGCGCGCTGGTGCGGGGCCGGGCTGTCGGTCAGCACGGTGACCGACAGGCCAAGCCGGGCCGCGGCCGGCAGGAATCCCTGGGTGACGGAGTCGGTGGGGTTGAGGGCAAGCAGATAGAGCAGCATGTCAAGAGCCCGTGTCCCTGCCCGTCCGGGGAATACCGGATCGACACTCCCCGACACGCGATCGACTGTCTCACGGCTCATGGGGCGGCAAGCTGTCGCTCCACGGCAAGCGCGTCAGGCATCGTGCCTGACGGTGCGACAAGTCCGACGTACCGACGGGATCAGGTGGATCGGCTAGTTGGACACCACTTCCAACACCCATTATAAGAGGCGATTTACGCATGTAAAGGGAGTCAGTCGGCGTTCCTGCTCCGACCGACCTTGACGCAAAGGCCTAAGCAACTCTACATATATCAATCTTCAACAAATATCTCTTGGCTGCGGCCGGCCGGGCGCGCGGTGGCCGGCGCCGCCGACACCGTCGCCCCCGACCCGCACGATCCCGTTTGGCCGGCCAGCCTGGCCCGGCACGCCAGCGACGCCATGCGCAACGACCTCCGCCGCCGCCTCGGCCCCCAAGCGCAACGCGCCACCGACCTACTGCGCCCCCTGGCCCACACCCAAGGCCACGCAGCTTTGCTGCTGGTAATGGCTGCCGCGACGGATGACGGTACCTTCGACGACCGGCAGCTCTGCTTCGGAGTGGTCGGCCCAGGCCGAGCGCCGGACCAGCAGCGGGTGAAGGCGGTCCCAGGCAGTGGCGACGGCCGCCCTCCCGTAGTGGTTGGTATCGGTCACCGTGGTGACGGACGGGACCGGCTGAGTGCCGCAACCTCGAACGCGGACTCCCCCCTCGTCGAGGGCGAGGCCGGTGCCGGCTATGAAGCCGTCGAGGGTGCCGGGCCGGTACTGGAGGCGTTTGAGCCGGTTGCGGACGAGTGCCTCCAGGCGGTCGAGGGCCATGACGGCAAGGTTGGCCAGGCAGCTGACACCGGCGGCCCGCCCGGGCGCGGGCGAGGCCCGGGTCAACTGCCACCTGGTCCAGACGGCGGAACTCCCTCACCTCTCCCGGGTCGCCAGGGTGAACAGCCCTGCTGTGCATGGGAAAAGCACCTCCTCGGCCAAGCCGTGGGGTTTTTTCGGGACGCTCCCGGGGGATTGATCAGTTCTTCTGGTGGCAAAGAAAGCCCCGTGATAATTTCGCGGACCAGCGAGGGGACTCGTGCCGACTTCTGGGGGACGGTCGGGGGTGGGGAACGTGGCGGTGCGGTTGGGCGTCGGGGAGAGGGCGCGCTTGCGGATGGCGCTCGTGGACGAGCTGAGTGCACTGGACTGCGTCCGGGACCCCCGCGAGCGGCTGTTGTTCGGGCAGAGTGTCAGTGGATACCTCGAAAGAGCCCTGGATCTGCCCGGCAAGAACGCCCGGAACGATACGGTCGCCCTTGTGCAGGCGGTGTTACGGGACCAGCAGGACGTGGAGACGGGCGTGGACGCGCTCCTCTACGCCGTCGAGCTGCACGAGGGCAGTGACGTCGCCGGGCGTGTGCGGGAGCGGGTGTTACGGGCCTGGGAGCCCGAGTCCTCCACGGCGCTGCCCCTGCTCGGTGCATTCGAGGACAGGGACCTCAAGGCCGCCCGGGCGCTGCTCGCCGGGCACACAGGGGTCGACGCGGGCGAGTTGCTGGACCGGCTGAGAAGGGAGCTGCAGCTGGACCTGCCCGGCGGACTCATGCCCGGCCGGCTCTTCGACCACCTGCTCGACCTCAACGCCCGGGCCGACGGGCTGCCGCCCGCCGTGGTCCTGCTGGAGTGCGTCGCCGAGCTGATGCCGCGGGACAGCGAGCGGCGGCGCCGGCTGCGGGAGTGGTGCGAGGCCTGGGCGTCCGGCGCGGGAGCCGGGGCCGACGAGGCGCTGTACGAACGGCGCGAGCGGCTGGGCGCCCCGGGCCTGCCGGGCACCACGGGCCTGCCCGGCGGAGACGTTCCCCGCTGTCTGATCGTCATGGTGGATCCCGCCCTCGACGGTTCGCCCGACATCTACGTGCGGCACTGGGTCAACCGGACCGCCGGTCACTGGGCGCCGGTCTCGGGCGCTCTGGAACGGGCCACCCCGCCGAACCTGGGAACGGTGGTGGAGCGGGCCGTCCGGCACGGTGAGGCGTACTGGGCCGACGCGGACAGCGCCGGCGAGGACCCGAGCCCGATCCACATCGAGTTCGTCCTGCCGTACAGCATGCTCAACCACGACGTGGCCGGCCTGGGGCTGCGCGAGGCGGGCGAGGACGAGCCGGTCCCCATAGGGCTGCGCTACTACGTCCACCTGCGCAGCCTGGAGCGGATGCGTACCCGCGACCCGGCCCAGCTGCGCCGCTGGCGGCTGCGCTGGCAGACCCTGCGCGCGGCCAGCGCCGCCCGCCCGCACTCCTGGACGGGTGCCGATCCGACCACGACGGGGCTGCGCATCTGGCGCAACAAGCTGGTCGCGGACCAGCACCTGACGGCGGTGACGCTCAGCGCCCCCGCCCTGGAGGGGCAGGCCCTGGAACCGCTGAAGGCGGCCATCGCCGAGGGCATCGGCGTGGCGCTCTGGGACCGCCGGGACCCCGCGCTGCAGGCGCTGGGCGCCCCGCTCGACATGCTCGTCGGCTATCCCACGACCCAGCTGCCCGGCACCATCCACCGGCTGCGCATGAAGGCCGAGACCGAATTGAACGGAATGCAACTCCCCGGCCGTCATGTGGCGTTCTTCTACGATGACCCGTTTCGGCTCATCGACTGCGAGGAGGTACCGGCGTGACCGAGTACGAGCAGGAGCAGAAGCCGGAGCACGACACCGCCCCGGCCGGCGGCGGCACCACCGGTACCGCGCCGGACGGATCCTGGCGCGTCTTCCACGCGACCGGTGCGGCACCGGCCGGTGACCCGCCGACGATCCCGCCCGCACCGCCCTGGCGGGAGTTCCTGGGCGCGCCGCTCCAGCCCGCCCCCGCCGACGACGACCGCGCTCTGCACCGCCGCCTGGGTGCGCACGACGCCCGGCCCGGGCTGCGGGACGAGGAGATCGACACCGTCAACGCCGCGCTGCTGCTGCGCCGTCCGCTGCTGGTGTCCGGGCCGCCCGGGGTGGGCAAGTCGACGCTCGCCTATCTGGTCGCCCGCGAACTGGGCCTCGGGCGGGTGCTCCAGTGGAGCATCGTCAGCCGGACCACGCTGCGCGACGGGCTCTACGAGTACGACTCCATCGGCCGGGCCCAAGCCATCGCGGCCTGGCGGGCGGGCGCCGACCGGCCGGCCCCGGCCGGGCGGCGCCCCGGCCCGCCGGCGCCCGCCTCGCCCGCGCCCGCGACGCCCGCCACACCACCCGCCGCCGGGCCCCGGCCCGAACCCGCGCCCTACCTGGGCGACTTCGTCACCCTCGGCCCAGTCGGCACCGCCCTGCTCGCCTACGCCCGCCCCCGCGTCCTGCTGATCGACGAGCTCGACAAGAGCGACATCGACCTGCCCAACGACCTGCTCCACGTCCTGGAGAACGGCAGCTACACGGTCCCGGAGCTGATCCGCAGCGCCCTGCCGACGGTCAGCGTGTTCACGGACGACCCGGACGGCCGGGCCGAGATCGTCGGCGGCCGGGTCGAGTGCCGGGAGTTCCCGCTCGTGGTGATCACCAGCAACGGCGAACGGGAGTTTCCGGCCGCCTTCCGGCGCCGCTGTCTGCCGCTGGAGATGCGTCCGCCCAGCCGGGAGCAGCTCGTCTCGATCGTGGTCAGCCACCTGCGGAGCAGGCCCGAAGCGGTGGACGCGCTGATCGACGACTTCGAGCGGCGGGTGCGTACCGGAGGCACACAGTCGGTCGACCAGTTGCTCAATGCTGTCCATTTGACCACAGCGGGTGGTTTCCAGGCGGACTCCGACGGGCGTAAGCTCATTGAACTGCTGTTGCGCGACCTCGCGAAAGGCCGCTGATGGACGGCACTCCCAGGGAGCGCGCTCCCGACGCCCGTACCGGGACGGACGGTCCTTCCGGCGACGTTCCGACCTGGCGGGAGGTCGCCGACGCGGTCTGGCTGGCGGCGGCCCGTCGGGCCGCGGCGCCGGCGTCGGCGGCCGAGGAGCAGTGCCCTCCCACGGAGGACGCTCCGGAGGACGGCCCGGAACATGCGCCGGAACGCGACCCGGCGCCGGCCGGTGACCCGACCCCGCCCCCGAGCATGCCCGGCGGCCCGCAGCAGGCCGAGCCGGTGCGGGGCACGGACGACGCCACCGGTTCCCCCATCGCGCTCCCGTCCCCGTCCGGCCGTTCGGGCGAGGACGGCCCGGCGGGCCTCCGGGAGACCGGGGCCGAACCCGAGGCCGGCCGCGCCATGCCCGTCGCCCCCGCCTCCCGGCGGGCCCGCAGACCGGTGCCGCTGCGCCTGGCGAAGGCGCTGCACCTGCTCAGCCGCAGCCTGCCCGCCCTCCACCGCAAGGAGCTGGACGAGGAACGCACCGCCCGGTACGGCATCTCCGACAACCTCTGGGTACCGTACCTGCGGCCGGCCACCGAGAAGGCGTTCGACCTCGTGCTGCTCGTCGACGCCGCACCGACCATGCGGATCTGGCAGCAGCGGATCGCCGCGATCGCGGTGGAGGCGGCCCGCAGCGGCGCGTTCCGGGACGTGCGCACGGTCCGACTGGAGTTACCCGCGAGCGGCCGGGCCCGGCTGCGTTGGCCCGGGGAGGGGACCGGCGATCCGGCGGAGGTCATCGACGCGCGCGGCTCCCGGGTGCACCTGCTGGTCACCGACGGGCTGGCGCACGGCTGGGCCGGACCGGCGGCGGACGACCTGCTGATGCGGCTGGCGCGCAGCGGGCCCACGGCGCTGGTGCACCTGCTGCCCACCTATCTGTGGCACCGCTCCTCCGCCGCGCCGTACCGCGCGGAGCTGGAGGCGGGCGGCTTCGGCGCGCCCAACACCCGGATCGGCCACGGCCCCGCGTACGAGGACCCGGCCGGGGAGCCGCCCTGGGGGGCCGAGGGCAAGCCGGTCGTCCCCGTGCCCGTGCTGAGCCTGAAACCGGAGTCGTTCACAGCCTGGGCCGAGCTGGTGGCCGGGGAACTCGGCGTACGCCGGACGCTGCCCTTCCTGCTCGCCGGGACGCTGGCCGAGGGCCGGCCGACGCCGGGGCTGCGGCCCCCGCGGACGGACGGGCCCGGCTCCGCGGAGGCCGCCGAGGCCGCGGTGCGCCGGTTCTTCTCGCTGGCCACGCCGACCGCGCGCCGGCTGGCCACCCATCTGGCCGCCCTGCCCTTCGAGTTCGAGCTGATCGAGGAGCTGCGTGACCGGGCGGTGCCGGAGGCCGGCCCCGGGCACGTGGCCGAGCTGCTGATGGGCGGGCTGATCGACTGGGAAGGCCCGGGCTCCGACGGCCGCCCCGACTTCGCCGAGGGCATCCGGGAGGCGCTGCTCGCCACCGGTACCCGCAGCCAGCTCGCCCGGACCGTGAGCCTGTTCGCCGATCTGCCGAGCGCCCGCGGGCGCGGCGTACGGCTGCGGGCCGCGCTGCAGGACCCCGAGCACGCCGCCCTGCCGGAAGCGACGGCCGCCAACCGGCCGTGGCTGCGCGTCGAACTGGCCGTGCTCAAGGCCCTCGCGGGCCCGTACGCCCGGCGCGCCGACCGGGTCCTGGCCGCCGTCGGCGGCGGGCCGGGCGGGGCCGGGCCGGGCGGCGTCAGTACGGACCCCCCCGTCATCACGGCGGGTGGCTCCGGCCCTCCCGGCGTACCCGACATTCCCGAAGAGGGCATACCTCCCCAGGAGATCCCCGTCCCCGCGAACGACGACGCATCCCCTGGAGAACGTGTGCCGACCACCACCGACCCCTCAGGCCCCGCAGTCCGGAAGGCTGAACCGATCATGGACACCAAGTCCCAAACCCTCTTCGTCCGCTCCGGCCAGCCGAGGGTCATGGGGAACGTCCCGCCGAAGAACCCCAACTTCACCGGCCGGGAGAGCCTGCTGGCGGCCGTTGAGGAACAGCTGCGGTCGGACGAGACGGCGGCGGTGCTCCCGCACGCCCTCCATGGCATGGGGGGGGTCGGCAAGTCGCAGCTGGCCATCGAGTACATCTACCGGCACAGCCACGAGTACAACGTCATCTGGTGGATCCCCGCGGAGCGGGAGAACCTCATCCTCGGCGCCCTCGTCGACCTCGCCCGCGCCCTGAACCTGGAGGTCGGACCGCAGGCCAACACCGCGGTGCCCGCCGTCCGGGAGGCGCTGCGCACCGGACGACCGCACGACAACTGGCTGCTGGTCTTCGACAACGCCGAGGACATCGAGACGGTCCGCGGCTACTTCCCCACCGGCGGCCCCGGCAAGATCATCGTCACCTCCCGCAACCGCGACTGGGAGCGGGTCGCCTCCCCACTGACCGTCAACGTCTTCGAGCGCGAGGAGAGCATCGCCCTGCTCCAGCGCCGGGCCCGCGACCTCAGCCACGGGGACGCCAACCGCCTCGCCGAGGCCCTGGGCGACCTGCCGCTCGCGATCGAACAGGCCGGCGCCTGGCACGCCGCGACCGGCATGCCGGTCGGCCAGTACCTGGACCTGCTGGACCAGCGCCGACCCGGCATCCTGGAGCTCGACCCGTCGCCGGACTACCCGGTCTCGGTCGCCGCCGCGTGGAACATCTCCCTGGACCAGTTGGCCGACAGCAACCCGGCCGCCCGCCAGCTCCTGGAGATCTGCGCCTGCATGGCGCCCGAGCCGATCCCCCTGAGCATCCTGCGCGGCACCCGCAACGTCGACATCACCCCGGAACTGGACCCGGTGCTGCGCGACCCGGTGCTGCTGGCCCGGGCCACCCGCGACCTCAGCAAGCTGTCGCTGATCAAGCTGGACCACAAGAACGGCACCCTGCACATCCACCGTCTGATGCAGGCGGTGCTCGCCGCCGGGCTCGACGAGAACCGGACCGAGGACCTGCGGCGCGCGGCACACCTGCTGCTGGCCACCGCCACGCCGGGGGCCCCCAACTCACCCGACCAGTGGCCGGCGTACCAGGCGCTGCTCCCGCACGTGATGGCGAGCGGCGCGGTCCGCACCTCCGACCCGTGGGGCCGCGAACTGATCAAGTCCATGGTGCTCTACCTGTACTACTGGGGCGCGCACGAAACCGGTGTCGAAGTGGCCCGGGAAGCGTGGCAGACATGGACCGCCCGGTCCGGCGAGGAGGACCCGCAGGTCCTGGTGATGGGCAAGCTCCTGGGGTTCCTGCTGCTCCAGACCGGCGGCGTCACGCAGGCCCTGGACCTGTTCCAGAAGGTGCTGGAGATCTCGCGGCGGGATTCGGTTCCCGAGGAGGACCTGATCGACTCCATGACGCAGATGGCCGGCGCCCTGCGCTACAAGGGAGACTTCTACGCCGCCCGCGCGCTGGACGAGGAGGCCGACGGCCGGGCCCGTGACCTGATCGGCCCGGAGGAGCCCGCCACCCTGCTGGCCGCCCACAGCTACGGCGTGACCCTGCGGGCGTGCGGTCAGTTCGCGGCGGCCCGGGAGCTGGACGAGGAGACCGCCCGGCAGTGGGACATCCTCTACGGCGCCACCAACGGCCTGACGCTGAACACGATGAACGGCCTGGCGATCGACATCCGCGAGAGCGGCGACTACCCGGCCGCCCGGGTCATGCAGGAGGAGACGTACCGGATCTACCGCACGGTCTTCGGCGAGGACAACGCGGCCACCATCCGCGCCGCCCGCAACCTGGCGGTGTGCCGGCGCCGGGACGCGGCTCTCCAGGAGGCCTCGGACCTCACCGAGGAGACCTTGGAGCGGTTCACCCTCCGCTACGGTGCCCAGTACCCGGACACCTTGGCCTGCGCCGTGAACGCCACCGTCGACCGGCGGCTGCGCGGGGACTTCACCGCCTCCCGCGAGCTGGGCCTGCAGACCCTGGAGCGCTACCGGACGACCCTGGGCCCGCAGCACGCGTTCACCCTCATCACGATGACCAACCTGGCGGCGACACTGCGCGCCCTCGGCGAGGTCGCGCAGGCCGAGGCCCTGGACCTGGAGTCCACCGGCACGTTCCGGGAGACCCTCGGCGAAATGCACTCCTTCACGCTGACCGCCGTCCTGGGGCTGGCGAACAACCACTACGCCAAGCTGGACTTCGAAGCGGCCCGCGCCATCGACGAGGAGAACCTGCCGAAGTTCGTCCGCACCTGCGGCCCCGACCACCCGCTCACCCTCTCCTGCCGGGCGAACCTGGCCCTGGACCTGCGCGGGCTCGGCCGGATCCAGGAGGCCGACGAGCTCAACGCCGACGCCGTGGAGGGCATGACCCGGGTGCTCGGCCCGGACCACCCGTGGCTGGTGGCGGCGCGGCTGCACCAGCGGATCGAGTGCGACATCGCGCCGATGCCCCTGTAGGCGACGTACGGCGGCACTCCGTACTCGCCGTACGGAGTGCCGCCGTCAGGATGCCGTGCGCCGCGGTGCCGCCCTGCGCCTCGTGCGCGGTGTCAGAGGGCCTCGGCGGAAGATGCATCGACCGGGGTGCGGGGTGGTGGCGTTGGAGTGTCCCCGCCCGCGCCCTCCGCGCGCGCCCGCAGGCGGCGTACGACGGCCAGCAGGGGCTCGGTGGCCACGGTGGTCGCCAGGGCCATCAGCACCAGCGCCGTGTAGAGCCGGCCGCTGAGCAGCCCCGCCTGCAAGCCCGCGTTCAGCGCGATCAGCTCGGTCAGACCACGGGTGTTGAGCAGGACGCCCACGGTCCGGGCATCGTGCCGGTCCAGGCCCGCGAGCCGGGCCGCAACGGTCCCGCTCACCACCTTGACCGTCACGGCCAGGAGGGTCACCGCGACCACCGCGACCACACCGGCGGAGTCGAGCGCTCCGATCTCCACGCTGCGGCCCGAGACCACGAAGAAGAACGGCAGCAGCAACATGCCGATGTCGTGCAGCGGCCGGACCAGGTCCGGGTCCAGGGTGCAGCCCTCCTCCCGCGGGGTGACCACGCCGGCGAGCAGGGCGCCGAAGATGACGTGCAGCCCGAGGGCCTGGGTGACCCAGGCCGAGGCGAACGCGAAGCCCACCAGGACGGCAAGCCGCACCGACGGGTCGACCCCCGAACGCCACAACAGGCGGCGCAGGACCGGCCGGGCCGCGAGCAGCATCACGGCCGTGAACCCGAGCAGCAGCGCCAGCCGCACCGGCCGGGACAGCCCGCCCTCCGCCCCGGTCTCCAGCAGCGTGCCCACCAGGACGGTCCAGCCCATGACGTCGATCACCCCTGCCGCGGCGACGGCGACGATCCCGGGCACCGTCCCGGCCAGGCCGTTCTCGCGGACTATCGCCGTCAGGACGGGCACGGCCGTGATGGACAGCGCCACGCCGAAGAACAGCACCGAGGCCGCGGACATCTCCCGGGGCGCGCCCAGCGACGCCAGTTGACGGTGGAAGAGCAGCGCGGCGGCGCACCCGGCCGACATCGGCAGCACGAACGCCGCGAGCGAGACCGCCACCACGGTACGGGCCCGGCCCCTGACCACGCCGAGATCGAGTTCGTAGCCCACGGCGAACAGGAAGAGGACCAGGGCGATCTGGGAGAGCCCGGTGAGCACCGGGCCCAGCGCCGGGGGGAACAGGATCCGCGAAAGCGCCGGGAAGAGCCCCGCGAGCATGGTCGGGCCGAGGGCGATGCCGGCGATCAACTGCCCGATGATCGTGGGCTGTCGCCACCGCCGGGAGAGCCAGCCCGCAGTGTGGGCGACGATCAGGATGAGCGCGGTGGCGCCGACGAGATGGGTGATCATCGCATCAGTAGCCATACGGTCCCCCTCAAGGAGTCCGACGCCGGGCCGGAACGGCCACGGCGGGTGCACGGCAGACCAAAGAGCGCGCACCCGGGGTCGAGGGGCACGATTTCAGCATACTGCCAAGTTGACGGCTCGTTATGTGCCACGATCGCGTTCACGGCGAACGGTTGACGTCGGGGTGGGGGCTTATGACGACGGCATTGTTCATTCACGGCACAGGGGTCCGGGAGCCCGGGTTCTCGGAGCTGTACGGGCGCTTCTCGGCCGGGCTGCGCGCCGTGGCCCCGGCCGTCCGCCCGGTCCCGTTCTACTGGGGCGGGGAGTTCGGCGCGACGCTGGCGGCCGGTGGCCTGTCCCTGCCGCAGCCTGGCGGGCGCAGCCGCGGCGGCCTCGGCGAGTCGCCCGACGCGGCCCCGGCCGAGGACACCGACAGCGAGCGGTGGGCCGACCTGTACCGCGATCCGCTCGTCGAACTGGCGCTGGTCGCCGCTGACGGCCCGGCCGCCCCCGGCGAACTGCCCCTCGGCGCCGCGCTCCCCGGGGAGCGGCCTCGGGCGCTGCTGGCCTCCCTCGACGGGAAGGTGGCCGATGTCGCCGAACGCACCGGTGTACCGGAACGGCACCTGGCCGAGGCCGCTCTGGCCCTCGCCCGCAGCCCGCTGCCGGGCCGGGCCGCGAGCGGCCTGCCCGACGACGAGGACCTCGCCCGGCTGCTGGCCCGGGCGGTGGTCGCGGCGGCGCTGTCCGCCGTACTCGCCGAGGACGCGCCCGTCGTCCCCGACGGCGAGGCGCGGGACGCGGCCGTGGCCGCCCTCGCCGAACTCATGGGGGCCCGGCCGGCGGGCTCCGAGCGGGGCCTCGGGGCCCTGCTCGCCCGGCCGGCGCTCCGGCTCGCCTCCCATGCCGCGGTCCGGCGCCGCCGGGCACTGACCGAAGCCGCCCATCCGGCCGCCGCCGACATCATGCGGTACCTGGCCCGGGGCGGGGCGCTGCGGCGGAGGCTGCGCGGACTGATCGAGGAGCTGCCGGCGCCGGTGGTCGTGGTCGGGCACAGCCTCGGCGGCATCATCGCCCTGGACACCCTGGTCACCGCGCCGCTGCCGCAAGTGGAACTGCTGGTCACGGTGGGGTCCCAGGGGCCGTTCCTCTACGAGAGCGGGGCCCTGCCCGGACTCGCCCACCCGGAACCGCTGCCGCGGCACGTGCCCGACTGGCTGAACGTCTACGACCGGCGGGACCTGCTCGGCTACCTCGGGGCAGGGCTGTTCCCCGACCGGGTCACCGACGTCGAGGTCGACAACCGGCAGCCGTTCCCGGCCGCGCACAGCGCCTACTGGACCAATCCGGCCGTCTACCGCGAGATCGCAGCCCGGCTGTCGTGACGGGGACCGCGGCTCCCGCGCCGGAGCGCACCTTCGCAGTGGTCGTGGGCATCGAGCGGTACGCCGCCGGGCCCGGCTGGGACCTGTCCGGGCCTGCCGGGGACGCCCTGCGCTTCCGCTCCTGGCTGCTGCGTGCCGGCGTACCGGAGCAGAACATCCTGCTCCACCTCGACCCGCTGACCGACCCGGGCGTGCCGTACCGGTCCGCCGACCACGCGACGCTGCGGCAGCTGGTGGTGTCCGGGCTGCACTCCCTGCGAGGCGAGGCGCTGTGGGTGTGGTGGGGCGGGCACGGGGTGCTGGACCGGGCGGAGCGGTTGCGGCTGTTCTGCGCGGACGCCACCACCGCCGACAAGCGCAACCTCGACCTGGACTCGATGCGCCGGACCCTGGCGAGCGACACCCTGCCCGGCTTCGGCCGGCAGATCTGGATCGTGGACGCCTGCCAGACGTTCGAGGAGGAGTACGGCTTCCAGCACACGCTGCCCGCCGAGAGCCTGCCCGAGGGACGGCGGGTGCAGTCCCACCACCAGACGCTGCTGCTGGCGGCGACCCGGGGGCAGCGGGCCACGAACGATCCCGCGCGCGGCACGGGTCTGTTCTCGGCCAGTGTCCTGGAAGCCCTTGACAGCCGGCGCGGTGCGGTCGGCGCGGGTGCGCCTCAGTGGCCGGATCCGGAGGCACTGTTCGGCGACGTCCAGGAGCGGGTGGAGCGACTGCGGGCCGAGCGGCGCACCGACCAGTTGCCGATGGTCTGGCTCTACGGCCCCCAGCGGTCCGAGCACCCGGCGCCGCCGGCCCCCGCGACGGCGGCACCGCGGGCCGCCGCGGGGGTGGCGAACACACCCGGTCAGCCGATGGAACGCCTGATCGGCGCCCTGCTCGCGTACCCGATGATGACCGACCCCGAGGAACGGCAGGCGATCGTCACGGAGTTGGGCGAGGCCACCCGCACCGTGGAGCGGATGCGCCGGCACGCCAAGCCGCGCACCGACCTCATCGGGATCGTCCGAGCCCTGAGCGAGGTGCCCGGAGAGCTGTGGCTGCTCCACGCGGCGGTCACCCTGCTGGACGACGACGAGCAGCGGGCCGTGGCCCTGGAGGCGGCCGTCCACGCGTGTGCCGGACCGCGACCCGCCGGGTGAGGCGCCGAGGCGTCGTCGGATGGCTTGATCACATGGGCTTTTCGAGACAGCCCCCGTTCGTCATCATGGAGGTGACTCCGGCAGCGCCGGCGGCACGGCCCGCCCGATCGGTGGGAGCGGGGCACTTGAAGGGGGAAGCACGTTGCATGAGCCGGCCAACGCGGACCGTCCCGGTGCGGACCGCGCGGAGCACGTCGAATCCGATCTCGCGGATCTGACCGGGGTGAGCCTCGCCGCGATACGCGGCGTTCCGGCACCGTTGCGCAGCCGACGGCTGCTCGCCCAGGCGCGCCGTGCCCGGAGCAACACCATGGGGCACAGCAATCCGACCGGCGGGGCCAGGGCCGAGTAGATGGCGTCACAGGAGCACGAAGCGCGGTTACGGATGCCCGGCGCCCGGTTCGACGAACTCGCCTCGGGCGGCGGCTCCGCCGAAGCGGTCGCGTTCCTGGTCCGGGCCGAACGCACCAGGCGCCTGATGCTGCTGGGTGAACTGCTCGACCGGCTGGACGAGCTGCCGGGCGCGCTGGGCGAACTGGGCCCGGCCGCACCGGTCTGGGAGTTGTTCTCCGAGGCGGCCGGGGCAGAACCGGACGCGTGCGAGGCGTTGTTGATGAGCCCGCACATGGGCTGCTGGACGGCGCACGTGGTGCGCCGTCTCCACGGCACGACGGGCGGACCGCCGCTGTGGGCGGATGCCGGGCACCTCTGCGCCATCTCGCTGACCGCGCGGATCCTTGCCGGGCTGGATGTCGAACTGGACGTGCCCCTGCGGGACGGCGGCCTGTCCCTGCCCACCCTGGGCCTGGCCCGGATCGGCGGTCTTCAGGGCTACGGCACGGCTCGGGCCCGGCTACGGGGCGGCGATCTGCACCTGGCCTCGGGCGGCCGGACGATCCTGGTCCGCCCGCTGGACCAGGCCTGGCGCAGCCACTGGACCCCCTCGCGCACCTTCGCCGGCACGTCGACCTGGCTGGACGACCTCGACCCGTACCGCGACCTGGACGAACCGGTCACCCCGCAGCCGCTGTCCGGGGCGGAGGCGGAGCGCTGGCAACGGCTGTTCACCGAGGCCGCGGCCATCCTGGAGGGGCCCTCGCCGGACGGGCCGGGCGGGCTGCGGGTGGCCGAGGTCCGGCGCATCGTGCCGGCGGACCTCGCGGAGCCGGGCGGGCCGACCCGTACGGCATCGACCGCGCCGGGCTCCGCCCCCGTCGACGTACTGGTCAGCGCGACCACGTCGGACGCCTTCGGTTCCATGGTCGTCTCCCGCCCGCCCGACGCGCTGGCACTCGCCGAGGCGATGGTGCACGAGTTCCAGCACAGCAAGCTGGGGGCACTGCTCCATCTCTTCCCTCTGCTCCACGACGACGGCGCCGAGATCCACTACGCGCCGTGGCGGCCCGATCCGCGCCACACCACCGGGCTGCTGCACGGCGCGTACGCCTTCACGGGGGTCACCGGTTTCTGGCGTGACCGCATGACGGACCCGGGGGTGGATCCCGGGATCGCGGGGTTCCACTTCGCGCTGCGCCGCCTGCAGACCCGGCTGATCGTCCGTACGCTGCTGACCCGGGCCCGGCTCACCGCACCCGGCACCCGGCTGCTCCGCGGGCTGGCGGCCACCCTCGACGGCTGGTTGCGCGAGCCCGTGGCACCGCGGACGGCGGAGCGGGCGCGGGCCGCCGCGCTGAGCCACCTCGTCGAGTGGCGGCTGCGGAACCTGCGCTGCGACGAGCCCGAACGGACCGCGCTGGCCTCGGCGTTCGCCGCGGGAGGCGCTCCCCCACCGGCCGGTGCGCACCAGCCGGTCCTGGCCGGCCCGCCGGGTCCGTGGCACGACCCCCGCGCCCGTCTCTACCGCGATCCGCCGCTCGCACCGGACGGTGCGGACGCCCAGCTCGTCGCCGGGGTCCCGCGCACGGCCCAGGCCCTCTACGCCGAGACCCTGCGCCGGTCCCCCACGGACCCGCACGCCCTCAGCGGCTGGCTGCTGGCCAATGCCGTGCTCACCCCGGCCCACCGGCGGCTCCTGGGCCGCCCGGAGCGTCTGTCGGCCCTGGCGCCGGGCACGCCGGAGGAGCTGCGGGAGGCCGCTGCCTGGCTGGCCGGAGCGTAGTTCCTGGTCTCGGCCGGTTGGGGTCGCCGGGTCCCGGTCCACGACCCGGACGGGCGTCCAGGCCCATTGCCACACGCTGATGCCCGTATCACATCAGCCGCACGCCGCGTGCCTTCCCTGGTCGGCGTGACCGTGCCGGGCGTTGTGCGGGCGCGGACGGCGCCGGTCTGCCTCCCTGCCCCTCGGGCTCGCGTGGGAGCGGGCCGCCGGGTCGGCTACCGGAGCACGGCGTCGGCGGGAGGTTCCGCAGACTCCTGCGGCTGCGGGGGCGCAAACGAGGCGGACGTCGTATCAGGAGTTCTTGGGCTTGCGGGAGTCGCCCTCCAAGGACATGAGGAGCTTGCGGAGCAGGGATGACAGCTGCCTGCGCTCTTCGGGGGTGAGGCCTTCGACGAGTTCACGCTCGTTGGCCAGGTGGCCTTCGATCAGGTCTTCGGCGATGCGGCGGCCTTCGGCGGTCAGCTCCGTGCGTACCAGGCGACGGTTGTCCGGATCGGTTGCTCGGGTCACCAGGCCCTTGGCGACCAGCCGGTCGATGCGGTTGGTGAGGGCGGCCGGGCTGATCATCGCGGCGCCGGCCAGGTCGCTCATGCGGAGGGTGTTGCCGCCGCCCGCGCGCAGAAGCGTGGCCAGGATGTCGTACTCCCACGTCTCCAGGCCGTGTTCGTCGAAGTAGCCCTTGATCCCCTGGTCGAGGTGCCGTGACGCGCGGAAGATCCTCAGGACCACACCGATCGGCTCCGTGTCCAGTCCGGGGCGAAGGGCGTCCCACTGCTCGATGACCTCGTCCACCGTGTCGCGCATGGCGCCAAGGCTAACAGAACGCTTCGACGTCGAAGCGTTTGACTCCACTGCCACCCGCAGGTACCGTCGACCCGCGGAAACATTTCGATATCAAAGTATTCGTTGTCAGAGTTTTCGATGCCAGGCATGTGCCCTGAGGGGCGCACCGGAGCAACCAGGAGAAGCCGTGCACTACGTGCTGTTCGTCCGTACCGATGACACGCCCGACACCGCCCTCGGCCACTACCTCGCCCATGTCGGCCCGACACTTGAGGCGTTCGGCGGACGCCTGCTCGCGTTCGGCAGCCCGACCCGGCTGGAGGGCCCGTCCGCGTACACGAAGACCGCCCTTGTGGGCTTCCCCAGCGACGAGTCGGCCCGCGACTGGTACGCGTCGCCCGCATACCAGGAACTCGTCGCGTGGCGCACCGCAACGATGGGCCATGAAGTCGACGTCAACCTCGTGGCGGGTCTCCCGAGCTGATCCCGCTCCCGTCGGCGGCCTCGATCAGGTGACCGGTCTCCGTGTCCATCAGGGGTCCCTTCTGAGCAGGTTCCCACCTGATTCATGACACTCCCGACTGACCGGCATGACCCGCCAACAGGTGCTCGTGGACCCGGCACAGCGCCCGGGCGAGGTAGGGGCCGGTGACGGGCTGTGGATCGGGCAGGTCGGGGGCGTCCTGGAGAAGGTTGGCGCGGTCGTACGTGCGTTGCTGCACGGTGAAGGACAGCAGGTCTCCGAGGGCGTGAGCGAAGACGCGTTCGTACGGGTCAGGGGCGGCGACGGTCGGCGTCATGGTCAGGGTGATGCCGGGGTAGAGGGCTTCGAAGGCGTACATGACCGCTTCGAAGCCGGTGTTGCGCGGGTGGGTGAGGTGGACCGTACGCAGTCCGGCTCCCCCGTCGCCGCGGACGGCCCGGGCGGCGCGGACCGCCGCTCGGGCTGCGTAGTCCGCCTGGACCATGTTGATGCCGGCGGCAGGGTTGCCCGGGATGCGCAAGCGCATTCCGCAGCCGTGGGAATCTCCCCCGTTGAACAGGCGCGCCACCGTCTCGTCCTCCGCCGCCCTGTCGCGCAGGGCCGCATCGAGGAGCCAGGCCAGAACGGCCAGGGGCTGTTGCGGGAGCCCATCGGGGGCATGCCGGTCGGTGACCAGCAGGCTCGGGCGGAGGATCACGGCGGTGCGGCCTGTTCGGGCGGTCCAGGCGTGGACCATTCTCTCGGCGGTATATTTCGTCTCCTCGTAGCAGGTCTGGAAGCCGTGCTCTTCGCTCAGTTCGGTCTCCAGGACGTGGCCGACGTGACGGCGTCCGGCAACGTAGGCGGTGCTCACGTGCACCAGCTGTGCCTGGGGTGCCTCGTCGGCGAGTTCGAGGATCCGGCGGGTGCCGATGACGTTCGCCTTGAACAGGGGGGCGGGGTCTCCCTGGAGGGCCCAGGACGCGGCGCAGTGCCAGACGGCGGTGCAGTCTCGGGTGAGATCTGCCCGATCGGGTCCGCTCAAGCCCAGGTGGTGCTCGGTGAGATCGGCGGTGGCGTACCGCAGGCGGCGCAGGGTGCCCGTGTCCGGTGCGGAACAGTCCAGCCAGGTGAGCGCGGCCTCGACCCGGGCTTGCAGGTCACCGGGGGTACCTCGGCCCAGGACCGTGACCGTCTCCTCGGCGTTCTCGGCAAGCAGCTCGCGCAGGATGTGGCTCCCGAGAAATCCGGTCGCGCCGGTGAACAACACGGCCATGGCTGGCTCCTGGGTGACGTTTGGGCTGACGTGGCATCGGCACCGGTGGGCGATGGAGATTACGGGGCCACGGCGCCGGGCTGCCGGCCTCCGCGCCCGGCAGGCGAAGATACGCAGAGTGGGCGGGCAGGGATGCCAGGCAGTGCTCCTCCCACATCCGATCACTCGAAGTGATGACGCATCCATGACTCGGCCGATTTCCCGTGCGGGTGAAAGTCCCGCTCGGGTTGGGCAGTTGGAGTGAGCCCCGGCCCTGGTCGACGCCTGCTTTCACTACTGTGCGTCGCATTCAAGGGCGGTGGCGCGGGTGATGTGAGCCCCCCGGCCCCGCCACGGGACTGAAGGGGCGACCCATATGCACCGGCCCGACGCCGCCGAGCGTGCCATCGCCATCGTCGGGGCAGGGCTGCGTCTTCCGGGCGGCATCAACAGCCTGGACGAGCTGTGGGTCGCGCTGGAGCAGGGCCGGGACCTGGTCGGACCGGTCCCCGCAGACCGTTTCGAAGCGAGCCGCTTCGTCGACACCTCGATGCCGCGCCGGGGGAAGAGCTACACCGGTGTGGGCGGATTCCTCGATGATGTCGGCTCCTTCGACGCCGCCTACTTCGGGATCTCCCCGAAGGAAGCGGCGCACATGGACCCGCAGCACCGGCTGCTGCTGGAGCTGACCGCCGAGGCCCTGGACGACGCCGCGATCGATCCGGCTCGGCTGGCCGGGTCCGACACCGCGGTGTACGTCGGCATCTCCGACGCCTCGTACGGCGCCCTGCAGATGTCGTCCCTGCGTACGGTGGGCGCCTACACCATGGCGGGCGCGGCCTCCTCGATCGCGGCGAACAGGGTCTCGTACGCCTTCGACCTGCACGGTCCCAGTATGGCCATCGACACTGCCTGCTCGTCCTCGCTGGTCGCGCTCGACCGCGCCTGCCACACGCTGTGGGAGGGGACCAGCAGTATGGCGGTGTGTGGCGGGGCCAACGTGCTGATCAGCCCGTTCCACTACGTCGGGTTCTCCCAGGCGTCGATGCTGTCGGCCAGGGGGAAGTGCGCCTCCTTCTCCGCCCGCGCCGACGGCTTCATACGGGCCGAGGGCGGCGGCGTGGTCCTTCTCAAGCGGCTGACCGAAGCCCTCGCCGACGGTGATCGTGTCCACGGGGTGATCCTCGGCAGCGGTGTCAACAGCGACGGCCGGACCATGGGACTGTCGCTGCCGAACCCCCGTGCCCAGGAGGACTTGCTGCGTCAGGTGTACGCACGGGCCGGGGTGCATCCGGACGAGCTGGTGTACTTCGAGGCCCACGGCACAGGGACTGCGGTGGGGGATCCGCTGGAGGCCC
Source organism: Streptomyces sp. NPDC097981 (assembly GCF_040302565.1). Classification (NCBI taxonomy): domain Bacteria; kingdom Bacillati; phylum Actinomycetota; class Actinomycetes; order Kitasatosporales; family Streptomycetaceae; genus Streptomyces; species Streptomyces sp. NPDC097981. The sequence goes on from NZ_JBEORW010000030.1 coordinate 59,624, forward strand.
ACGCCATCGGCCGCGCACTGGGCATCCGCCGGATCAGCGGCGAACTGCCGATCGGCTCCGTCAAGACGAACATCGGTCACCTGGAGCCCGCCTCGGGCATGGCCAGGCTGTTCAAGGCGCTCCTGGTGCTCAGACACCGCACGATCCCGGCTTCCCTGCACGCCGAACCGCCGCATCCGGACATCGACTTCGCCGGGCTGGGTCTGAGCGTGACCTCCCGTAGCCGGCAGCCGGCACCGGCCGACCGCCCCGTCGTCGGTGTCAACTCCTTCGGCTTCGGCGGTACGAACGCCCACACCGTCCTCACCTGCGCACCACCTCGCCGCCGGACGGAACCGGATCCGCCGCCCGCCGAGGGCCTGCCGGTCCTGGTGTCGGCGCGCTCCGCTCAGGCATTGGCCGAGGCGGCCGCCAAGGCGGCGGCACAGCTCAGGACCACGGCGCCGGAGGAGTTCTACGATCTCGCGTACACCTCCTGTCTGCGCCGGAGTCGGCATGAGTACCGGGCGGTGGTGCTGGCCCGCACCCCGCAGGAGGCCGCCCTGGAGTTCGCCGCCTTGGCGCACCCCGGCGCGCCCGACGACGCCGAGACCGTCAGCGGCGCGTCGGTGCCGGCATCCGAGCCGCATGCCAAGGCCGCCGGGCGGCCGAACACGAACCCGGCCTACCGCCCTGTCGGCGCCACCGCAAGAGCGGCGACCGGCGGCCGCGTGGCGTTCGTGTTCTCCGGCAACGGATCGCAGTGGGCCGGCATGGGAGCCGACCTCCTCGCTCACCACCCGGCCTTCCGGGAGGAGGTGGAACGAGCGGACGCCGCCCTGACACCCCGTCTGGGATGGTCAGTGGTCAAGGCCCTCATGGCCCCGCCCGGGCAGTGGCAGCCGGCCGCGACCGAGATCGCCCAGCCCCTGCTGTTCACCTTGCAGATCGGCCTCACCGCCGCACTGCGAAGCCACGGCATCGAACCGGCAATGGTGATCGGGCACAGCTGACGAGGACTCTGACTCGCATTGCCGCCACCTCCGCAGGCCTCCTGCTCGCGGCCGGTACCGCGCTCATCACCGCGCCTTCCGCTTCGGCCCTCACCAGCGGTCAGCAGCACAACGTGGCCTCGGACAAGTGTCTGGGCATCTACGGGAACGTCAGCGACAACGCCCAGCAAGCCATCCAGTGGGACTGCAACGGCAACGCCGACCAGATGTGGTACATCGACTCCACCGGCGGCTCGGCCCAGTTGAGGAACGGGAGCGACTGGAACAAATGCCTCACCATCTCCGGCGGCGGTAACGGTGCCAGGACAGTACTGGCGAGCTGCAACCACCAGACCACCCAACTCTGGTACTGATTCCGCTGGTCTGACAGTGGCTGGATGACCACGGCCCGGGAGTTCCGCTGCCCGGGCCATCGGCCACGTCACTCGTGGCCGATACTTGTTGCCCGCGGGCCGAGGAACGACACCGCGGCCGGGGTGAACACGAAGTACGTCGGCGACATCACATATCCGCCGGTCAGCGGCGCGAAGCCGCTCTGTCTTGCGACCGTCATCGACCTCGTGTCACGCCGCCGCGCAGCGGCATACCGAACGACGGGCACGACGGCCGAGAACGGCCAAGCCGGCGGTCAACGAGCGACTGAGTCAGTACGTCCAGGACAGACGCGCCGGGACAGTCACGCCTGAGGTAATGATCAGCGAACGGCCGGCCGAGGCAGCCGACCGCGCGGTCCCGGGACAGAAGAACGGGCCGGCGAGGCCTGTGTGGTGGATCCGGTCGCTGGCCTCGGGCCGGGTCGGCCGCACTTCCCCAAGCCGGAGGTCGTCGGCGCTGAGCCCGGCCACGGCGGCGCGATGGAGTTGTTGAGGGACCACGGCTGCGGTGTCAGTCCGCTGAAGTATCCTTCCGGCCACCGCACACCGACTGGGAGGACCAAGAGAATTGACTGGCCTGTCTGCTTTCCCGCTGCCCTTTCACGCATCCCGTTCCATATCGTTAGCGACACCCCGAACGCTGCGGGAACTTCAGATGATGCAGTGCAGTTCACACATTCGGGCGAAGCCGGGGTGGTTCGACAAGATGAACGATGCTGACGTCGTCGCCAGGTGGACGCAAGAAGCGGTCGCCCAGGGCCTCACCGAAGCGCAGGTTCGTTACGTGCTTGCCGAACTCGTGCATTACGCCGCGCTGCGGGACGGACGCACCGGCGTCGAGGTGTCCGCCGTCGACGGGGTGTGGCAGTCGGACACACTGGTCGACGACAAGCTCAGATCCCGCCTGTGCGAGGCGGTTCAGGTTCTGGAACAGGTCCCCGAAGCAGACCAGGACTGGCACCCCGGCTCCGACGGCCAGGTACTGGATCTGGTTCATCCCTCACTGTTCTGCCTGGTGAGAGAGGTGAGCGGCGCGCCCGAGCGGGCTTGGCAGAATCCAACGGACCGCTATTCGAGGTACGAATTCTCGGAGAAATTCCAGTGGCTGCCCACGGACGTCGACGTCAGTGACGACGGCGATGTCGCCTTCCGTTCGTACGTCAACAACGTCCACCCCGACATTCACCGCGAACTGGCATCCGTCCTACCAGACTTGTTCGCGCGCCTGCGCCCACTACTGGAGAACGTGCTCACCGATCTGCGCCATCCGCGGCCCTTGCGAATCGAGGCCGATCCCTTCGGGTGGTACGACTCGGAACCGGAGTATCCGAACAAATCTTCCTACAGTGATGATGAGGCCTACACAGAAGCCCTTCGTGCGTGGGAACAGGCCCAGGACGACTGGTGGGAGAACCGCCACCCGGTCATCCCGGACGCCCCGGCCTTCACCCCGCCCGAGTTGCCCGATGCATCCGCCCGGGTCGACCTGCGCGGCCGCAGTCTCCAGGTCATCGTCAAGCTCGCCACCATTCATCTCACCCCGGACAAGCCCGAGTACCCCGGCGGTTCCTGGCACGTCGAGGGGATGATGAACGAGCGGATCGTCTCGACCGCCCTCTACTACTGGGACAGCGAAAACATCACCGAAAGCCGGCTGAGCTTCCGGGCGGCACTCGACGACCCGAACTACGAACAGAACGACAACGACGGTCTGCGTGAGGTCTACGGCCTGGAGGACGAGGACGCACTGAACCAGATGCTGGGATCGACATCGACCCCAGCGGGCCGCTGCCTGGCGTTCCCGAACATCCTGCAACACCGCGTCGACTCATTCCGCCTCACGGACACCACCCGCCCGGGACATCGCAAAATTCTCGCGTTCTTCCTGGTTGACCCGACGGAAAAGATCGTCTCGACATCGGATGTGTCACCGCAACAACCATGGTCCGGCACCTCGACCATGACTCTCGAACAGGCAAAGAACTACCGCGAACAACTCATGCAGGAACGCAAGTTCTTCATCGACGAACACAACGAGCAGCTCTACGAGCGAGAATTCTCCCTCTGCGAGCACTGAAACCTCACCCTTTGGCCCGGCGGAACAGTCGCCAGGTTTTCAGCTACAGCGTGTCCCTTTGATGGGTTGATCGGTTGAGCGGATACGTGTGTCCGGTTAGTGATCACTGATGCGATGTGGGACCGGATCCAGCCGCTGACGCCGGCCGATCCGGTCCGTGGGCGGCGGTGGGCCGACCATCGCCGCACCCTTGAAGCCATCGCGTGGAAATACCGCACTGTGAGTTCTTCGATCCTCGGATCATCCGGTTCCCAGGTCTCGGCCTCCCAGCCGTGCTTGGTCAAGCCGATGTACTCGGGGTCGTCGAGGCCGTGTTCGAGCTGGGTCAGGAAGCCGTCGAAGCGCTCCGGCACCGGCGCCCGGGCCAGTACCAGGGCCTCGCGTTGCGCGGCCACGTGGTCGGGGCCGCAGCCGAGGCCGGGCATCCGGTCCAGGACCGCACAGGCGCGGTCGGACAGCAGGACCGGGTCGCCGTCGGCGAGCCGGTGCAGCGTGTCGCGTCGGGCGACCAGCTCATCAATGCGTTCGGTGAGCTGCCGCTCGACGTCGGCGAGCGAGGCGCCGAACTGCGCGGCGTCGGCCGCCGCGGGCGTGCCGCTGATAGCCGGAGCTGTCACGTTCCGGCCCCCCGGCCAAGTTCCTGCTGCTGCCGACACGGAAGTGCCCGTTCGTCAACGGCTTGGCGCTCTGACCCAGCTCGTTCACACCGGCGCTGCCGACCCACTCGCCCGGGTCGGGCGTCGTGCCGCTGCGACGAGCCTCCGCCCTGCCTCCGCTCCCCGATGCGGGTAACTCTCGGCGGCACGCCGTCCCGGTTGGTCACTGAAGGCGACTCGGGGTGCCAGGCTTGGCCGGAAGGCCGTTGGCCAGCCGGTCCGTCGTCGCTCCTGGAGGCCGTGGTGTCACTCAGTGAGCCGTTGTCGGCAACGGCGGACGAGGAGCGAGCCACCGGGCGACGGGTGCGGGCGGGGTCCCATGTGCTGCGTCTGCTGTCGACCACCGACCACAAGGTGATCGGCAATATGTACCTGGCCACCGCCTTCGGCTTCTTCCTGTTCGGCGGTGTGCTGGCCCTGGTCATGCGGGCGGAGCTGGCCCGGCCCGGCCTGCAGATCGTCTCCGCTGAGCAGTACAATCAGCTCTTCACCCTGCACGGCACGGTCATGATGCTGCTGTTCGCCACCCCGACGTTCACGGGTTTCGCCAACGCGGTCATGCCGTTGCAGATCGGCGCCCCGGACGTCGCCTTCCCCCGCCTGAACGCCTTCACGTACTGGGTGTACCTCTTCGGCGGCCTGACGGTGATCAGCGGGCTCCTGACCGCGAACGGCTCCGCCGCCTTCGGCTGGTTCGCGTACGCCCCGCTGAACGCGGCCGCGTACTCCCCCGGTGTGGGCGCCGACCTGTGGGTGATGGGGCTGGCGGTGTCGGGACTGAGCACGATCCTCGGTGCGGTGAACTTCATCACGACGATCGTGTGCCTGCGCGCACCGGGCATGACCGTGTTCCGGATGCCGATCTTCACCTGGAACGTCCTGTTCACCTCGATCCTGGCGCTGCTGGCGTTTCCCGTGCTCACCGCGGCGCTGCTGGTTCTGGAGGCGGACCGGAAGTTCGGAGCGGTCGTATTCGACGCGGCGTACGGCGGGGCGCTGCTGTGGCAGCACCTGTTCTGGTTCTTCGGCCACCCGGAGGTGTACATCGTGGCGTTGCCGTTCTTCGGGATCGTCAGCGAGATCATCCCGGTGTTCAGCCGGAAGCCGATCTTCGGATATGCCGCCCTGGTCGGTGCGACGATCGCGATCACGGGTCTGTCCGCCACGGTGTGGGCCCATCACATGTTCGCCACCGGCGCCGTGCTGTTGCCGTTCTTCTCCCTGCTGTCGTTCTTGATCGCCGTTCCGACCGGGGTGAAGTTCTTCAACTGGATCGGCACGATGTGGAACGGCTCGCTGTCGTTCGAGACGCCGATGCTGTGGTGCATCGGATTCCTGGTGACGTTCCTCCTGGGCGGGCTGACCGGGGTCCTGGTGGCCTCGCCTCCGATGGACTTCCATCTGACCGACAGCTATTTCGTGGTGGCTCACCTGCATTACGTGCTCTTCGGCACGATCGTGTTCGCCACCTTCGCGGGTTTCTACTTCTGGTGGCCCAAGTTCACCGGCAAGCTGCTCGACGAACGCCTTGGGCGGATGCACTTCTGGACCCTGTTCACCGGCTTCCAGCTGACCTTCCTCGTCCAGCACTGGCTGGGCGAGCAGGGCATGCCCCGCCGGTACGCCGACTACCTGGCGGCCGACGGGTTCACCCTGCTCAACACGCTCTCCAGCATCGGGTCCTTCCTCCTGGGGCTGTCCGTGCTGCCGTTCGCCTACAACGTGTGGAAGACGCGTCGCCATGGCAGGCTCGTGGACGTGGACGACCCGTGGGGGTGGGGCCGGTCCCTTGAGTGGGCCACTTCCTGCCCGCCGCCCCGGCACAACTTCGAGGCGCTGCCCCGGATCCGGTCGGACTCGCCCGCCTTCGACCTGCACCACCCCGAAGTGGTGACCTGGTGAAGACGGAGGCGTGGCTGTTCAGCGGTGTGGCGGTCTTCTTCGCCGTCACCGGCGCCGTCTACGCAGCGTGCTCCAGTGATCCTGCGGGGATCGCCGCCTTGGCGGTGTCGTTCCTCATGTCGGCGCTGGTCGCCGCGTTCCTGTGGCGGCAGTACGGCCGCGGGGGCCGGCGGCCCGAGGACACCGCCGATGCGGAGATCCGTGCGGGCGGGGGCAGGGAGTTCTCGTTCCCCGCGAGGAGTTTCGCGCCCGTGATCACCGCCGCCGGTACGGCACTCATGGGCATCGGCGCCGTTCAGGGGCTCTGGCTGGCCCTCATCGGCGTCGGTGTCCTGATCCCGGGACTCTACGGATTCGTGTTCCGCCCGGGTCAGGATGCCTGATCCGGGCACCCGGAGGTCAGTGCTCGCCGGCGGGCCCGGCCTCCCCGGCGTCCGGGCCGGCCAGCACGGCGGCGACGCGGCGGCGCTGCGTCTCGGTCAGCGGCGGCACCAGCTGATCGCGGTAGTACCAATGGCTCAGTCCCCGCCTCAACCGCTCTGCGAAGCCCCGTACGACCGGACGCCGCCGGCCTGCCGTCTGCCGCTCCGCCGCCGCTCGCCCGGGCGGGGGCACCCGTACGGGCGCCGGCCCTCGGTGGACGGACCGGACGTACCGCTCCGCCCCCGTCGGCGGCCGGTGCGTGGGGTGGAAGCCGCCCTCGACCGACTGGCGTACTTCGTCCGTCGGCAGTCCCCTCTTCAGCGCCTTGACGTCCTCCTCCTGAAGGGCGAGACAGATCCGGCGGGTGAGCCAGAAGGCTGCCGGGGGCAGGACGAGCAGGGCGCACCGCAGCGCCCAGGTGATCGCTGGGAGGGGGACCTCGAAGACGAAGGCGAAGATGTCCTGCGCACCGGCCACCAGCAGGACCGTGTAGGCGGCGAGCACGGCGACCCCCAGCGCGGTGCGGGCGGACCGGTGGCGCGGCCGGTCGCACAGGTGCTGCTCCCCGCCCTCGGGGGTGATCCAGCGTTCGAAGAAGGGATAGCCGTACAGGCCGGCGAACAGCAGTCCCGGCAGGACGACGCCCGCGATCAGTGGATTCCAGTTCAGGGTGTGGCCCCACAGGCGGGTTTCGAAGCCCGGCATCAGCCGCAGGGCCCCTTCGAGGAACCCGACGTACCAGTCTGGCTGGGCCCCGGTGGACACCAGGTCGGGGCGGTACGGCCCGTACGCCCACACGGGATTGATCTGCGCCAGCGCCCCGAGCGCGGACAGCAGGCCGGCGACCATGAAGAACAGCCCTGCGGACTTCGCCGTGTACTGCGCGAAGAACGGCTTGCCCAGCACATTGCGGCCGCTGCTGCCGGGCACCGCCCACTGAGTGTGCTTGAGGCGCACGACCAGCAGCAGGTGCAGCGAGACCAAGGCGACGAGCAGTCCTGGTACGAGGAGGATGTGCGCCGGATAGAGCCGGGAGACGATGTCCTGGGCCGGGAACTCGCCGCCGAAGACGAAGAGGCTCAGGTACGTACCCACGACCGGCAGCGAGAGCATGATGCCCTGGGCCGTGCGCAGGCCCGTACCCGACAGCAGGTCGTCGGGGAGCGAATAGCCCGCGAAACCCTCGACCAGCGTGAGCAGCAGCATCGTGACGCCGACCACCCAGTTCGCCTCGCGGGGCTTGCGGAACGCTCCGGTGAAGAACACCCGCAGCAGGTGGACGCCGATCGCAGCCACGAACACGAGGGCACCCCAGTGGTGCATCTGCCGGATCAGGAGACCGCCCCGCACCTCGAAGCTGATGCGCAGGGTGGAGGCGTAGGCGGAGGAAACCCGCAGGCCGCTCAGGGGGCCGTAGGAGCCTTGGTACGTGACCTCGCGCATGGAGGGGTCGAAGAAGAACGTGAGGTACGTGCCGGTCAGCAGCAACACCACCAGGCTGTAGAGGGCGATCTCGCCGAGCAGGAACGCCCAGTGGTCCGGAAAGGCCTTCCGCACACCGTCCTTGGCGACGTCCAGCAGGGGCATCCGGGCGTCGAGGCTGAACACCGTACGCCTGGCCGAGCTTCGCATCACGCGGACCGCACGGGCCTTCTTCCTCTCGAGAACCACCGGCTCCACGCCCTCCTCGCATCCGCCGACCGGGCCCGAACGGCATGAAAGGAGCATCGCGCGCCCGCGTCCCGCGGTCCGGTAGGCACGCAGGGGCGGCACTCGCCTGCGCCGTATGCCTCTGGCGCGACGGCCGCCCTCGCTGAACATGGCCGATGTGCCAGTACCCGCACCGGCTCGCGCGCGCTGGCGAAGCGCGGTTTCGTGGTAACAGAAGCGTGTGTACCGGTGCGGCGGCATCGGCCGCCGGACAGTGCCCTCGATGTAACGGAGGAGGGCGGATCATGTCCGTACCAGATGCCACAGCCGGCCATCGCCGCCGTGCAGCAGCCCTCGCCGCGACGCTGGCCTGCTCGGCGCTGCTCACTGCGCCCGGACTCGCCGCCGCCGTACAGAGTGCCCCGTCACCGCCACCGGCTTCGCCATCACCTTCGGTGACCGTCCCGCGACTGGACTGGAGCCCCTGCAAGCCCGGCAGCCCGTACGACTGCGCCACGGCCAAGGTGCCGCTCGACCACTCCGCCCCCGCGGGCCCCACCATCGACCTGGCAGTCGTCCGCCGGCAGGCCACCGATCCCGGCAAGCGCATCGGCACCCTGTTCGTGAACCCCGGCGGCCCCGGGGGCCCGGGGACCGTGCAGGTGCCGCAGAACTACGACGCCTTCCCCAAGGAACTGCGGGAACGCTTCGACATCGTCAGCTGGGACCCCCGCGGGATCGGCAACAGCACCGCCGTGAACTGCTTCGGCAGCGCCCAGGAGGCCGACACCTGGGCTGCCGGCAAACCCGGCGGCTTCCCGGTGGGCGAGAAGGAGCGCAAGGCCTGGATCGACGCGTACGAGGACCTCGGCCGGCGCTGCGAGAAGCGCGAACCGGACCTGCTGCGCCACGTGTCGACCGCCGACACCGCCCGGGACCTCGAATTGCTCCGCCGGTCGGTGGGCGACCCGCAGCTCAACTACCTCGGCGTCTCCTACGGCACGATCCTGGGCGCCACCTACGCCAATCTCTTCCCCGGCAAGGTCCGCGCCATGGTCCTCGACAGCAACATCGACCCGCAGGCCTGGACGAACGGAGCCGCGCCGGGCGAGCCGCGCACCACGACCCTGCTGCGCATGGGCTCGGACCGCACCGCGGCGGCCACCCTGGACCGGTTCCTCGCCCTGTGCGGATCCGCCCCCACGACCCGCTGCGCCTTCTCCGCGGGCAGCCCGGAGGCCACCCGAGACAAGTTCGACCGGCTGATGCGGCAGCTACGGGAGCGTCCGGTGGGCCCGTGGACGTACGCCAAGACCGTTGCCGACACGGTGAACAGCCTCTACCTCGTCGACCCCGGCTGGACGGATCTCGCGCGCCGCCTCCAGGAGCTGTCGCAGGGCCGCGCTCCCAGGCCGCCGGTCGCCCCGCCGCCGCCCCCGGTCGCGCAGCCGAACCCGTACCTGGGCGAGGAGCAGGCGGCGGCCGTGTGGTGCTCCGACAGCCCCAACCCGAGCGACCCCGCCGTCTACCACGGCCTGGAGGAGGACAGCGCCCGGCGCACCGGCGACGCGGGACGCTTCTGGACCTGGGCCGCAGAACCGTGCGCCACTTGGCCCGCCCGGTCCGCCGACGGGTACGACGGCCCGTGGAACAGGCCCACCGCCCACCCCGTCCTCGTGATCGGGACCCGGTACGACCCTTCCACCCCGTATGCGGGTGCCCAGGCCATGGCCAGGGAGCTGGCGGACGCGCGCCTGCTCACCAACGACGGGTATGGGCACACTGCGCTGTTCAACAACGCCAGCACCTGCATCAACACGTACGAGAGCCGCTACTTCGTCGACGGTACGCTTCCGCCCCCGGGCGCGATCTGCCGCCCCGACAAGACTCCCTTCTCCTGAGACGCGCGCGAGGACGCACGGAAACGGACTCCTGACATGCTGCGTGCGGGACGCCCCATCTCATCCGGCTGCTGAGCGTCGGTGCACCTCACTGACACGCTGAGTCACCCGGCATGACACGCCCCCGGGCGCGGGAATCCGCCGCCGCACGGAGGAGCTCGGCCTAGGCTCGCGGCATGGGTACCGAGAGGGTGGCAGTAGCCGACCTGATCTTCGATCGGCTGGACACGAATGGTGACGGAGTGCTCGCCGCGGACGACTACCAGGCGAGTGCGGAACGCTTGCTCCAGTCGTACGGCATGGGGCCGAGCTCGCCCAAGGGACGCGCCCTGATCGAGGCAAATCTAGCGCTGTGGCAGCAGCAGGCCGAGCTCGTCGACCGCGATCACGACGGGAGGATCACGCGGGAGGAGTACCGAGATTGGGTCAGCTCTCTTCCTGCCTCGGATTCCGGTTCGCCCTCAGGTACGCCTGAGGTGATGGCCGTGCTGCACGCGCAGTTCCATGTGGCCGACCGGGACGGAGACGGCCTCATGGACTGCCGCGAGTTCGTGGTCTGGCGGGGGCTCAAAGGTGTACCGGCCAAGTCCGCGGAGGCCTCGTTCAAGCTGATCGACTCGGACGCGGACGGCGCGATCAGCTGGAACGACTTCACCGGCGCGGCGCACCAGCACGGCCTGGAGGCGCTGCTGTACACACCGAGCCACTGAGCTTGTCGTTTCCCGTTCGGCGCAGTTTCGTGTGGTCGCCCAATGCGGGAGACGACGGCGATGCGACACACCAGGGCACCTGCGGCAAAGAGGAATCGCAGGCTGGTGAGAGAGGTCAGCCAAGCGGGAAGCGGGCTGGTCACGGGCGCATGCCTCCTGCGGCGGTGTCAGGTGCCGGGATGCCCCGCGGCCGGGCCGGCCTGGTAGCCGCCTGCTCCTCCCCGCTCTCCCGCAACCGCGCCTTCGGCACCCACCTCGGTCACGGCCTGAGCATCGAGCAGGCGACAGGCGCGCACCCGGCAGACACCGAAGGCGTCAAGTCCGCGGAGGCAATCCTCGCTAAAAATCGGACGGCGATGTCGAGAAACCGTGCCTGGCTCCGTCCCCGCAGTGAACGCGACCACAATGGGTCGCACCACCATCCAGGAGGACCATGATGGCCAAGTACCTGTTGCTCAAGCACTACCGGGGCGCCCCGGCTGCGGTCAACGACGTACCGATGGACCAGTGGACGCCGGAAGAGATCTCGGCGCACGTGCAGTACATGAACGACTTCGCGGCCCGGCTCGAGAAGGCCGGTGAGTTCGTTGACGGTCAGGCGCTCGCCCCCGAGGGGACGTGGGTCCGCTACGACGGTGAGGGTCGCCCGCCGGTCACTGATGGGCCGTTCGCCGAGACGAAGGACCTCATCGCCGGCTGGATGGTGATCGACGTCGACAGCTACGAGCGTGCCGTCGAGCTGGCCGGGGAGCTGTCGGCCGCCCCCGGGGCAGGCGGCAGGCCGATCCACGAGTGGCTGGAGGTGCGCCCGTTCCTGGCCGCGCCGCCCACCATCACGGAGTGACCGCGCAGTGGCCTCACCGATGGACGAGGTTCTGCTGAGGAGCCTCACCCCCGGTGTGCTCGCGATCCTCGTCCGCCGCGGAGCCGACTTCGCGGCGGCCGAGGACGCCGTGCAGGACGCACTGCTCCAGGCGGTCCGCGTCTGGCCGGCCGACCCTCCGCGGGATGCGAAGGGCTGGCTGGTCACCGTGGCCTGGCGCAAGTTCCTCGACGCGACCCGGGCGGATGCCGCCCGCCGCCGGCGTGAGGACCTCGTCGAAGAGGAGCCGGCGCCCGGACCCGCGCCCGCGGTGGACGACACGCTCCAGCTCTACTTCCTGTGCGCCCACCCGTCGCTGACGCCGGCGTCCGCCGTCGCGCTCACCCTGCGCGCCGTCGGCGGTCTCACCACCCGCCAGATCGCCGAGGCCTACCTGGTGCCCGAGGCGACCATGGCACAGCGCATCAGCCGGGCGAAACGCACCGTCTCCGGCGTGCGCTTGGACCGGCCCGGCGATGTCGCCACCGTGCTGCGCGTCCTCTACCTGGTCTTCAACGAGGGCTACTCCGGCGACGTCGACCTCGCCGCCGAGGCCATCCGGCTCACCCAGCAGCTTGCGGCCGCCGTCGACCACCCCGAGGTGGCGGGGCTTCTCGCCCTCATGCTGCTCCACCACGCCCGGCGGGCCGCCCGGACCGCGTCCGACGGCAGCCTGGTGCCGCTGGCCGAGCAGGACCGCAGCCGGTGGGACACTGCGTTGATCGCCGAGGGCGTCGGGATCCTCCAGGCGGCCCTCGCACGCGACCGGCTGGGCGAGTTCCAGGCCCAGGCCGCCATCGCGGCACTCCACGCCGATGCGCCCACCACCGAGGAGACCGACTGGGTGCAGATCGTCGAGTGGTACGACGAGCTCACGCGCCTGACCGACAGCCCCATCGTCCGGCTCAACCGCGCGGTCGCCGTCGGCGAGGCCGACGGGCCGCGCGCCGGCCTGGCGGCACTCGCGGCGCTGGACGCCTCACTCCCCCGCCATGCCGCGGTGGCGGCGTACCTCCACGAGCGCGACGGCGACCTGGCGACGGCGGCACGGCTGTACGCCGAGGCGGCCCACAAGGCACCCAACGTCGCCGAGCGCGACCACCTGACGCGCCAGGCCGCCCGGCTCAACGCCCGCCGATGTCGCTGACGGGTCGCGCTCGGATTTTCCCGCGGCACTGGGCGCGCCCCCGGGGGACCTGGCCAAGTGGCTTGTCAGCGCACGTACTTGGTCCTGCCACTGGGACTGAGCGGGGCTGCACCGGGCGAGGAACCGTGGGTGCCGTACGGACGTCTCTGCCACCGCAAGTGGAGAGCACCGTCCGGCACCAACGACCTGGGGGCATCCGCGATGGCCCGAAGAACCTGGAAGACCTGGAAGACCTGGAGAGCGGTTACCACCGCTCTCGCCATCCTGATCGGCCTGACCGCCATCGGGGCTTCATCCGCCTCCGCCGACCCGGGCGGACCGGTCGCGCCCAACCTGGACCAGCACTGCGCCGTGCAGAACAGTGGCAGCGGTCCCATGACGACCGCGATACCCGTCGACCGGATCACCCTCAGCCTTGAGTCCGTCGGTTACGCGCCCGCCGACTCCACCATCACCGCCATCTACACCATCAGCGGCAGCACCAAGACCGGCACCGCCACCGGCGCGTTCGACACCGCCAGGAAGAACGCCACGTTCAACTTCTCGGTGCCCAACCCGCCGCCGGGCGCGACACTGACGGTCACCTACCAGGTGTGGTGGCACGACGTCGGCGTCTACTACAGCAACTTCGTGAGCGCTCCGCTGGCTCCCTGCACCTGGGACAACACCAGCTACGTCGACGCCTCGACGTGGAACGGCTACGTGACCGTCGCCGGCATCTCCCAGCGGTGCGAGACCGTCGACATCGGCTTCGGTGGCAGGCACGCCTATGTCCGCGAGGACATCGTGACGGTGAACGTCGCGCACGGTTCGTCCTACGGGCCCTCGCCGTACGCGGGCCGGTCGGTCTGGGCTGACTACTGGATCGTCGGCCAGAAGACCTACACCTCGGGAACGTCCGGCGTCTTCGACTCCGACGGCAAGGCCACGCTGTCGTTCGTGATCATCGCTCCGGCCACCGGCGCCGAACTCGACGTGCTGGCAAGCGGCCAAGCAGGCTCGCACACCTTCCCCGCCCATTCCTGGGCCACCATCGCCTGCTGACCCGGCTCCGACACCGAACGGCATCATCGGCTCTGGGAGAGAGATCAAAATGACCAGGAGAGCACCAAGACCGCCAAGGCCATTGAGGGTACTGAGATCACGAAGGGCGCTGAGCGCACTGATCGCGAGTCTGGCCCTGCTCATCGGCCTGACCGCCGCCGGAGCGTCGCCCGCCTACGCCGGTCTGGACGGGCCGGTGGCGGCCTACCTGGACCAGCACTGCGGAATGGGCACCACCGGGAGCGGTGGGACGACCACCGTCGTACCCGTCGACCGGGTCACCCTGAACCTGGAAGCCGTCTCACACGGCCCTGCCGACTCCAAGATCACCGCTGTTTACACCATCCCCGGCACCAGTAAATACGGCACGCTCTTCGGCCAGTTCGACCCGACCAAGGGAAACGTCACCTTCAACTACACGGTGGACAACCCGCCCGCCGACGCGACGCTGAGCATCAGCTACGAGGTCGCCTGGGCCGACGGCACCTACTACAGCACCACGCTGACCCGCCCCCTGCTCCACTGCACGTGGGACAACACGACCGGGGTCGACAGGGAGTGGTGGTTCGACGACTCCTACGTCACCGCCTTCCAGCAGTGCACCACCGTCGGCACATGGCCGTACTCCATCCGCGCGGTGGACGTGACCGTGCACATCTCGCACGACCTCGCCGACGCATCCAGATTCGCGCGGCAACCGGTTTGGGTGGACTACTGGATTCCCGGCAAGAAGGGCTACACCTCGGGAGCGTCAGGCACCACCGACTCCGTCGGTGATGCCTGGGTGACGTTCCGGCTGGTCGCCCCGCCCACCGGCGCCGAACTCGACATCCTGTCGAGCGTCAGGGGGGACACGAGCCCCACCTACCCCGTCCACAGGTGGGTCACGATCGGCTGCTGACCGGACCGGGTCACCGGGTCGTGCCCTCCGGGAGCCAGCCCGAGCCGCCCAGCGGAAACTCGTAGGCGGGCCGGCCGTTGTCGCGACTCGTGCGGAACGGCCGCCCGTTGTCGTTGATCACCGGCGTGCCGCTGCGGGAACCGCTGGACCAGTGGACGTCCAGCACCCAGGTCACGTCGTATGCGGAGGCGTCCGCCCTGATGTAAACGACCTCGGGGTCCGACCCACTATGGGGCAACACGCGACAGTCGAATACGCGAGCCCGCCAGTATCACACCCGACGCCCTGCCCGTTGAGGCCGTCGGCCAGCTGGGACAGCCAGACCAACGCTTGGCGTCGCGGCCGACCGGCTTCCTGCATGCCTTCCGTGACCTGCCGGCAGCCTATGGGCAGTACCACTGGAGTGCCCTGCTGGGCGACTCCACGGACGACTTCTACCATCTGCACTGCCCGCACTACGACGTGATCGTGGCAGCGCGCCCGCCGTGCTGCCGCCCTCCTTCCTCCGTCTGCCGGACCCGCCTCGCCGGCCTCCCAACGGACGACAGAACCGAGTGTCAGTGCTGTGGCCCAGGATGAGGGCGTGACCCAAATACTTCCGCTGGCCCTGCCGGGCACGCTGGTGGACCACCACCGCATCGACCTGACCGCGCTCTACTCCACCGGCTGGGGCATCCACACCTACGATGTCGCCGGCACGCCGAACGGCGAGGTGTACGCGCTGTACGGGGTGTACCGCCACACCTACGGGGTGGCCGATGACGAACAGGACCCTGCGAAGGCGGGCTTCGGGTACCGGATCATCACCCGGTACTCCGCAAACGGTGAGGTTCTGGCGAGCGCCCTGTTCCGCTCGGACGGCGCCGGGGAACCGTCGGCGGTGGTCGACGGCAACGACATGAGCCTGTGCGTCCTGCCGGACGGCGTCCTTGCGATCAGCACACGCCCGGACAACACCACCCTGGTCGCCCCCGACCTGAGCCGGGTCCTGGCCGCCTACGACTCGAAGGACCGACGCCCTTTCGGGGAGTTCGCGCCGGGCGACGCCTTCGCCACCTCCATCAGCGTCACCCCATCGGGCCGACTGCTGTGCACCGTCGCCGAATACGGCGTGTGGCGGTACGGCAACCTCCTCACCAACATCGTCGGCGTGGCCGACGGCGCCCTGACCGCCCATTCCAAGCCGGTGATCAAGGCACTCGCCGCACTCGACCCCGCTCCGGCCCACCACAGCGGCATCGACTCACGCGCCCACGCCACGTACCGGGGCGCGCCGATCGGTCTGGCGAACCGGCCCCGGCCCGCGCTGACCGAGCTGGTGGCCGACGAGGACCCTCTCTCGGGCTGGGACGACTCGCGTCTCGGCCGGCCCGTGGCGCTGGCCGACGACCTGTTCGTCGTCCCCGTCTACGCCAAGACGTTCCGCGGCGGCAGCCGCGGCCGTCCCTTCGTCTTCGCCCTCGTCGACGACCGCGGGGAGATGACCGGACGCCTGCACGGGCTGCACGAGTGGCGCGACTCCCCCTTCACCGGCTTCAACTTCAACCTGGCCGCCGACCCCAACCACGGCCACGCCTTCCACCTCAACCGATACGGCCTGTACGCCTGGAACAAGGCAGGGGTGCTCCGCGCCAAGCTGGCCACCGACACCAAGGCCTTCAAGCCGCTGACCCACTTCACCCTCGCAGCCTGTTCCCCCGACGGTGACCTGCTGCTGGTCCACACCAAGCAGCACCTGATCCTGCGCGTACCCGCCCCCGACGATCTCACCGTCCTCGCGGCCGCAGTCGAGGAGGCGCTGCGCGCCTACGCCCGGCAACGCACCGCCTTGAAAAAGGAGTGGGAACCCGTCAACTGGCACTGGACCCTGACGTCCGCGCCGGTTTACCGCCTCTGACCGGCGAATATTGACGGCCGCCCCGGGGCCCGGGCGAGTGTTCCCGGCCGGCATCGGCGTCGCGGTAGGGTGCGCGGCCGGGCACCACGACTCTCATCAGCTCTTGCTGATACAGCCGCAGCCACACGAACGCGTCCGGCGAGGCCGGCACGTGCCGCGCGGCCTTCGCGCCTTTGCGGATCACCCCGGTCGACTGGTCCAAGGAATGGCCGAAGGTCGCGACAGTGAACGCTCCAAAACCTGCGTCAGATCCTCACCCCGGGCCTGGACCCGCTACCCCTTCCCGGTCACTGCGCGCTCGGCGGCCCGTAAACGACATTTCTTGCATATTTTTGCAACCTTGGGATCGAGAAACACATCCAAAGAGGAGGACCCACCCGTTCTGCCCGCCTGAGGGCAGCCGCACAGTTCGGAGCGAAGTTCGTGCACGAGTACCCGCAGCCGCAGCAGCGGCCCAGGCGATCCCGCAAGAAGGTATGGATCGGCTCCGCGGTGGCCGTGGCCCTGCTCGCCGGCGCCGGCGCCGGGTTGATCCACTGGACGACAGACTGGTTCGACGGGAACGGGGAGTCCGTCAGCTACGCGAAGCCCTCCACCGGAGCGGGCAAGGACAAGCAGACCGGCGGCGGGAAACAGGCCGCCGCGCCGAGCGCGGACCCGGACGTGTCCCTCCCCGCCGGTCCGTTCACCGACTTCAAGCAGACGGTCAAGCTGGACGACGGCACCCGCATATCCAAGGCCCGGGTGAAGGGCCCCAAGTCCGGCTTCGAGGGCAGCGTCTGGGTGTGGACGCCCAAGGAGTACGACCGCCCGGAGTACGCGAAGAGCGCCTTCCCGGTCATGGTCGCGCTGCCCGGAGGCAACGGGAACGCCGACAACTACTGGGCGACCATGCCGAAGCTGGGCCTCCAGACGGCCATCTCCGAGGGCGCCGCGGCCGGCAAGAGCCTCCCGTTCATCCTGGTCATGCCGCTCCTCAACCCGGACAGCAAGTACTACTACGACGGCTCCGACATACCCGGCCAGGCGAAGATGGGCACCTGGATCGGCGAGGACGTACCCGACCTCGCCCAGGCCAACTTCCGTACCTACAAGTCCCGCGACGGCTGGGCCTTCATGGGCAACTCGTCCGGCGCCTTCGTCGGCCTCAAACAGCTCCTGCAGAAGCCGGACCGCTTCCGGGCCGTCATAGCCAACGGCCCCGACATCGTCCCGGACTCCCCGCTCTGGAAGGGCCACCAGGCGGAGATGGACGCGAACAACCCTGAGAAGCTCGCCCCGAAGCTGATCAACAACAAGGGACCCGAGGTGAACATCTTCTTCCAGTACGGCACCAAGGAGGGCGGCCGCGACCGGATGGAAAAGTTCCAGCAGCAGTTCGGCAAGGGCCCGATCAAGGTCACGATCCACGAGATCCAGGGCGGCGACCACAACGGCTGGGACTACGTCCGGGGCATGAAGGAAGGCGCTCTGGAACAGCTCAGCAAGCTGATGAAGGGCCCGAAGCCGCAATAAGGGCATGAGCGGAAGGCCTCGGGGTCACAGGCGCGATGTGGAGGGGCGGCGCGTCCGTGGGCATGTACTCCGCGCGGATGCCGAAGTGGGGTGGCTCCAGTGCCGGCCTCGCCACCGAGGTGGTGGTCCATCCAGCGGTAGGCCATGTCGGTGGGCTTGGAGACGAGGCCGGCCAGGCAGCGAGGCGAACAGGTCTCCCCCGGCGCTGGGCCGGCCACAGCCCTGACCTGGGGGTCGTTCCCGGCCGGCGGCAGCAGGCTCGTCCCGGCGCCGTAGGAGAAGCCGAAGCAGCCGATCAGCGGGGCGGGCATGAGGACAGCGGGACGTTTCCCGGACTGGACCTCGCGCGGAACACTCAGCGCCGCGTCGATCACCGTCCCGTCTGCCATGGAAGTGGGTGAGGGGCCGCAAGGTCATTCGGGGATGGCGGCAGGTTCGTCGTCCCAGGCCAGCGAGGAGATCTTCCATCCTGACGAGGTCCGGACGAACTGGGTGGTCTTGTGACCGGAGCCCTCGAACCACGCACCGTTGCGGAAGCCGGACTTGCGGTATTCGCTGAACCGGTGCGCGATCGATCCGAAGATCTCGGTCCGCGCGGCGACCTCCCATTCGGAGAACTCCGTCAGCGTCCCGTCGGTGAGCATCTTCTGCCGGGGTTCGATGAACGCGTCGAGGTCGTAGATCACGGGCTCGTCCCCGACGTTCGCGATGATCCTCCCCTGCGGAATGAAGACGTCGCGGATGACGCCGAGGTCCGGCCGACGGTCGCCGGTGTTGGTGAAGGCACCGACGAACACGCGCATCAGCCCGTCGAGCTCGGCCCGGACATCGGACACGGACACGTCCCCGAGAGGCGGCCACTCTTCGGAGAGGACCGACCAGACTTCGCTGTCGCGCCGCACACCTCGGTACGAAGAGCTCTGCCGCAGCACACCGTCGCGGGTCATTCCCAGCCGGCGCGCGACGGCGATGCTGCGGGTGTTGCCGGCCGTGACCCACCATTCGACGCGGCTCATCCCGCGCTCCCGGAAGGCCCAGCCGATCAGCGCCCGGCAGGCCTGGGTGACCAGGCCCCGTCCCTCCCCGGCCGGCTCCAGCCAGCAGCCGATCTCACACACGCCGGAGGCGCTGTCGAAGCGGGTGAACATGACGCCGCCGACCAGAGTGCCGTCCAACCAGAGCCCGTAGATACGGCCGGTGTCCGTGGCCAGACGGTCGGCATATCGCTGGAGGGTGGCCGTGGCCGAGTCGAGGTCGGTGCTGAATGTCGCCCAGGGTATCCACGGGTCCACGGAGGCCCGGGCGCGGTCGATGTGGGCGAGGAACTCCGGTGCCTGCCAGGGCTCCAAGGGGCGGAGTCGGGCATGGTCGCCGAGCGGCAGGGTGAACATGGAAGCCTCGCTCTCTGGTGCGTAACAAGCGTTCGGTACGTAGGATGGCAGTATGCCGCCTGCACCTGGAGACCGTGAAGCCCGCCGCAAGGACGTATCCGAGGCGGTGTGGCACGTACTCGCCGACAAGGGGTTCGGGGGGCTGACCCTGCGTGCCGTCGCCGCTGCGATGGGGGGCTCGACCGGGATGCTCATGCACTACTTCCCGACCAAACGGGCCCTGATCACGCACGCCCTGGACCTGCTGGAGAAGCGCACCGCGGAGCGCCCCCGCCGCGCGCGTCCCACCGCGGGCCTCGCCACCGTGCGCGCCATGCTCCTCGACATCCTGCCGCTGACCCCGGGCGACATCGCCCGCAACCGCATCTGGGTCAGTTCCTGGGACCTCTCCCTCGCCGACGACGGGCTGAGAGCCGAGCAGGCCGATCGCTATACCCGGCTGCGCTCGACGATCCGGCCACACCTCGAAGCCGCGCGCGACCTCGGCGAGCTCCCCTCAGCGGCCGACCCGGACCAACTCGCCGCCGCCGCCGTCGCGTTCACTCACGGACTCGTCGTCCAGGCCCTCTTCGACCCCAGCCGATTCCCCGAGGACGTACAGATCACCATGCTCGACGACTTCCTCGCCTCGACCGCGCTGCCCCGCTCCGCCGGCGACGGCAGCCGACCGGCCTCTCGCCGTTAGAGCGCCTCCCCCGCCCCGCGTCCCAGTCCGGGGCACGGACGACCGTGCCCCGGCTACCTGGTGCCAATGCGCCCGTCGGCCATGGTTGGCTCAAGGGACGACCGAGATGTGCTCTATCGCCTGGCGGTCGTCCACATCCGCAGGAACAGAGTCGGAGCTGTCCGTCATGGCGCCCACCCTGCCCGGACCACTTCAGAAGCGCCAGAAGATACAGAACAAGGTCAGGGGATGTGCTCGATCCGCTGCCCGTCGAGGAGGTACACCGGCAGGTGCGGACGGTCCGCCGCGACCGGGTACCCGTAGTCGTGGGCCAATGCGGCCATCGCCAGGGGGCCCAGGGCCACCCGGGCGCGCGGGGCCTGCGATGTCCCCCAGTAGCCCGCGTGCTCCGCGACCGCCTCGGCCAGTGTCTCCGCGAAGGCGTCCCGGTCGCCCGTGATCAGGCGGTGGAAGAGCGCGACCGGCTGGTAGTCGATCCCGTTCACGAACTCCTTCGGGGCACGGGCGATCCGCTCCGGCATCGAGGCCTGGATCGCGGCGAGCAGCTTGTCCACGACCTCGTCCATGGACTGCCGGGTCGTCGCGAAGTACGTCTGCAGGGTGTCGATCCAGTGCAGCACGTACTCGTCGACCGAGTCGTCCTCCCGCAGCCGCTCGATCGGCACCCGGCACAGCCGGTCGATCCGCTCCTTCTGGCGGCACACGACCGCCAGGTAGAGCGCGTCGAGCCAGGCCCGGGCGTCCGCCGGGGGAACGGCCGGGAGGGCGGGCAGCCGGGTCACCAGGTCCTCGCCCAGGTGGCACTCCATCGGCTCCGCGCCGGTGAACAGCGCGCAGCCGAGCTGCACGGCGGTGGCCCACGCGTCCCAGGTGGTGACGTCGGACGCCTTCGGGTCGTCGGCGCAGCGCGCGTGGGCGAGGGCGACGGCCGCGGCGAAGGCGTCGCCCAGCCCCGACGGGTCCCGTGTGAGCTGCTCCAGCGCGCCGGCCGCGGCCCGTTCGAGCCCGGCTGCGTCGGAGGGCGTCCGCGCCGCCGGGCTGGTGGTCGTCCGTCCGGCGCGGTCCAGGCGGACCAGGCCCTTCATCAGGCCGAGCAGGTGAGGCTTCGGCTGCAGGGAGAGGGTGCTGGTGTCCTCGTCGATGACCGTGAGGGAGGTCAGGCTGCCCTGGTACCACCAGTAGACCCGTGGGGAGAGCGGGCCCGGCCCGTCCTGGTGGGCGCGCAGGGCGTACGTGGCGAGGTCGTTGAGGGCGTCGATCACCGTGCCGTCGGCGATCGGGTGGTACGCCAGCAGGTGCCGGGTCGGTACGACCACCAGGGCGCCCGCCTCCGGCAGGGTCTCACCGGTCAGCCGCCGGACCGTTTCCGCCAGGAACAGTGCCCGGCTCGCGACGAACGGGGAGTCGCCGTACACGGAGTGCAGCGTCGCCCGTCCCTCGACCGGCACTTCCTCGTACGTGACCGGCACGTCCATCAGGTTCTCGTACGCCGCCCGCCCCAGGGTCTCCAGCCCGGCCCGCTCGACGTCGGCGTCGGTCAGGATCCGTACACTGTCCGGCCCGTCGAGGGCGTAAGCGAATACCAGCCCCTCCGCCACCACCCGCGCGTAGCGCATGCGGTCCACCAGCTCCGGCGTGAGGGAGTCGACCGGCAGCAGCCGTGCGTGCGCGCCGCGCAGCAGCTCCTCGCTGCTCTCACCGCCGCGGCTCGCCCGCCGCAGCACCTCAAAGTGCGCGGCGACCAGTTCGGGCCATTGCTCTTGCGGAACCTGTGCGCAGCGGGCCGCGAGGCCGTCCAGTGCGTAGTGGTGCCCGTCCTCGGTATGAGGGGCGGCAAGGTTCCGCAGGTACGCGGCCTGAGAAGGAGTCAGCATCGGCAGGGCCGGGTCGAAGGCGTCCATGGATCCGGGGATTTCGTCTCGTTTCATCCCCGCGACCCTACGATGCGCCAGTGACAGGCAGCGCGGCGGGACCGGCCGGCGCCGGCCTTCCGCGTTGGGCGCTTTGATCTGCGCCACGGCCTCGTCGGGGACGGTACTGGGCGCGCCGGTTGGCCACATCGCCGGCTCCGGTTCCGGCGGGGCCGGAGCCGGCTTCACCGGCGAGGAGCTCGCGGCCTGGAGGGAGCAGGCGCAGGCCGCCCCGCAGCCGAATCCCGACGATCATGCGCCGGGCGTGGACTGCCGAGCGCGCCTCAGTACGCCCGCGGGCCGTCCTCGGTGGCGCTCATCGGCTGCGGGTAGTACAGCTCCCCGTCCTTCATTACCTTCTGGCACGTGTACTGGGTGGGGCCCATGGGCACCGCGACGGCCTCGGGCACGTCGTTGCACCGGATGTAATCCACAGAGTCACCGCCGTTGCCGAAGATGATCCGCTGGACGCCCTCCTTCGACATGATCCCCTTACGGGGCCTCGCGGTGAAGTTCACGTAGCCTGGCAACCAGCCCGGCTCGTCGCCGATGGCAACGTCCCACTCGACCTCTGCGCCCTTGTAGTTGGACGTACAAACGACCGTGGTGCCCTTCTTCGAGCCCACGTCCGTCGGGCACGTGGCGGTAACTTCCCCTGTGGCATTGGCCAAGGAGAGGGTCTTCTTACGGAGCTCGTACTCCAGGTTCGCCGCGAACGGCGCGTCGGCAGCCGGCGACGGCTGCAGGTCGCCCTCCGGGAGGGGACCCGGACGATCCAGCCTGTTCGGCAGCCGGCTGATGGAAGGCTCCGGCTTACTCTTCAAGTCGGAGCCCCCACACCCCGTGGCCAACAAGCCCACGCTCACCATCGCCACGATTCCAACGATCCTCATACGCATGATCGAAAGACTAGTCCCCCGAACCGGTTTCGCGATCACGGCCGCAAGCGCCCGGTTCCGGCCCGTGCGGCCTGTGCGGCCTGTGCGGCCTGTGCGGCCTGTGCGGCCTGTACGGAATCGGCCGTCGACTGGGATCCCGAGGATCGCCGCCTGGGTTTCTCACCCTTCGGCGGGCATCGCCCGCTGCCAGTTCCCCGTCCATAAACCCTACGAGGCCGAAGCACTCGACCTCTACAACGTCATCGTGAGCGTCGCCGTCAACGCGTGGCTGGCGGGCCACATCCGCGGCGAGGACGGCTGCCCCGGCTGCCAGGGCAGCCGCGGCACGGCAGGCAGCGACTGGCAGGCTCAGATGAACTCCATCACGGCAATGCAGCCCGGCATCACCAAGTGGTTTCCGACCCTGGCAGATGGACCGCCGCACTGATGCGAACGTCTGCGCCCGTGGCGGCGGGCCGTCCGGCTGCATCACCATCACCCGTCTGACGCCGGCCACGTCGGCCATCTGACACCGGCGCTGCTGCAAGCCGCCCGGCGCCTGCGATCTGAGTACGGCACACACCCGCGAGGTGAGTATCCGGACGGCTGCCCGGGTGGCTGTTCGTCTGGAGTGTCGGCTTCGCCGTCGTAGCGTCGGTCGTCACTCTGGCCGCTCCCGTCCTGAGGGTGCGCCAGGCGGCGCTCGGCGCCCAGCTCCTCGGGGAATGCACAGCGCTGCTGGTGATCCTCAGCTACTACCCATGACCTGCTGCGCGCCGGCGACGGGGCCGCCCGGCAGCCGCAAGACAGGCGGTGTATCCGGCCCGGAACGGGGCGAAGGCGTACTCAGGTGGTCGGCGGCCGGCTGCGGGCGCAAGGGCGGTAGAGCCATCAGCGGTTGCTGGTCGCAGCCCTCGACGAGTGGCTGTGACCAGCACTGTCACAACAGGCCCTGGCTTGATCTTTGACCTGCGCGGCGCGGCGGAAGGGTTTCGGCGTCCGAAACCCTTCCGGAAGTCGACAACAGCCGCATCGCCCTGCTCGGCACCAGCATGGGCGGCATCCTCGCCCCCAGAGCCGCCGCCTTCGAACACCGCCTCGCCGCGCTGATCGCCGTCGACGGCGTCTACGACCTCGGCCAGATATCCGTCCGGAACATCCCCACTGACCGCGAAGCGGCCGAGCGCCTCCTCCGCTCGGGATCCGCCCCCGAACTCGACGCCTCATTCGAGAAGCTCACGGCCACTGACGCGACCGCGCGTTGGGCGATCAACCACGGCATGTACGTCATGGGCGTGGACACCCCCCGGGACTTCAGCGCCTCCTACCTCGACTACACCCTCGACGGCGGCATCGCCGAGCAGATCCAATGCCCCACCCTCGTCTGCGACGCCGCCGAAGACGAATTCTTCAAGGGCCAGCCCGAACAGCTCTACAACCACCTCACCTGCCCCAAAACCCTCATGATGTTCACCGCCGAAGAAGGCGCCGGCGCCCACTGCCACCCCGGCGCCATGCGCCTCTCCCTCGCCCGCATCTACGACTGGCTCGACAACACCCTCACCCACACTCCCTGACGAGAGAGGCCGCCGACCGCCACTTCACCCCCCAGTACCGACAGCGCACCGACGGCGAGTGGGCCGACCGTGCCGAGTTCCTCGACCACACCAGCCACACGGGTGCTGCGGTCGATGACCTGGGCATCGAGACTGCGCGCCAGGGCGGCCACGTGCTGGGAAGGGCCGAAGGGCGAGGTGCAAGGCGGCGGCTGCCTGGTTGAAGCCGCCGCGCTCCGCTACCGGCCACACGCCGCGGAGCCGCTGCACATCGATCGACAGTCCGCCTTAATACGCATTCAGTAGGCGAGCACTTCTGCTGATGGCAGTGCATGTCCAGGATGAGGGCATGCAAAGGATCTGCGTCATCGGCGGAAGCCGGTACTTCGAGGTCTACGACCCGGCGACCGCCGTACTGCCGGCTGTCCCGCCGGGCACGCCGGGCACGCCGGTGCCGGAGGAGATCGTCGACCCGGCCGCCTGGCTGGTGGCCATGGGCCTTCCCCGGCACGACGACGCGTACCTGGAGGCGCACTACGCCGAGCGCTACGAGGAGCCGGCGGACCTGCTGCCGTGAGTGGCCACCGCCGACTTCACCGGCCCGCTCAACGCTTGTTCCGACGGGCCCCTCGACGTACACACGGTCTCGTCGCGGTCATCGCCGCGCAGGCCGGACGGAAACCGCATGAGGAATGGAGCCACCATGCAGTACCGCACGATCGCAGACATCACCGTCAGCGCCATCGGCCTGGGCGCGATGCCGCTGTCCATCGAGCAACGTCCGGACGAGACGCGGGCCATCGCCACGATCCACGCCGCCCTCGACGCGGGTGTCACGCTGATCGACACCGCTGACAGCTACCACTGGTACGCCGGCGAGGTCGGCCACAACGAGCTGCTGATCGCCCGCGCCCTGGCCCGCTACGGCGGCGGCACCTCCGGCATCCTGGTCGCCACCAAGGGCGGCCGCGGCCGCCCGGGCGACGGCAGCTGGACCGTCACCGCCACCCCGGATCACCTCAAGCAAGCGGCCGAGGCCTCCGCCAAGCGCCTGGCCCTCGACGCGATCGGCCTCTACCAGTTGCACAAGCCGGACCCCGTCGTGCCCTGGGCCGAGTCCGTCGGCGCGCTGCGTGAGCTGCTCGACGCCGGCACGATCCGCGCCGTCGGCATCTCCAACGTCACCACCGCCCAGATCCGCGAGGCACATGCGATCCTGGGCGACGGGCTCGCCTCCGTACAGAACCAGTACTCGCCGGCCGTGCGCGACAGCGAAGCAGAGCTGCAGCTGAGCACACAGCTGGGCTTGGCCTTCCTGCCTTGGAGCCCGCTGGGCGGCATCTCGCGCAGCTCTCTCGACGGACCCTCGGGCCCCACCTCGGTCGGCACTGCCTTCCACAGCATTGCGGACGACCACGGCGTCAGTCCGCAGCAGATCGCCCTGGCATGGCTGCTCGCCCGCTCCCCGGCGGTGATCCCGGTACCGGGAGCCAGCCGCCCGGCCTCCATCACTGACTCTGCCGGGGCCACGGACCTCAAGCTGAGTGTGGAGGAACTCACGAGGCTCGATGACGCTCTGCCGGGGTGACCTGGGCGCCGGCGCACAGGACGCTGGCCTTGCGGACGGTGGTGAACTCTGAACCTTGACGTCCGGTTGTCGTGACCCCGACTGACCGACCGAGGGTGAATCCTTTTGCAGTGCGCATGCCTCTCATGGGTGTGCGGACGATATGGTCCGCCGTGTGACGGGAGGTAGTCATGGTCATAGGCGTTGTCGTCGCCGGGGCGGTCATGCTGTGCACCTGTGCTGTAGTGGTGCGGCGCCGATGGGGGCGTTCACGTGGCTGACCTTGTGTGGCCAGCTGAGCAGCTGGTGGTCGCGGCCCAGAGCGGTGATGTGGAGGCGACGGCAGCCGTGCTGGCCGGTTCCCACCCGCACCTGCAGCGGTTCGCCCGGTCGCTGTGCGCGTCGCCTCAGGACGCGGAGGATGCGGCGCAGGAGGCCCTGATCATCCTGTACCGGAAGATCGGCATGCTGCGGGCGTCCGGGGCGCTGGCCTCGTGGATGTTCCGCATCGTGCGCAACGAGTGCCTGCGGCGGATGCGGCTGACGGCGCGTGGCGGCGGGCCGGTCCCGGAAGGCAATGTCCCCTCGTTCGAGGACGAGGTGCTGGTGCGGCTGGAAGCGGAACGGGTGGCGCAGGCCATCACGGCGCTGCCCGCTGACCAGCGGCGTGTGCTGATCATGCGGGACGTCCAGGGCTACAGCGGGCGGATGGTCGCCGAAACACTCGGTCTGAGCACCGCGGCGATGAAGTCCCGCCTCCACCGCGCCCGTACAGCGGTCCGCCAGGCGCTGCGGACGCCGATGGGCTCCGCGTCGGGAGGCAGTGATGCGTGACCCCGGGCGTTTCACCAGCGCGTCACTTCCGCGGCATCTCCTGCGCGGAACGGCGGGCTTCGCGGCGCTGGCCGGATCGCTCCTGCTGATCCCGCTGTTGGGGCCCGGCAGCCTTGTGGTCGCGGCCGCGGGGCTGTTCGCGCTTCGCGGTTGCCCGATGTGCTGGGCCATCGGTCTCGTGCAGATGCTCTCCGCGGGACGCCTGCGCCGCGCGTGTACGGACGGCCGCTGTGAGCTCAGGAGAGCGGACGCACCGCCGGCCGACCGGCACGGCGGGGCCTCGCCCTCTGAGGAGTTGTCGTCGATCGTCGTTCCCACATCAGGATCGATGCGGGGTTGACGGCTGCCTTCCAGGACTGGGCGGTTTTGGCGTACCGGGTGGCGAGCACCAGCGCCTCCCTCCCCATCTGAAGTGTTCAGTCGCTTACTGGCAGGTCGCATGGTGCTCTGCCGTGAGCGGGTGAACGGCATGCATGGTGAGAGCGCTGGTGCGCGGCCGGTTCCCGCGTACTCGCGGCCGTGCATCAGGCTCGGGTGCCGACGTGATGCTTCACAGCCGCCGGACACGCAGCACGCCGGTCACCATCGGTACCGTGAACTCGCCGCGGCCGGTCTCCGGTCGACCCGTGAGGAATCCGCGGATCCGGCCCAGTGTGGCCTCCCGTTCCTGTTCCGGCATGACGAGCATCCCTGCGCGCGTCGCGATCGTCGCGACGAGAGAGTCGGCGGTACGGCGCTGCCCGTGCGGGAACTCGGTCTGCTCCGGCGAGCCGAACCGGGGCCCCACACCTGTCTTTGGAAGGTGCATGCCGGCCGTCGCGGCACGCCAGCTGGTGGGCGTGTCGCGCGGGCCGATCGCTGCGGTCCCGCCGACCCGCACGAGCCCGGCGACCCACTCGACCTGGTCGTCCATGAGGTTCCACAGGCCGGCAAGGATGCCGCCGGGCGCAAGGACCCTGGCGATCTCGGGTCCCGCGACGGCCATGTCGAACCAATGCATGGCGTTGCCCGCCAGCACGGCGTCGACCGAGGCGTCCGGCAGCGGTATCGCCTCGGCACTGCCCGGCAGGGCACGGACAGCCGGCAGCGAGCGGCGCAGCTCGGTCAGCATCGCCTGGTCGGGCTCGACCGCAATGACTTCGGCGCCCAGCGCGACCAGCGTGGCGGTCAGCTTGCCGGTTCCGGCGCCGATGTCAAGCACGCGAGGACCGGGCGCGGGTTCGAGTGCCCAGCGCACCGCGGCCTGCGCGTAGTCCGGACGGTGCTCGGCGTATGCGGCCGCCGCCACACCGAACGACGAGGCACGAAGTAACTGTTCGTCATGATCCATACCCCGTTACGCTATCGGCGCTACTGGCGGTCGGTCACCCCCTCGGCACTCTCCTTGCCGTCGCCGCTGTGCCGCTGGGCGGCGCGATCACCTCCGTCATCGGCTGGGTCTCCGTCCATTGACCCGCCCACCCTGCGCGGATCCCTTGGCCGGACAGCAGACCCGCACCTCCCGCACATCGTCGTGGCGAAGGGACGTCGGGCCGTTCGCGATGCAACGCCGTGACCATCCGATGGGTGTGAGTCGAGTCCAACTGAACGCCCACTGCCGTGCCCCGAGGCGGGCTCGGCGCTCACGGTGCGCAGGCTGCGGCGCCCGGCTCGCCTCGCGGGCCTCCCGCGCATCGCCCATGCTGAGCAGTAGGGCGCCGTCGGCCTGAGGCGTGTCCTTCCAGGGTGCCGGCAGCTCTCTCGCGCGTACGAAGCCCTTGGTCCCGGCTCCATCGTTTGGCGTCTGGGGCTACTCGGCCCCCGCTGCTCGTGCGCCGGGTCGGACCCAGGCATGGGGCTCGTCCGGCCTGGTGACAGGACGGACCTGACCCAGCCGACAGCCGAACGGACACCGGGCAGTGTCAGGCCCGGCTCGATCACATGACTACGCGGTGAGGCCGGAAATGGACAAGAAGAAGCCGAAGAACCTCAGCGATCCGGAAACGCTCTCTGACGAAGAGATGATGAAACTGATCAACGAAATCCTCGACAGCGTCCCACCCGAACAAGCCGAAGGCTGCCTCCTCGCCATTGCCGACGGAAGACCGGCTCCCCGCGACGTTCCGGTTGACCTGACCCCCGCCCAAGCGAGCAGCCTTCTCCTCTTCCTCCACAGAGGCGGCGGCTGATTCCGGCCCAGATCGACGGGGCCCACCAGCGTGACCGGGCAACGCAAGCCTGGCGCCGCGTGTTGACGGATACCCCGCCAGGGTGTCGGCGGCCCGCTCCGGCGGGAGGGGATCGACCTTTGCGGCAAGCCGCTCTGCCGGTGGCGGCTCCGACTGCGCCGTGCGCGCGGCCCGGCCGACGGGTGCGGGCGTGGTGGATTTCACCGGCGAGGACGCCGAAGGCCGAAGAGCGGGCCCGGACTCGCCAGTGGTGCCGGGCATCCTGGCAAAGCACCTGCTTCTCACCGCCCGCTGAGGCTGGCCGTCGTGCAGGCAGACCGAGGCGTACATGGCCCGTTTGCCCGCGCGACAGCCCGAAAAGTCATCTCATTTGCAGGGCGGCACGATGCTGGCTCGCCCGTCCCAGGCGTGCGTCCCACACTGGTACCGGACACGGTCTTGCTGCGGCGGTGCCGTCCGGGTCCCGGCGGGCGGGAGGCAGATCATGGTCATCAGTCACCACATCACCGAAGGCACCCTGCATGTGGAGATCCCCCAGGAACTGGACGTCACCAACCGGGCGGCGGCTGCCCTCCAGATCGAGGCCCTCGTCCACGCCCACCATCCGAGTCGGGTCACGATCCACCTGCCGACGGACGCTCCCTCCCCCATGACGTTCAGTGCCCTGGGGCGCGCCTCCCGCATGTGCCAGAGCCTGGGTATCCCGTTCACCGCAACCGGGCCCGGCGGCCGATCAAGCCTGGTGCCCCTCGGCGACACTGCCGACGCGATCCGGCCCGAGCAGCTGGAGCACGGCATGCGACACGACCACTGACCTCGTTCGCCTCGGCTCCTGTGCCCGGGCACAGTGGCGCGGTGAGCAAGGGCGGGGCTCACGCCGGAACTGAATGCGAGTGACGGATGTCGTATAAGTCATGCATCATGGGCGGTCATTGCCGCGTGAAGCGCTCACATGTTCGAGTAAGGAATTCTGGTGCAGCCAGCTGTTTCGGCGACTCCCGCCACAGGTATGCCGCTGGGCAGCAATCTCATACAGGCCTGCCTGGAGCTGCTGCACCAGGCACAACAACTCCCCGTGGATGATGCTCAGCGCCGTCTGCTGGAACAGGCCGCCAGCGACCTCGTACGCGACGGCCGGCACCGGCGACGCGCTCAGGCACGCGCAGATCGGACAGCAGCCGACGCGAAGCTGCTCGCCTCCACCGCCACCGGCGCCCCCGAACGCACCATGGACGCCGCGCTGCCCACCGACACTCCCACCCGGCAAGACCTGACCGTTCGGGAGTACATCGCGCATCGGCCCGCCCCTGGCCCTGGTGCGAAGCGCCGATCGCCGGACGGCACCCCGGACGACCGCAGGCCTCTCAAGCTGCTGAACCGCCCGCAACGCTGCTACGTGTGCAAGAACCACTACCGGCAGGTCCATCACTTCTACCACCTGCTGTGTCCCCAGTGCGCCGAGGAGAACTTCACCCGACGCACGGCCCGCACCGACCTGACCGGCCGACGTGCGCTGCTGACCGGCGGACGCGTCAAGATCGGCTACCAGGCCGCGCTGATGCTTCTGCGGGACGGGGCCGAGCTCACCGTGACCACCCGCTTCCCCCGCGATGCAGAACGCCGGTTCGCCGCAGCGCCCGGCGCCGCCGGCTGGTGGCACCGGCTGCAGATCGCCGCCCTCGACCTGCGTGATCCCCGGCAGGTCCTGGCGTTCACCGACCATCTGCTCGCGCAGGACCGTCCCCTGGACATTCTGATCAACAACGCGGCTCAGACCCTGCGCCGCACCCCTGAGGCCTACAGTGCGCTGGTCGCCGCCGAGACCACCGCCCGAACCGCACTTCCCGCGGCTCGGATCTGGACCGCTCCGGGATTCCTCGCGCCCGGCCCCCGTACTGCGCCCCTGCCGTGGACGACAGAACTCACCCCCCGGCCCGAGACGGGCAACACCCTGGCCGGCACCGCAGACACGGCTGAGCCATCGGCGGCCGCCGCCCTGCTGCCGCGGGAAACCGTGGACGAGGCGGGCCTGCTGACCGAGACGTCCGCCACCAACTCCTGGACGCTGCGGTTGGGACAGGTCGACCCGGTCGAACTGCTGGAAGTCCAGCTGGTCAACGCCGTCGCGCCGTTCCTGCTCGCAGACCGCCTACTGCCCCTGCTCGACGCCTCCCCGCACGCACACCGCTACCTGGTCAACGTATCTGCCGTCGAAGGCCAGTTCACTGTCCGGAACAAGACCAGCGACCACCCGCACACCAACATGGCCAGAGCAGCCCTGAACATGCTCACGCGCACCAGCGCCGCCGACCTGGCCTCCCGCGGCATCCACACCTGCAGCGTCGACACCGGGTGGGTCACCGACGAAAAGCCCCTCCCCGCGCGGGAACGGCACGCCGCCACCGGATTTCGCCCTCCGCTGGACATCGTCGACGGCGCAGCCCGCATCTACCACCCCATCGTGCAAGGACAAGCGGGCGCGCCCGTCCACGGGGTCCTCCTCAAGGACTACCAGCACGTCGCATGGTGACCTGACCGGACCCGGTCCCCGCTCAGAGCGCCCTGCAGAGCCGGCGCAACGCGGCACGGTCTCCAAGACCCGGGCGGCGGCGTCACAGGGACGTCGGCGGTGTCCAGCCCGGATCGCGTCCGCTCAGCCCGATTGCCCGGTCCAGCAGCGGAGCGTCGTCCGGTACGGGCACGACGGCTCCGAAGATGCCCCCACCGCGGTCCTCGTCCTCGGCGGCCGCCAGCAGGAAGGCGTGCGCAGCGCGCAGCGCGGCCGCATCGGGGGCGTACTCATGGCCAGTGGCCCGCGCGAGGTCCCAGCCGTGGATCACCAGTTCATCGACGGCCACGGCACCCGCAATCTCGCCGGGCAGGTCCACGCCGCCTGCGCGGGTCATGCCGGTCCAGGCGGCCGGGTCCATCCATGCTTCGGCCATTTCGGTGAGGACCCGGGGCAGTTCCTCGCGCCATTGGCCGGGCAGGGCGGGCACGGCTGCTGCGTCGGGTGCCGTGTCGGTCGTGGGCCCCAGATTCTTGCGGGCTGCGTCGCGGAAGGCGACGGCAAGGTGTGCGAGGTGGCTCAGCATGTCGCTGACCGCGTACTGGGGGCAGGGCGTCGGATCGGCGAGCCGGTCGTCCGGGACTGCCGCCGAGAGTCGGGCCACGGCCCGGGCTTGTGGTCGTAGGTCGAGAGTCGTCGTATCGCTCACGGTCGGGCCCCTGCGTTCTTGCGCCACTATGCGGCAGCCACGACTTCCCCGGCCAGGACCTGAGGAGGGGTCGGGAGCAGTGGTGCGAGGTGGTCCCGCACGAAGTCCGCCGCGGTCGCAATCGATTCCTCGGCACCGGCCTGGTCCTGGAAGACGCTGGTCGAGACCATCACTCCGTTCCCGGCATCGATCCAGTAGTAGGCCACGAAGCCGGGGACCCGGCTCATGAGCGGCACGAACCCCTCTCGCACGATGCGTGCCGCCTCGGCGGGGTCGGTCACCCCTTCGTACCGCCGGACTGCTGCGTACATGGCTGGCTCCTCGATGGCTGCGGGGCGGTCGTTGCCAGGACGGTCTACCCTCGCGACGGCCGCCACGATCGCAAGCCGAACGGCTTTCACCACCAAGTACCCCCTCCGTGACCCGAACGGCGCCTTCGCGCCGGCCTTGCAAGGTCCGGCATGCCGCCGCCATCGGGGATCCGGCCGGTTTCGTCCGGCCAGCGCGTCCCACCGCCGCTTCCCGCCGCCTATACGGGCTGCGCTTGGACCTGGATGCTCGTGGACCGCAGGGCAAGGACCGCGATGTCGTCCTCCAGCCTTCCGCCGCTGTAGTGCACCAGGGCCTCGTGAAGCCGGTCGAGCAGTTCGCGGGGCGGCGCCGGGCTTTGCCGACGCATCCACTCCGGCAGCGGGAAGAACTCACCGTCGCGATCCCTGGCCTCCGTGACACCGTCTGTGTACAGCAGCAGCTGGTCGCCCGGGGCGAAGACGAGGGTGTCGACGCAGTAGTGGTCTCCGATGAGCGAGGCGAGGTTGAGGGGCGGAGAGGGGGTGGTGGGGTCCAGGACGCGGATCTCGCCTCGGCGGACGAGCAGGGGCGGGGGGTGTCCGCAGTTGAGGATGCTGATGCGGCCTCCGCTATTCGGGATCTCAGCGAGCAGAGCGGTCGCAAAGCGCTCTGGCAGGTCCAGAGCGGGGAACGCGTCGCTGTGGCGGGAGATGCTGGCCTCCAGGCGATGGACGACGCCCCTCAGGTCGGGCTCGTCGTACGCGGCCTCCCTGAAGCTGTTGATCACCGCTGAGGCCGCCCCTACGGCCGCCAGGCCCTTGCCGCGTACGTCGCCGATGAGCAGACGGACCCCGAACGGCGTGTCGACCGCCTCGTAGAAGTCTCCGCCGATCCGGGCCTGCTCCTGGGCCGCCAGGTACAGCGACTCGATCTCGACATCCGCGATGCGGCGCGGCAGGGGGCGCAGCAGTACCTTCTGGGCTGTGTCGGCGATGAGCCGGACGTGGAGGAGCGTCTCCTCCCTCTGGAGCCGGACGTGGCTTGCGTATGCGGCCGCCAGGGTGACCGCAATGATCGCAGCCGCCGTGTAGGGAGTCCCCAGGTCGGTGTAGGCGAAGCTCAGGCCGATCATGACCAGCAGGCAGAACGCCCCCAGCAAGATCGTGGGAAGTACGGGCCACATCGCGGCCGCGAGAGCCGGTGCGGCAGGCAGGAGGCGGCTGAAGGCGAACTCCCTCGGTGTGGAGAACGCCAGAGCGGTGATGAGCACGGTGACGAACACCGGCGACAGCAGGGCAGCGTCCCACCGGCCGCCGTAGAGGGGGCGGCGGCGCCCCGATCGCCTTGCTCTGATCACGAATGCATCATATCGGGGCAATAGGGGCGCCGGGCTGCAACGGAATGCACCCCTCACGCTCGGTGATCAGCCGCTGGCGCCCCAAATGCACCGGTCCGCTCGATCGAGGCCGCGATCCCGTCCGCCCGGACGGTAGAGCCGCCTCGGCCGTGGGCACCTGTGGCGCGCTTGGGCCGCGCGGTTTCCGGAACAGCTGTGCGAAGACCGCCCCCGCCCGTCGGCCATGTCGCTTCGACCGGCGGGCGAGGGGGCTGGTGGCGCCTGTGGGCCGGAGCGTTCAGAAGGTGATGGTCTGTCCCTCACGTTCGGCTTGTCGCGCGGTGTAGGCGACGCCGTGGACTTTGAGGCCGTCCGGGTCGAGGAGAGTGATCGTGCCGCCTTGGTTGTCGAGGTGGAATCCGTTGCCGCCCTGGACCGTGAGAGTGGTGCCGGGCTGGAGCAGGCCGGCGGGGAGCGGGATGGTCTTCTGGTTGCGGTCGGCGAGCCGCCAGCCCTGGAGGTTGACCGGCGCGGGAGAAGCATTGAGCACCGTGACGATTTCGGCTTCGGCCGCCGGGCCGGCGGGGTTGACCAGTGCGGCCATGATCCGCAGGGGTTCCGCGCGGTCGGCGGGGCGGGGAGGTGCGGTGTCGATGGGATGGCCGGTGGTGTCGTCGGTGTGCCAGGCCTGGGACTGGAAGGCCAGGAAGACCGCGACCCAGCGGTTTTCGGCGGGCAGGCGCACGAGCAGGGCGCCGTCCTGCCAGACTCCGTTGTCGGAGCGGAACCGACCGCTGTTGCCCTGGTTCATGTGGATGTCGTGGACGCCGTTGCCGGGCCGGAACCCGAACACCTTGTCGGCGATGCTCGCCTCGGGGCCGAAACGCTGCCCGAAGAGATACACGGCTGCGGTGGGGTCGGCAATGGCCCGCTGTACGTAGTGGTCGAGCAGGTCGGCCAGGTCGTTGTCGGAGCCCGCGAGATCGGGCGGAAGCATTCGCATCGAGGCCGGGTCGAACAGGTTGCCGCGGATGAAGTCGAGGCTCGCCTCCCCCGGCTGCGACGCCAGGGCCGTCCATCCACTCCCGGCCGGCGGGAGCAGCTCGGTCACGGGGTGGCGGAAATCGTCGTCGGCCAGATACAGCAGCTCCGAGGGGGCCTGCTGCGACTCGACGTTGACGGCGGCACGGTAGTGGGTGCCAGCATCATCGGTGAGGTGGATCTGGTAGTGCGGCGTGTCGCTGGATCCCTCCCGGCGCCGGTCGATGGCGCGGGCGGCCAACACACCGTATTTCTTCAGCGGCATGGGTCCATCCTCCGGATGCGGTGGGAGCGGCACGGCCGGGGTGTGGTCGTGCCGACGGGGCAGGCTTGGTCGGGAATGCGCCCGCCGCGGTAACGGAGCAGCGAGCGCCGAGGCCGGCTGCCCGGCGCAAGTCCGTGCCGGATGCAGGTCTTCGGGATGCGCGGGGTGAGGTTCCGGAGCCGGGATCGGCCGGGGCGCTCGAAGCCGGAGGTACCGATCCGGGAGCCGATCCGGGATCCGATCCGGCAGCCGCTCGGGCCGAGGAGGGTCAGCGGTGCGGCGGCCGAGGCCGGCTCGTCGCCGAGGTCGCCGAGGTCGCCGAGCACGAAGACATCGCGGGCCGCGCCGTCACCTGTCGGGAGCCCATCGGCCGGGCCCGTACCGTGACGGCCTCGACGCCGCGCCGGAACAGGTCGTGCGAGCCCTGGCGGGCGCGTTCGCCTTCGTCGCGAAGGCCGAAGCCGCCATAGGGGAAGAAGCGGCTTGGATTTCAGACGGCGTCACCCAGATCGGCCGCGCGCGGATCGCCGGCCTCCTGTGCCCCGGGCAGGTCGGGGCCGAGCCGGGTGATCGTGCCGGACGGGGGATTGAGCCGGGTCGCGTACGCGGTGTCGCCCTCGGGCCCGAAGCGGTTGCTGTGCCGGCAGAGGTTCTCCGGCTTCCAGGCTCCGATGCCATGTCCCACCCTCGTCGCTGGCGGCGGCAGCCTTGCCAGCTGCCGATCCTCGTCACCCTTATCCCCCGATCGCGGCCGGACGGGAAACCGAATTACTCGATTTCACCCGCTTTGCCCTGAAGCCTCCCACCAGAAGAGATCCACTTCAGCACGGATGGCCGCTGCCGCCCCCTGTCCCTGCCGGGCCCGCCCACAGCCCAAGCCCGGAATCCCTCGACGTGCCGGCCCGCCACCGGCAGGACGTCAGCCGGCTCGCCGACCCCCGCGGCCGGGAGGAGGCCTCGCCGAGGCCGTCGGCGGCTGCCAGGGCAGGCGACGGGGGATCCCGCACCGCCGGGAGCGGGGCCAGGCCGGACTCGCGGACTCAGACTCCCGTGACCTTGGAGTTCGCCGACAGCTCGTACACCAGGGTGACCGTGCTGCGACCACCGGGCGGGAGGGGGACGTCCCAGCGGACGATG
The DNA here is from genome assembly GCF_040302565.1 of Streptomyces sp. NPDC097981. Lineage (NCBI taxonomy): Bacteria > Bacillati > Actinomycetota > Actinomycetes > Kitasatosporales > Streptomycetaceae > Streptomyces > Streptomyces sp. NPDC097981. Next base: position 95,952 of record NZ_JBEORW010000030.1, read on the forward strand.
CCCTCGGAGTCGACGGCGTCGGGGGCCGGAGAGCAGGCGTCCTTGCGCAGTCGGACCTCCACGGCGGAGACCTCGGAGACCGGTATCCGTTCGCGGAGGACCACCACGCGGTCGCCTTGTTCGCCGGGTGCGGAGAACCGGGACAGGTGCACCTCCACCGTGCGGGTGACAACGGTCTTCTGCAGGAACCCCGCGGTGTCCCTCGATTCCCCGGTGCGCCGGATCACCGCGTGGTCGTCGCGGCTGCCGAAGGCGAGTTCGACGGGCGCGCCGGGCGCAGTCATGTCGAGCGTGCCCCGGCCGGTGAACCCGCTGCCGCGGACCAGGTCGACCGGACCGGAGAGCAGGGCGTGACCGGAGAGGTTGTCGAACCGCACCACCTGGGTGACCAGGGCCGCCGTCTCGGGTGAGCAGGCGTACTCGCTGCTCGTACCCGTCGTGAAGGCGGACAGCGGTACCCGGTGGGCGCGACCGTCTCCGGGCACGGACACTGGTGCAGGGGCGCCCAGTACGCGTGCCTCGCCGCCGTCGTCGACGCCCGGCAGGCCCAGTACCGGAGTCGGGCCGAGGTCCCCGGTCTCCTCCTCGCGCAGCTCGATGTCGACCGTGCGGCGCTCCGCCGCGGAGCGGTCGGTGAGGGTGAGCCTGTCCTCGTCAAGCCGCGGCGGGGTGGTGGTCAGCGCCGAGCGGGCTGTCGACAGGGTCAGTCGTACATCGGACCAGTCCTCGCCGGTGCGCTGCCAGACCATCGCGTCGGTCTCCAGCGTCAGAGAGTCCCCGTCGAGCACGGCCCGGTAGGCGGGCCGCCACAGTGCGCACGGGGAGAGGTGCGTCAGGCGTAGTTCGGCCGGGCCGGCGGTCTCGGTGTGGACGGTCAGGTCGATGTGGCCGACCAACTCGGCGGGTTCCTCCTCGGCGAGGTGCATGGCCCGGCGCGTGGTGCCGAGTTCGGATTCGAGTGCGGTGAGGCGGGCCTGGACGGTGCGGAGTTGTGCCCCGTGGGTGTCACGTTCGTCGTCCACCCGGTCCAGTTCGGCGGCCCAGCGGGTCCGGTCGGTCTCGCCCGTGCCGGCGCCTTCGGAGATGTCCCGCAGGAGGTCGGTGGTGAGGTGGCCGAGCACGTCGAGGCGGGCGCGCAGCCGGTCCCGTCGCCGCTTGACGGTCTTCTCTTCCTCCTCCAGTTCGTGCACTCGCCGGCGGAGGGCGGAGTCGTCCTCGGCTGACGGCAGCGGCCCGCGGGGCGTCCAGGTCCGCACGATCCGCGCGTCGAGCACGGTCGCGGCGAAATCGGCGGTCAGTCCGGCGTGCAGGGTCCGGTCGACGGCGAGCGCGCTGACCGGACCGAGGCGCAGCCGCTGGACGCCGGCCGCCAGGTCGAGGACGACGGACCGTTCGATGTGGGCGCGGTCCTCAAGGCAGGTGACGGCGGTGACGGGGAGGGCGATCGGCTTCGGGGCCGTGGTCATGGCGGTTGTCAGCTCCTGCGGTTGCCGCCGGCCAGGGCCTTGCCGGTCGGGATGCGGATCTCGTAGCCGCCGTCGAGGGCGGCGGTGGCGCCTGCGGGCAGGTCCAGCCGCCAGAGGCGGGTGCCGGGGGCGTGGTTCTCGGGCCCGGTGCCCGGCTCGGGTGCCGTCCAGTCGGCCCGTTCCTCGATCCGGACGTCCGGCTCGGAGGTGACGGGTATCCGCTCGCGGACTTCGACGGTGACGGTTCCGGCGAGCCCGTTGGCCAGCTCGACGTGGACGCGGTGGTCGAGCACGGTGGTGTTGTTGCGCAGGCCCGATGTCGACTCGTTCAGATGTGTGCGGCGGGTGACCCGGATGCCCTCGGCGGGGCCGAGCCCGACCCTGCGGACGGCGCCGGGAGCAAGCGTGGGCAGGGCCGCTGTCAGCAGGAACTCGCCGTCGACGGTGACCTCGACCGGACCGGCCAGCAGCGCCTGGTCGGTTGCGTTGGACAGCACCAGCGTCGCGTACACAGCCTGTTCCACGGACGGCACGGTGAGGTACTCGGTGCGCAGCCCGACGGGAAACTCGGTGACGGTGACCGTGTGCCAGGTTCCGTCCGACGGGATCTCGGTGCGTGCGGCGGCGTCGAACCGGTGGTCGAAGGAGCCCGCCGACCCGCGGGGCCGTACCGCGTGGCCGGGCAGCGGCAACGAGGCCACCGCTTCGGCGCGGCGGCGCTGCTCCTGCGCCACCGGGTCGGAGGGGGCGTCGGGGAACAGCCGGCCCCTGCGTGCGCCCGGTTCGTCCGGGCCGCTCAGGACGAGGCCGGCGTAGTCGAGCTCGGTGCCGCTCGGCCGAGGCGGTCCGACCACCGGGGGCGGCGGCGGAGGAGGTGCCGGGGCGCCGCCGGGAGCGGCGGTCGGCATGGCCGGGGCGGGTGCCCCCGCGAAGGAGGCAGCGCCGCCCGTACGCGCTCTGCCGACGGGCCGTCCCGAGGGAGCCCGCGGCGCGAGGCCGGGACCTCCGCCGGCGTAGCCCTGCGGTGCCGGGGGCAGCGAAGCCGGGGCCGACGGCGGGAATAGGGGCGGCGGCGCGGCGGAGCCGGCCGGGGCGGGGATCGGCACGGGCGCGCCTGCGGCGGCCGCCGACGCCGCTCGGACGGCGGGGCCGGGGCCCGCGGCGTCGTATCCGGAGAACAGGTCGCCGAGCCCGGCCGGGGGCTCGCGCCAGCCGGACGGCGCGGGAGCGGCTTGGCGGCGGCCGAGGCGGATCGAGCGGAGCCTGGGCAGGTCGTTGCCACGCCTGAGGTCGGCGGTGGCCAGGGCGATGCGTACACCGGACCAGTCCTCGCCGGTGCGCTGGGCGACCGAGGCACGCATCAGGAGACGGCCGTCCGTGTCGCCCTGGTGGCAGGTGAGCCGGTAGGTCGGCACCCACACCGCCCCCGGGACTGCGTACTCCAGCTCCAGCTCCAGATCCGGCTCCGGTTCCGTCACGGCCGCCTGGACGTCGTCGGAGGCCGGGGCCGCTCTGGTTCCCCCGGTGAGGTCGAGGGTGAGGACCGCGCAGACCGCGGTCTCCACGTGTGCTGACGGCGCGTCGGTCGAGGCGCGGGCGAGGCGGTCGGTGGCGACGGCGAGCTCGTGCTCCACGGTGCTCAGGGTCCGCTCCAGCTCGGCGAGACGGGAGTGCAGTCGCATCAGCCGCTCGTCGACGAAGTCGGCGAGGTCCAGCCACGCGTCGACCGGAGTGCGGCGGTGCGGTTCGTCCTTCCTGCGGACGGGCGGGACCGGCTTGAGCCCCTTGATCTCCTCGATCAGGCCGAGCTGTCGGTCCCGGCCGGCCTGCGCCGCCGCGTAAGCGTCGGTCAGCCGCTCGACCTCGCGGAGCAACCCGTCGGGTGTCCCCGCACCGGGCGCGCCGGCCTCGATCTCCACCCGGGCCTCGGTGACACGCACTCCCGGGGCGCCCAGGACCCGGGCCCGCAGGGAGCCCGGCTCCAGCGACCGGGGCAGTCCCGCCACCCGCACCTTGCCGTCGGGCGGCACACTTCCGCGGGCCAGGCGGCGGCAGAGCGCACCCTGCGCGTACACCACCACCGAATCGAGGGTCGACCCCCACCGGTGTGCTGTTGCTTCCTTCTTCATGCTGTACCGCCCCCACCACGTCCGTTCTGGTGGAAGCGTACGCAGAAGGAGGCACCGGTTCACCTCGTATGCCGTGCCCGGTGGACACATGCGGTCGAACGAAGTGTTGTCGGTGGGGCCGTGGTGTCCGTCAGACCCGTCTGGTCGGCGTCGCGTCGGGTGGGGGCAGCAGGGAGTTCGTGAGGCGGTCGGCGGTCTCGTTGTCGAGGGGGGCGTGGCCGAGCAGGAAGCGGTACCAGAAGACGCCGTAGACCTGGTCCGCCATCAGTTCGAGGTCGGCGTCCGGAGGCAGTTCGCCGCGGTCGCGGCCCCGTTCCAGTACGAGCTTCAGGGCGGCGCGGCGAGCGCCGGTGAACGACTGCATCAGTTCGGCGAGGTGGGGGTCGGAGGCGGCCTCGCGCAGGAGCGTGCGCAGGGCGGAGGCCGTGGGCGAGCGCTGGGCTCCCTCGAAGGTGGCCGCCATGACCGTGCGGAGGTCCTCGCGGAGCGAACCGGTGTCGGGGGCCGGCACGTCCTGTTCGGACCGGTCGGTGAGCGCGTCCAGGAGGACCGCGCCCTTGGAGGGCCACCAGCGGTACAGCGTCTGCTTTCCGATGCCCGCCGCGCGGGCGATGGCGTCGGTCGTGACCGGCGCGCCGTCGGCCTCGGCCAGGAGCCGGATGGTCGCGTCCAGGATGGCGCGGCGTGTGGCTTCGTTGCGGCGGCGCCCTGTGTGGGGGCGCGGCCCGTCGGGGTCCATACCGTTGCCTGCCCTTGTCGTCGATTGGTTTTCAGAGCTTGACGAGACTAGCAGTATCGGCAAATCTTTGACGCGTTGCCGATATCAAGACCGTTGTTCTCGACAAGAGGAGTGCGCCGTGACCGCCTTAACCCAGACCTTCACCGAACAGCGCGTCGCCGTCATGGGCGGCAGCTCCGGCATCGGCGAGGCCACCGCGGCCCGCTTTGCCGCCGACGGAGCCGAGGTCGTCGTCACGGGACGCGACCAGGGCCGCCTCGACGCCGCCATCGAACGCATCGGCGGGAAGACCACGGCGTACCGGATGGACGCCACCGACCCGGACGCGATCGCCGCCTTCTTCGCACAGTCCGGTCCGATCGACCACCTTGTCATCGCGGTCAGCGGCGCGGCCGGCAGCGGCGCGTTCGCCGAACTCGACCTGGACCGCCTCGCCGCCGGCTTCGAAGGCAAGTTCTGGCCACAGATCCGCATCCTCCAGGCAGCGCTGCCCCGGCTGAACACGAACGGCTCGGCAACCCTGATCACCGCCGCCTCGGCCCGTGCCGCGTTCCCCGGGACCGCAGGGCTCGCCGCGATCAACGGTGCGGTGCAGGCCATGGTCCCGCCGCTCGCCGTGGAGCTGGCACCGCTGCGGATCAACGCGGTGGCCCCCGGAGTCATCGACACCCCCTGGTGGGACGCGCTGCCGGCCGAGGAACGCCGGACGCTCTTCGACGGCCTCGCCGCAACCACGCCCGCGGGCCGGGTCGGCCGTCCCGAGGAGGTCGCCGGGGCAGTCCACATGCTGGCCGCGAACGGCTTCATCACCGGCGTGGTCATCGACTGCACCGGCGGCGCCAACCTCCCCACGGGCCGTTAGGCCAGACAACGCGCCACGACGTCATCGTGCTCGGCGCCGGGCTCGCCGCCGCACGCCTCGACCGCGCTGCCGGCCCGCATCGCGGCCGCGCACCTGCCGCCGGGCGTGCTCAACGTGGTCTGCGGCGGCCGCGGCCGCCGACCTCAAATGCATCCACCTGGAGCTCGGCGCATGTCCGGCGCCGGGGCCGCGAACGTACGCCCCACCAGGTCCGGTGCCGGCGGCACGCTCGGTCCTCGACCGTCGGCCGGACCCTGCGCCGCGGATGCCTCCCGACGGGGCCCACGCTCGCGCATCAGCCCCGCGAGTCGCTTGTGGTTCACCACACCGTGCCGCTCCCGCGGTTCCCGGGCGATCCGGGGCACTCCGCCGGGGCCGTTCGATTCCTCGTGGATCTTCTCGATCCGCGCACCCAGGTCCCCGTCGGCGGACCTGCGTGCGGCCCCGTGGCCGCTGCGTGGATCGACCGGTGGAACCCGGACGCCGAGACGCTCGGCCCACAAACCGCTGCATCGCGGCTCACACCAGTTCAGGCTCCCGTTCGCCTCGCGGTTCCGGCACATGCACCGACGCGTCATTCCGTTCCCACCGCTTGGTGGTCCGTACATAGCCGTAGACCACTGACGTCATCGCCAGAATGAGCAGCGGCCCGAAGACCCACGGATATGCGGCCATCTCCAGCGACAGATAGCGATACGACGCCAAGAGCGCGGCGAAGACCGCGGTGCCGTAGACGACCAGCTGGATTCCCGACCTGTCCCAGCCGCGGTCGAGCGTGCGCAGCGCCGTCTCGATCGTGAAGGTGAACACCACCCCGGCGACGATGTCCGCGCCGTAGTGGTAGCCGAAGCCCAGCGTTGCGCCGAGCGTGGCGATCAGCCAGAACACGCCTGCGTACCGCAGAGCCCGCGGGCCCCTGCGGGAATGAATGAAGATCGCCGTGGCCCACGCCGTGTGCAGACTGGGCATGCAGTTGCGCGGGGTGATCCCGTCGAAGAGCATCGGGTGCGGGGTACCGACTTGCGACGGCGTGTCCGGCCACAGGTTGGCCACTGCCCAGTGCCCCCCGTCTCCCCCGTAGGCGAAGATCGGTCCGACGACCGGGAAGAGCATGTAGATGCCCGGCCCGAGCAGGCCGATGACGAGAAAGGTGCGCACCAGATGATGGCCGGGGAAGCGGCGGTCGACCGCCACGTTGCGCAGCTGGTACAGCGCGACCACGACGGCCATCACCGCGAGCTGGATGTAGACGAACTCTAGGACGCGAAAGCCGACCGGGCCGGTGGCCTCGACGATCCGGCCCACGACCCATGACGGGTTGCCCAACGCGTGATCGGCGGTCGCCACGTACTGGTCGAGCACCATCGGGCGCGTCTTCGACGTGATCAGCAGCCAGGTGTAGCCGGTCTTGCGGCCGGCCACCAGCAGCAGGGCCAGTCCGACGCCCTTCAGCAACAGGACACGGTCCTGGCCGGTGCGGCGTGTGACGGCGATGACGGCACAGGCCAAAGTCACCCACAACGCGCCGTTGCCGAACATCATCTCGGCGCCGACCGCCCGCCGCACGAGCCAGAAAACGAGGTCGATGCCGATCGCAGCACCGACCGCGATGAACCGCTGCCGCCAGCTGAGCACCACCAGCACCAACGTCATGCCCGCGTACAGCACCGTCCCCGACCGCGGAGCGAATATCACCTCTCGCGCCTGGCTGGTAACCGGTCCTTGTACTCCGTAGCGGCGGGCGGCGATCTCCAGTGCGACAAGGAACCCGAGGGCCATCACACTCACCGCAGCCCACAGCACGACCCGTGGTTGACGCCACGCAGCGGACTTGATTCCGCCGTCTATCCGTGAAAACACTCGCGATACCGCTTCTTCAGGCGCTATTCACATTTACAGTCGATCGCTGTTCGATCGAACATGGTAGCGGAACGGATGGGTTCAGCTGCTCACGGGTACCGCGAACACAGCGATCGCCTCACCTGTGACCGCGGCCACGCCGGCATGAAACGCCGGGAGGGCGGATGCCGGAGCCGGAGGGCACCTGCTTCCTGGGCGACACCGGCAGCGCAGGCACCTCAGCGCACCACCGACTCCGCCGCCTCCCGCAGGTCCGTCAGGAAGGCCGTGGTCGCGGGAGAGGGGGTGCGGCCGCAGGGGGTGCCGGCGTAGACCTTACGGTGAGGGAGGTCCGCCGGGTCCACCGGGACGAGGGCGATGTCCGCCCGGGCCGCCCCGGCCGCGAGGGCCGGCAGGACCGTGATGCCGAGGCCCGCCGCGACGAAACCCAGCTTGGCCGTCCAGTCGTTGACCCGGAACGCCACCTGCGGCCGGAACCCGTTGGCCAGCGCCGGCGCCAGCAGGGTCCGGTCGGGGCGGACGTCGCCCTCGATCCACGGCTCGTCGGCCATTTCAGCCAGCCGCAGCCGGGCCCGCCCGGCGAACCGGTGCCCCTGCGGCAGCGCCACGTACATCGGCTCGTCCAACAGAAGATGCAGATCCGGACCCGTGGGCGGCACCCCGTCGGGAGCGCTCAGGACGGCCACGTCGAGACCGCCCTCCGCGAGCAGAGCCACGTGCTTGGCGGTGGGGCCCTCCGTGTGGACGACGGTCACGCCCGGATGCCGCGCTCCGAACGCGGACACGGCGCACGGCACCAGCGACACGTCGGCGGCGGCGAAGGCCCCGATCCGCAGCGTGCCGCCGCCCAGCGAGCGCAGTACGTCCAGTTCGGCGCGGGCCGCGCGCAGCCGGTCCCGCATGCCCTGCGCGTGCGGCAACAGCACCCGCCCGGCCTCGGTCAGCCGCACTCCGCGCGGCAGCCGGTCGAACAGGACGGCGCCCCACTCCTCCTCCAGGGCCTGGATCTGCCGGGACACGGCTGACTGGGTGTAACCCAGCCCTCGGGCGGCAGCGGTGAACGACCCGTCCCGTGCCACGCGCAGGAACACCTCGTACAAGCTCTGCGGATTGTGCATGGCAGCCATGCTAGACATTCGCTTGTGGCATGGGTGAGGCTTTCCTACGGTCGGCCCATGAAGAGCACAGAGAAGATCGCATTCCTCGGACTCGGCAGCATGGGCGCCCCCATGGCTGCCCGACTGCTCGATGCCGGGCACCCGCTGACCGTCTGGAACCGTACGGAGCGCAAGGCGGCCTCGCTCGTCGCCGCCGGTGCCCGGCTCGCCGCCGGGCCGGCCGACGCCGTCCGCAACGCCGACGTCGTCGTCACGATGCTGTCCGACCCGGCCGCCGCGCAGACCGTGGCCGGCGCCATCATCCCGGCGTTGCGGCCCGGCACGCACTGGATCGACACCTCGACAGTGGGCCCCGACACGATCCACGCGCTGGCCGCCCGCCTCCCCGTCGGGGTGACGCTGACCGATGCCCCGGTGATGGGCAGTGTGGACCGGGCCGCCGCAGGGGAACTGTGGATCCTGGCGGGCGGCTGCCCCCTGCCCGAACCCGTCCGTACGGTTCTCCGCCCGCTCGGCGAGATCACCGAGTGCGGGGCCCCCGGCGCGGGGGCGGCCCTCAAGCTCGTCCTCATCAACGCGGCGATCGGCGGCGTCACCCTGGTCTCCGAGGCCCTCGCACTCGGACGGGCCCTCGGCCTGCCCGCGGAGCTGGTCCGCACCCAACTGGCCAAGGGCCCCCTGGCCGGCGCGGTCGCCCGCGCCTTCGCCGAGGGCTCCCACTTCCCCGTCTCCCTCGCGGCCAAGGACATCGCCCTGGCCACCGCCCACGCCTCCCTCCCCGTCCTGGAGGCCGTCGGGTCCGTCCTCGCTGCCCGACCCCGGCCGGACACAGAGGACATCAGTACCCTCCGGCACCGATAACCGACCGACCGACGGCACTTCCTCAGGCCGCGCGACGGGCTGCTCGCCGCGGAACGCACCGCCACGTGCACGGCCTCGTCCGTGGACATCCCGGCGGGCAGCACCTTGACCATGACGCCGAATTCCGTGGCCGTGATGGCGAAGGTGAAGACCCGATGGAAGGAGGGGACGCCGTCCCCTTCGTCCTGCACGGCGGGCACAGCAGACCCGCTCAGTCGCGTTCGTGGTGCGTCCCGGCAGCTGAGCGGGCCGCGGGCGGGCCGGCACCAACTCCTCACGCGACCGCGACGGAATACCTGCCGGCCGAAGTCGTCGGTGATCACGACCCTGCGGTCGGCAGGGGCTGCTTCGTCGATGAACAGCTGCGGGCATCCGCAGTCGCACTTGTCGCAGAAGGTCGCCACGGGCTGCAGAGAACCGATGTCGGTCACCGGCATGTCCTGTGGCCACTGTGTTGACGAACGGCGATGCGCGCGAGGCGCAGGCGTTTGTGGGGCGCCCTACGCCCTTCCATGTCATGGTGGAGATCGAATGCAATGCCCCGAAAGGGGAGAGCATGCTGAAAAAATCCAAGGCCCTTCTGGCCGCGCTCGCGGTCATCACGCTGTGGGGGCTGCTGTTCCCCGCCCCGGCCCGGGCCGACCAATGGCACACGTCGACCTACCTGACGAACTGGTGGTCCAACCTGCAGGTGTCCGTCATCAGCGAAGGATGTCGGGACATGGCCTGCCTCAACGGCAGAGGCCTCCGTCTGGAGAGCGGTGCCGGCAGCATCTTCAATCTCTACGATCTGTCGACCGGCGGCAGTGAGATCCGATGGGGCTCGGGCAGAAAATGTCTGGACGTTTCGGGCTTCGGTACGGCCAACGGCACACCGGTCGTTCTGTGGGACTGCCACGGCGGACAGAATCAGCTCTGGACGATTCAGGCCTTTTACGGCGCAGGCACCGACGCGGGTGCCATCCTCTTGGTGAGTCAGCAGAGCGGTAAGTGCCTCGACGCCCGGAACCCGTCGTTCCCAACACCTCCACCGCCGGGTGCAGTTCTGCAGATTTGGGACTGCGTCCAGGGGCATGGTTCTGCTGTTGGGCCCTTCCGGGCGGATCCCTTTATCGTCAACCAGGAGTGGCGCTTCGCATTCTGAACGAAGTCCCGTAAGGACGACGACGTCCTCGGCGGGTTCAGATGTTCAGGGGGTGAGAGCGCCGTTGCCGGGCGGCGCAGAGCGGTTCAGCCGCCGGGCCAAAAATCGCGTTCAATCGGGGGTCGCGGTGGTGGAGGGGCACCTTCTGGGTGGTCGATACCGGCTGGTGCGCCAGCTCGGCGAGGGCGGTATGGGGCAGGTGTGGGAGGCGCAGGACGAGACACTGGAGCGGGCCGTCGCCGTCAAGGTGATCTCCGTGCTCGCCGGCGGCGGCAGCCGCGGGGGTGAGGCTCGTGCCCGGTTCCTGCGCGAGGCGCGGATCACGGCCCGCCTGCAACACCCGAACATCGTGACCATCCATGACCTGGGCGAGGACGGCGAGGGGGAGGACAAGGTCCCGTTCCTGGTCATGGAACTGGTCCGGGGCGAGGGCCTGGACGCGATGCTGCACCGGGGCACCGTGGCCCCGCCGGTCGCGGCGCACTGGGGCGCGCAGATATCCGACGCGCTCGCCGAGGCGCACGCCGCCGGGATCCTGCACCGGGACGTCAAGCCGTCGAACGTCCTCGTCGTGGCGTCCGGCATCGTGAAAGTGCTGGACTTCGGTGTCGCGCGGGCGGCCGACCCGTACGCGACGTCGGACCGGCTCACGCAGACCGGCTTCATCGTGGGCACGCCTCCGTACATGGCACCCGAACAGGCGCGCGGCTTCCCGGAGCCGCGCAGCGACCTGTACGCGCTCGGCTGCGTCCTCTTCGAGCTGGTCACGGGCCGGCTGCCGTTCCAGGCCCCGGACGCCGTGGGCTACCTCACCGCCCACCTCGTGCAGGAGCCGCCGGTACCCAGCTCGGTGGCCGCGGGGATCTCGCCGGCCTGGGACGATCTGGTGCTCACCCTGCTGCACAAGGACCCCACCCGGCGGTACCCGAACGCTGCCGCGCTGTCCGCGGCGCTGCGGCAGCTGGTCCGCGAGGACGAGGAGCCCCGGCCGCGCGCTGCCGGGAGCGCCCCCGCCCCCACGGCACCCGCAACGATCCCGAGCCCGCCTCCGGCCTCCGCCCCTGTGCCGGACCGGCCCTTAGCACCGCCGCCCGCGGCGCCGGCTACTCCACCACGGTGTGGCGCGTCCGGGTATCGACCGCGCGATTCGCCTCGGCTTCCCGGTAGCCCTGTTCGTGTATTACGCCGTGTTGGCGCCCGTCGAGGTCACGCGCCTGCCGATGGTGTTCCTCCCCCTGCTGGCCCTCGGGGCACTGACGGCTCTCCTGACACCCGGGTCCAGGACTCTGACCCGGCGGGCGGGGTACGCGGCGGCGGTTCTTCTCGTCGTGGACATCGTGGTGGACGTGGTGCAGAAGGTGCAGGCGGACTGGTTCGACGGCTTCCTGTACAACCAGCCCCACTACATCCAGGTTCTCTACGACGCGGGATTCGCCGTGGTGATCGCGGCGTACGTCTACCGGGAGATCACCACCCGGCGGGCCCGCCCGGTGCGGTAGGTGCCGGACCCGCCCCGCTGACCCGACGTCCACTGCCCCTGACGCGCAGCGGGTTCCCGGCGGCGCTCGATGTCCGGCCGCGGTTCAAGGCGCCACCGGGCCTGCGTCAGCCGCGGGGGTGGCCCGGGTGGTGGCCGGGCTGGTGGCCGGGCTGGTGGGGGGCGTACCCCTGCCAGGGCTGGTACGCCGGAGTACCGTGCGCGGGCTGCTGATAGTGCGCAGGGGCCGGGTGGTGGTGGCGGCGCAGCAGCGCGTCGAAGCAGTCGTACAGGTCGCGGGCCTTGTCGGGCGGGGGAACGTAGGCGGTGACGGATCCGTCGGTCTGCCGGACCGTCACCACGGCGCCGACGCGGGGGTCCGCTTGGTGCCACACTCCGGCGAGGGCGCTACCGGGTACCCACCCCGGCTCGGTCTCCGCGCCGCCACCGCGCCACCGGCGCAGCACTGTTCGCCGGTAGCTCGGAATCAGCAGCCCCGGGAGGGACACCACGACGATCAGGAAGAGCACGACGTTCGCGAACACTCCGGCGGTCCAGTGCAACAGCGCGAGGAGCGCCCCGTAGCAGACCGCGGCGATGAACACCCACAGGCAAGCCGTGACGGCAGCATCCGGCGCTCCGGCCTTCCGGAGCAGGCTGAAGAGGCCCACCGACACGAGCAGCACCAGTGCGGTGACGCACCCGGCTTCCTCGCCGAGGAGTTTGTCGGCGACGCGGCCTCCGCGCCGGTCCGGCTTGACGGCGAAGCCGTGGTCATGGAACTGGAGGCTTATCCGCCCGCCCGGCGTGGCTCTCACGCCTTCGATCTCGTACATGATGATCACGCTAGCGTCGACGATCACATCCCGATGGACCGCCCCCTTGGTTCAGGACTGAACAACGCGCCATGCGCCGCGCGACCAAGGAGCCGACAGCCTCGGACCGGCCATCCGCTCCGAACCGATCAACGTCCCTACGCGTTCTCAACAGACCTGCCGATAAGGAATCTTGTGGATGAGTGCCCGCCATTTGTCCGGGGACAGGGGCTCTCGTACGCGCTCGCATACCTGGGCGGCCACTTCGTCGGAAGCCACGGTGTAGCTCTGCAGTGGCACGTGTTCCTGTGCTGCGTAGAGGTGTGAGCCGTCGCTGCTGAACGCGAGGGACAGGGCGGCGCCACCCGCTGTCGGGAAGGAGGAGCCGATCGAGTTGCCCGAGCGGGTGTCCCACAGCCGCAGCGTGCCGTCCCTGGCTGCTGCGGCCAGTGTGCGCCCGTCGGGGGAGAACGACAGCGCCGATACGAATCTGCTGTGGCCGTCGCCGACGGGCGTCGGGGGCAGGCCGCCCAGGGACTGGTGGGTGTCGCCGTCCCATAGGGTGACCCGGCCGGATTCGTCGCCGGTGGCGAGGAGTTTTCCGTCCGGGCTGAACGTCAGGGCCGTTGTCTGGTCGGGGGTGAGGTTCCGGCGTGTCACCTGCCCGGATTGCAGGTCGAGGAACTGGCCGTGGTCCGTGGCCAGGATCCGTCCGCCGGGCTTCACCGCCAGGGCTCGGCCACCGATGCCTCGGACTTCGCGCGTCATGGTCCGGCGGTGAACGTCCCAGAACTCGATCCTCTCGTCATCGGGTATGCGAGAGGCGATCAGAGATGTTCCGTCCGGGTGGAAGACGACGGCGTTGACGGCGTTGCCGGGGAAGGGCGGCGTGCCGGGGGTGGTGGCACCGGTCAGTGTCACGTCCAGCGAGCCGATGACACGATGGGCGGGGACGTCCCACAGGGACAGCGTTTCCGGGGGAACGGACGTGGCGGGGTCGCTGACACCGTAGGCGAACACGCGTCCGTCCGGGCGGAATACCATGTGCACGGGGCAGGGCACGGAACTCGGCCTCTGGTCGGAAGCAGGGCAGGGGGATGCGGGCAGGTCGGCCAGGCGATCGCCGCTGCGACCGTCGTGCAAGCGGATGCGGGCCTGCCCGCTGTCGGCGTCCTGGTGGGCGACGGCAAGTGCGAGGCCGTCCGGGCTGAAGGAGGCCGCCACGGCCGCCTGGCTTTGCCAGCGGGAGTCCAGCACGCCTTCCAGGGACAGGGACCGCACCACGGTTTGCGAGCGGCCGGCGAAGTAGCGGATTCGGCGCTCGTCCATGTCCAGCCTGAGTTCACTGACCACCTCGTCGGAAGACGGGTTGCGAAAGACCGGGACTTCTGGGGCGTCCGTCCTCCACAGGAGGACCTCATCGGCGTCCGTTGCCGCCATGAACCGTCCGTCCGAGCTGAACTGGAGGTCTCGTAATCCCTTGTGCTCGATCACCGGCAGTTCCTTGCCGGAGGCGATCTCCCACCTGCGGACTCCGGCAGCGTCACGCAGGACGAGGTACCGGCTGTCGGGTGTGAACCCGAAGTCCTCCGCGACGCAGTTGCCCGCGGTTGCACTGGGGGCCCACGGGGTCTGCAGAAGCCGGCCCTGGGCCACGTCCCACAGTTGGAGCGGGGCGCCGGGCAGGCAGAGGGCCATCGTGCCGTCGTCGGGGCTGACCTGGACGTCGGACAGGGGGTAGCCGCGTGTCCTGTGTTGCTGACGCAGCCGCCGAGTCGTCCAGGCCGGGATGTCGAACGTCTCTCCGGTTCCGGGTCTTGGCAGTTGGCCGCCCGCCTGGCGCTCCAGCCGGACCCGTCCGGTCTGCACGTCCCTCAGCTGGATCATTACCTGTGGGCCGTCGGTGCGGTACAGGACGAGAGTACGCCCGCTCGGGCTCAGCTCGGCTCCGTCGCTCACCGGCGGCTCGTGGCCCTCTTCAAGGCGGCCTGTCTGCACGTCCCAGATGCCTACCCGGTCGTCGTCGCCCACCAGAGTCAGCGTCCGTGCGTCGGGGCCGGCCACGCCGACGTGCGCAAGACGGTCACCCAGTCCTGCGAACGAGGCCGACTGCCGGTGGCTGCGCACATCCCACTGCACCGTCCGTCGCTCGCCCACGCTCAGCAGGCTGCGACCGTCCTTGCTCAGGTAGCGTACGGCTGAGGGTTCGGCATCGGGATCGACAAACGCGTCCTGTTCCCTCTGCATGGCGGCGCTCATCAATGCCGAGCGGGTTTCGGGGAGGTCGGCAAGGGCCCACGAGGCGACACTGAGCTGCATGGCTGTGACCGGATCGCTTACGTGCAGGCTCGCGGCCAGCGCCGCGACACGGCGGGCCTCGGCCCTCAGCCGCTCCTGCTGCCGGGATTCGCCTTGCTGCCATGCGATCACGCCGGCGAGAACGGCGAGCACCACGACAGCGCATACGCCGGCCCTCAGCCGACGCAAACGGCGGACCGTGCGTGCAGCGCCCCGGACTTCGCCGTCCCGCAGGGCAAGACTGGTGGTGAGGAAGGTGCGCTCCAAGCCGGTCAGGTCACCGGACTCTTCAGGGCCGAAGTGTTCTCGTGCCGTGTCAAGTCGGCTGCCACGGTACAGGGCACCAGGATCACGGCCCAGTTCCTCCCAGGCCCGTGCCGCCTCCGTCAGTTCCCTTTGAGCGCACAGCCGTTCGCGGTCGTCCTCGATCCAGCCGAGCAGGCGCGGCCAGCCGGTCAGCAGGGCTTCGTGGGCGAGCTCGACACTGCCGTCGTCCAGGGTGAGGATGCGCGCCCGGGTGAGTACCTCCAGGACATGGGCTGTCTCCTCGCGGCCGGCCGCCTCCAGTTCCGTACGCCGGACCCCACGCCGGGTGTCGGCTGTGCCCTCGCCGGGAGCGACGAGACGCAGAAGCGCCGGGCGGGCCGCGGCCGCCTGGCGCTCGGTGAAGCTGCTGTAAGCGGCTTCAGCGGTCTTGGCGATCGAGCCTTCCAGTCCGCCGGCCGCCTCATAGCCCGCCAAAGTCAGTGTGTGGCCCCGGCGGCGCCGCCAGGTTTCCATGAGCACGTGAGACAGCAGCGGAAGGCCGCCCGGTGCGGTGGACATCTCCTGAACGAGCCGGGAGGTCAGGGCGCGCTCGACAGTCAGCCCTGCGGCAGTGGCCGGCTTGACGATGGCGTCGCGCAACTCCGCCGGGTTCATCGGACCGGCCAGCAGGTTGGCGTCGCGCAGCGCTTCGGCCAGTTCAGTGTGCTCGGCGCAACGACCGTAGAAGTCGGCGCGTACCGCGAGGAGCACCCGTAATCGGCTTTCGGGCTGCCTGGCGCTGAGGAGCATGTCGATGAACCGACTTCGCTCGGCCGGGTCACGGCAGAGAGTGAAGGCCTCCTCGAACTGGTCGACCATCACCAACGTGTCCTCGCCCGCGCCGGCCGAGTCGGTGGGAGCGAGAAGGTGCCCGCGGGTGCGCGCCGGCAGTTCGCCGGGAGTCAGAATCCGGATCGCGGCCGGTCGAAGGCCCGAACCACGCAGTTCCTGGAGGGCGGGAAGCAGACCGGCGCGCAGCAGAGAGGATTTGCCGCTGCCGGACGGACCGAACACTGCGGCGAACCGCCGACGGTGCAGCAGATCAAGAAGGTCGGCGGTCAATGCGTCGCGACCGAAGAACCGGCTGCTGTCCTTTGCTTCGAACCGCGCCAGACCCCGGTACGGCGGATCATCGTCCGCACCGTCGTCCGCGGCTGCCAAGGCGGCGGCCTCATCCACGGCCTGCCGCCATCTGGCCTCCCACTGCGCTGGGGAACCCCCGCAGGCCTGTACGTAGGCCAGCACCACGGGCAGGGTGGGCAGCTGCTCACCCGCTGCTGCCTGCGACAGAGTCGTCACCGAATAGCCCGCCCGCTGTGCCAGCGCCCGGTAGGTCACACCGCCCGCCTCGGTGCGCAGTTTGCGCAACTCGAACGCGAACCGCTGCACCGGCCCCGCCCCCGGATCCACTGGCACCTCACGACGCCCCGCCATGGGCCCGCCCCCTCCGGTCACCCCAACGCCAGCCCATCGGCCAACCTATCCCCCCGCCTCTCCTCGGAAAGGATCGCGCCCAGCCATTGTTCGGACGCCGGAAGGGCCCATGCCAAACAATCCGCCGACCGCTGAACTCGGTGGGACAAGCGCCGAGGAACCCGTCCCGCGGCGGACTGCGGTCAGCCGCCGGGTTCCCTTCACACGGCTCGATCCGAACCGAAGCCGCGCCAGTTCGCCTCCGCGAACAGGGCTGCCTCCTCAGGTGGCACACGGTGCGGTCGGCGAAATGGCAAACACCGAAACGAGGAGAGCATCATGAAGATCCGTCACGCGTTGACGACCGGCCTGGCTGGAGCCGCGCTGGTGGTGGGGCTCACGGGAGGCACCGCCAACGCCACTTCCAGCTGGACGGGGTACCGAACGCCCGCAGACGTGGCCGGGGCCACCGCCTGGGGCCAGATCGACCCGGACGGTGTTCGCATCACCCTGGACGTCAACATCAAGGACACCAACACGGGTGACGCCTACGGCGCCCGTGTCCGGATCCGCACCACGTACAACGACGGCGGCGTCCGGCCCGAGAGCCTCAGCGCCTCGAACACGAGTCCCGTGAACCACACGACCTGGAACTATGCAGGCAATGCCATCCGGTTCGAAATCATGGAATGCACCACCAAGGCCGGCGCCGACTACCGGTGCGGCAGCTGGTACACGATCTGGCAGCGCTGACCCTGGCGGCCGGCCCTGCCAGGCCGTCGGCAGAGCCCGACGGTGGCGGCTGCACGGGACGGCCCGAACAGACGCGTCCCGGTGACGTGATGCACTCAGGACCTCGTCGGTGCGCGCGAGGTCCTGAGTGCGACCGCGCGCCGAGTGCGGACGCACAGGTGGCTCAGGGCCGGCTGGTCGCCCGCGGTCCGCAGGGGCGCATCGGTGGCGGCTCGGCCGGCGCGTCAACGACGCTGCCACTCCTCGGCCAGCAACCGGTAGGAACGGACCCGGTCCGTGTGGTCGTGCGTGATGGTGGTGATCAGCAGCTCATCGGCCCCAGTGGCCTCTTGGAGACGATCCAGGTGATCGGCGACGGTCCGTGCCGAGCCGACGAACTGGGTGTCCACCCGGTCGGCGACGAGTTCCCGATCCGCTTCCGTCCAGGGCAGGGCGCGCGCCTCGGCCGGCGTGGGGAAAGGGATGGCGCCCTCGGCGGTACGGATGCTGCGGACCCAGGGCGCGTATCCGGTGGCCAGTTCGCGGGCGGTCGCGTCGTCCTCGGCGACGACGACATCGGCGGACACCGTCACGTACGGCCGGTCCAGCTCGGCGGACGGCTTGAAGGCGGCCCGGTAGCCCTCGGCCGCCTCCAGCACCGAAGCGGGGCTGACATGGTAATTGGCCGCGAAGCGCAACCCGTTGCGGCCCGCTGTCTCCGCGCTGACTCCCCCACTGCTGCCCAGGATCCACACCTGTACGTCGGCCCCCTCGCCCGGGACGGCATGTGCCGCCACCCCCTCCGGGGAGCGGTAGTCGCCCCGCAGCAGCGCGAGGACGTCGTCGACCTGTTCGGCGTAGTCCTGCGGCTGGGCGCCGGGCAGGTTCAGCAGCCTCTGCTGGAGCGCGACCCGCGGATGGCCCAGCAGGTGCGCGAAGGAGAACCGGGCCGGGATGCGCAACCCGTTCGTGGTGTACCCCTCGAACGGAGGGACCTGCGAGGTCCGCTGCGGCGGGCCCCCGGCCGAGCGGCCCAGGCCCAGATCCAGGCGCCCGGGGTGCAGTGCGTCGATCAGGCCGAACTCCTCGACCGTGGACAGCGCGGTGCGGTGCCCGAGCTGGACGGCGCCGGAGCCGAGCCGGATGGTCGAGGTCTCGGAGGCGGTCAGCGCGAGCACGACCGCCGGGGAGGTCCCGGCGACCCCCGGATTGAGGTGGTGCTCGGCGAACCAGTAGCGGGCGTAGCCGAACGCCTCCGTCTGCCGGGCGAGATCGACGCTGTGGTGCAGGGCCTCGGCGGCGGTGGAACCGGACGAGACCGGGACGAGGTCGAGGACCCCGAGGGGGATGCCGGACATGGCCGGGCTCCTTAATGGTCGGGGAAGCAAGGGTCCGGGGAGTCCGTGATCAAGGTGATGGCCAGGAACTTCATGACCCCGCGCCCTGCCTGTCGGAGGCCGCCGCCGGCACCGCGAGCCCGAGGTGGTCGCGCAGGGTGGTCCCGGCGTAATCGGTGCGGAAGACGCCCCGCTCCTGCAGCAGCGGGACGACGGTGTCGGCGAAGACGTCCAGGCCGCCCGGGGTGATGTGGGGGACCAGGACGAAGCCGTCGGCCGCGTTCGCCTGCACCAGCGTGTTGATCTGCTCGGCGACGCCGGCCGCGGAGCCCACGAAGGTCTGGCCGGAGGTCGTGGCGATGACCAGCTCCCGGATCGAGAGGTTCTTGGACTGGGCGAGTTCGCGCCACTGCCGGGCGGTTTCGAGCGGGTCGCGGAACTGGCGGACGCTCGCCCGCCCGAGGGCGACGGTGTTCTCGCCGGTCTCGGGATCGATGTCGGGCAGCGGGCCGTCCGGGTCGTAGCCGGACAGGTCCCGGTTCCAGACGTGCTCCAGGTACTTGATCGCGGTCTGCCCGCTGACCTGGAGGCGCCTCACCTCGTGGGCGAGCTCGTGTGCCTCGGCGTCGGTGTCACCGAGGACGAAGGTGGCGGCGGGCAGGATCTTCAACTCGTCGTGGCTGCGCCCGTACGCGGCCAGCCGGCTCTTGACGTCGGCGTAGAACGCTCGGCCCTCGTCGAGCGTCCCGTACCGGCCGAAGATCGCGTCGGCACGGGAGGCGGCGAATTCACGGCCCTCGTCGGAGTCGCCCGCTTGGAAGATCACCGGACGGCCTTGCGGGCTGCGCGGCACGTTGAAGTGGCCTTCGATGTCGAAATGCCGGCCCTCGTGGGCGAAGGCCCCGGCCCGAGCGTCCCGCAGGAAGACGCCCGACCCTGCGTCGGCGACGACCTCGGAGCCGTCCCACGAGTCGAACAGCTCGGTCGCGGTGGCCAGGAACTCCCTGGCCCGGCTGTAGCGGTCCTCGCGCGGCAGGAATCCGCCGCGCCGGAAGTTCTCACCGGTGAAAGCGTCCCAGGAGGTGACCACGTTCCACGCGGCCCGGCCCTCGGACAAGTGGTCCAGCGAGGCGAACTGGCGGGCCACCTCGTAGGGCTCGTTGAAGGTGGAGTTGATCGTGCCGGTCAGGCCGAGGCGCTCGGTGACGGCCGCCAGGGCGGCGAGTACCGTGAAGGTGTCGGGACGGCCGACCACGTCCAGATCGTATATTTTTCCGCCCTGTTCACGCAGCCTCAGACCCTCCGCGAGAAAGAGGAAGTCGAACTTGGCGCGTTCGGCGGTCTGCGCGAAGTGGACGAACGAGTCGAAGTCGATGTGGCTGCCGGCCGCCGGGTCGCTCCACACCGTGGTGTTGTTGACGCCGGGGAAGTGGGCCGCGAGATGGACCTGCTTGAGCGGTTTGCTACTCATGACGGTCCTTCCGTGTCCAGGTCAGACACCCCATGTCGTTCGGTGTCAAGCGGCATGGGGTTGGGCGTGGTGGGACCAGGCGGTCGCTTCGTCGTAGCGGGTGCGGGTTTTGAGGCAGCCGTGGAGGATGCCGACGAGTCGGTTGCCGAGTTGGCGGAG
>NZ_JBEORW010000031.1:0-113695 GCF_040302565.1 Streptomyces sp. NPDC097981
AAGAAGTTCGTCATCACCAACGTCATCGTGTCGCAGAAGTTCCTCAAGGAGCACCCGGACGTCGTCGAGGCCGTGCTGCGCGGCACGGTGAAGACGAACGAGTGGATCAACGCCAACCCGGACAAGGCGAAGGCCTCCGCCAACGCGGCGCTCAAGACGCTCAGCGGCAAGGAGCTGGAACCCGCGGTCATCGACCCGGCGTGGAAGAACATCCTCGTCACCGACGACCCCCTCGCCGGCACGCTGAAGACCGAGTCCGACTGGGCGGTCAAGGCCAAGCTCATCGAGCAGCCCGACCTCTCCGGCATCTACGACCTGTCGCTCCTGAACAAGGTGCTCAAGGCCGCCGGCAAGCCCGAGGTCTCCGACGCCGGCCTCGGCGCCAAGTAAGCCCGCAGACACGAACCCCAGGAGGTGACGACCATGGCCACCACACTCGCCAAGGCTGCCGAGGGCACGGTAGCGGAGCAGACGCACGCCGCCCGCATCGAACACGTCTCGAAGTCCTTCTCCGGCCCGGCCGGATCGCAGCTCGTCCTGGACGACATCAGCCTCGATGTCGCGCCCGGCGAGTTCGTCACCATCCTGGGCGCGTCGGGGTGCGGCAAGTCCACGCTCCTCAACCTGGTCGCCGGTCTCGACAAGCCCACCGCGGGCACCATCGAGACCGCCGGCCGGCCCGCCCTGATGTTCCAGGAGCACGCCCTCTTCCCCTGGCTCACCGCGGGCAAGAACATCGAACTCGCCCTGCGCCTGCGCGGGGTGGCCAAGGCCGACCGCAGGCCGGAGGCCGAGCGCCTGCTGGAGCTGGTCCGCCTCGGCGGCGCCTACGGCAAGCGGGTCCACGAGCTGTCGGGCGGCATGCGCCAGCGCGTCGCCCTGGCCCGGGCCCTCGCCCAGGACAGCCGGCTGCTGCTGATGGACGAGCCGTTCGCCGCGCTCGACGCCATCACGCGTGACGTGCTGCACGGCGAACTCACCCGCATCTGGGCCGAGACGGACGTCTCCGTCCTGTTCGTCACGCACAACGTCCGCGAGGCCGTCCGCCTCGCCCAGCGCGTGGTCCTGCTCTCCTCCCGCCCCGGCCGGGTCGCGAAGGAGTGGACCGTGGACATCCCGCAGCCGCGCCGCATCGAGGACGCGGACGTCGCGGAACTGTCCGTCGAGATCACTGAACACCTGCGTGGGGAGATCCGCCGCCATGGCCAGCACTGACACCACCCCGAAGGCCAAGAGCGACGACCTGGCCGGCCTGGAGGCAGGCCTGGACGCCCTCGACGCGGTCCAGACCCACCGCACCCCGGCCCGTGAGGTCCTCGTCAAGAAGGTCCTGCCGCCGTTCATCGCCGTCGGCCTGGTGCTGCTGGTGTGGCAGGTCCTCGTCGCGGCGAAGGTCACCGACGAGACGAAGCTCCCCGCCCTGTCCGCGGTCTGGGACAGCCTGTCCGAGATGTGGCTCAAGGGCACCCTGCTGGAGGTCATCTGGACCAGCGTCTCCCGCGGCCTGCTCGGCTTCCTGCTCGCCCTGGCCATCGGCACCCCGCTCGGACTGCTCGTCGCCCGCGTCAAGTTCGTCCGCGCCGCGATCGGCCCCATCCTCCAGGGCCTGCAGTCCCTGCCCTCGGTCGCCTGGGTCCCCCCGGCCGTGCTCTGGTTCGGCCTCAACGACGCCATGATGTACACGGTGATCCTGCTCGGCGCGGTCCCCTCGATCGCCAACGGCCTCGTCGCCGGCATCGACCAGATCCCGCCGCTGTTCCTGCGGGCCGGCCGCACGCTGGGCGCCACCGGCCTGCGCGGCGCCCGGCACGTGGTCATGCCGGCCGCCCTGCCGGGCTACCTCGCCGGCCTGAAGCAGGGCTGGGCCTTCTCCTGGCGCTCCCTGATGGCCGCCGAGATCATCGCCAGCTCCCCCGACCTGGGCCTCGGCCTCGGCCAGCTGCTGGAGAACGGCCGCAACAACATCGACCTGCCCGGCGTGTTCCTCGCGATCATCCTGATCCTCGTCGTCGGCATCGCCATCGACCTGCTGATCTTCAGCCCGGTCGAGCGGTGGGTGCTGCGCAGCCGCGGCCTGCTGGTCAAGAGCTGAGTCCCGTGTTCCACGTCCCCGCCCCCGTCCTCCTGGTCATCGCCCACGGCAGCCGCGACCCGCGGCACGCGGCGACCGTGCACGCCCTCACCCGGCGGGCGCGGGCGCTGCGGCCGGGGCTGCGGGTGGAGACGGCGTTCCTGGACTTCAACGCCCCGCGCGTCGACCAGGTGCTGTCCGCCCTCCACGCCGAAGGCGTCCGCGAGGTGGTGGCCCTGCCGCTGCTGCTCACGCGGGCCTTCCACGCCAAGGCGGACATCCCGGCGGTGCTCTCGGAAGCCACGACCCGGCAGCCGGGCCTCTCGGTCCGGCTCGCCGAGGTCCTCGGCCCCTCCCCGCTCCTGACGGAGGCGCTCGAACGTCGCCTGCGGGAGGCGGGGCTCACCCCGGCGGACCGTTCGAGCATCGGTGTGGTGCTCGCGTCCGCCGGCTCCTCGGACCCGGAGGCGATCGCAGTGATCGCTGAAATCGCGCGGGAGTGGCGGCACACCGGTTGGTGCGCCGTGCGGCCTGCGTTCGCCTCCGCGGCGCTTCCCCGTACAGAGGACGCCGTACGGGCGCTGCGCGCGGAGGGGGTCCGCCGGATCGCGGTGGCCCCGTACGTCATCGCCCCCGGGCGCCTCCCGGACCGCATCACCGCGGGCGCGGAAGCCGCCGGGGCGGACATCGTGGCGGACGTCCTGGGCGCGGCGCCCGAACTGGCCCGCCTGCTGCTGCGCCGCTACGACGCCGCCGTGCTCACCCGCCTCCACGTCCCGGCCCTGACGGCCTGACGGAGGGCTCCGGGCACCCGGACACACTGTCGGCGTGCGGGGCCCGGGCCGGGGTCATGCGCGGGCCGCGGCCTCGTCGGCCAGGGCCGTCAGGTCCTCGATGGACATCGCGCCCGGCGGCAGCCCTTCCCGCGCGAAGATGTTCGCCGCGTGGCGGAGCGTGTCGTTCACCGGGGTCGGGACCGTGTGCAGCCGCCCCAGCAGGGAGACCTCCCCGTTCAGGTAGTCCGCCTCGATCGAGCCCGTACCGCGCCGGAGCGACTGCCAGGACGAACCGCCGCGCACGCCCGGCGGCTGCTCGACCTTGCCGTCACGGGCCGCCGACTGTTCGGCGTCGGAGGCGTACGCGATCCCTGCCGCGTCCAGCGCCGCCCGCCCCTCCCGCTGCGCCCGCAGCAGCAGCGCCGCCTTCGCCGGGTGCGGCTCCGGTCCGGTGGTGGCCTGGATCGCGTTGCCCAGGTTCCCCAGCAGCTTCGCGTACTTCCACCGCATCACGTCCTCGACGACCGGCGCCTCGAAGCCGGACTTCTCCAGGTCGGCAGCGATCCGCCGGGCCCGCGCATCCGCACCCCCGGCGGCCCGCCCGAGGTGCAGGATGCCCGTCAGCGGCGTGCACAGCGCGGACACCACCCCGGGCTCCAGGAAGGTGGCGGGCAGCCATACGCAGACCCCGTACACGCGGGCGAAACGGCGCAGTGCGAGCCGCTCGCTCTCCACCCCGTTCTGTGCGCACAGCACCGGCAGCCGCTGCGCCGCCGTGCCGCCGCCCGCCACCTCCGCGTCGCCCCACGTGTCGAGCGCGGCGATCGCATCCTGTGTCTTCACGGTCAGCACCAGGACGTCGTCCGGCCGCAGTTCACCCAGCTCCGCCGGGCCCGTGACCACGGGAATGCGGTGCACCCGGGCGCCGTCCGCCGTCGTGAGCCGCAGCCCGTCCGCCTTGAGGGCCTCCGCGTGCGCGCCGCGGGCGACGAGGACGACCTCGGCGCCCGCCTCCGCCAGCCGTCCGCCGATGGTCGCGCCGATCGCGCCGGCACCGATGATGATGTAACGCATGGCCAGGAGCCTGACACATCCGGCCCCCTGCCTTGCGGTCGGGGCACGGAGCCCCGTGTTCCGTCCCGGCCGAACTCCTTGACGCGGCAACCATCCGTCCGACGCCCCCGGACCGGCCGTCCTCGACGCGCTCGACCCGTGGCCCGGCCGTAGGCTTGAAGTGCACGCACGGAGCGGGGAGCCCCAGTCCGCTTGCGTCGGTTTCCACCATCTCGGGGGCGGCACCTTCTCGACGGGGCTTCTCACGCCTGAACTCCTTGCCCGAAGGGAGCCCTGATGGCTGCCACGAAGCGGACGTCCGCCAAACCCGCGACCGCCAAGCCCAAGGCGGCCAAGCCCCGGGCCGGCGGCGCCGCCGGTCCGGCCGGTTCGGCGAACGGGCAGGACGAACTGATCACCTCGCTCAAGCAATTCATCCGTACCCGCGGGTCGGGCTATCTCAGCGACCCGAACGTGTCCTCGATCGGCATCGGCTACAAGGAGAAGAACGGGAAGCGGAGCAAGGAGCTGGCGCTGCAGTTCACGGTCGACAGGAAAGTACGGCCGGAGGGCGTACGGGACGTCGGCAGCGTCGAGATACCGCCGGTCATCGACATAGGCGGCGGCGTCAAGGTGCCGACCGACGTGGTGCAGCGCAGCTACAAGCCGCACTTCCTGGTGGTGGCCGAGGCCGAGACCCCCGAACGCCAGAAGCGCGTCGACCCGGTCCGTCCCGGGGTGAGCGTCGGCAACGTCAAGGTGAGCGCCGGCACCCTCGGCTGCATCGTCTTCGACAAGAACGACGGCTCGACGTGCGTGCTGAGCAACTGGCACGTGCTGAACGGCCGCAAGGGCGTCCTCGGCGACGAGGTCGTGCAGCCCGGAACCGCCGACGACAGCCGTATCGCCCTGAACCGGCTCGGCACGCTCAAGCGCTCCCACCTCGGCCGGGCCGGCGACTGCGCCGTCGCCGGCATCACGGAACGCGACTTCGACACGGCCATCCTCGACCTCGGGGTCACGCCGGCGAAGCTGGGCGAGCCGCAGATCGACGACAAGGTCGTCAAGAGCGGGCGGACCACCGGTGTCACGCACGGGATGGTGACGCGCCCCTTCGCCAAGGTGAGCATCGACTACGGCCCGCCGGTCGGGGTCCGCGAGATCGAGTGCTTCGAGATAGGCCCCGACCCCGGCCACCCGGCGGACGGCAACGAGATCAGCCTGCCCGGCGACTCCGGTTCGGCCTGGCTGTTCAAGGCGCGCACGGGCAAGCCGACGGACGTACTGGCCGGTCTGCACTTCGGCGGCGAGGGCGACGGGGACCCCGAGGACCGGGCGCTGGCGTGCTTCCCCCACGCGGTCTTCGAAGAACTGAAGATCACACTGGAGCGGCCCGCCTCCGACTCGCTGGAGGCGCTGACCGGGTACGACCCGGGCTTCCTCGCCGTACCGATAGGGGCACCGCAGCTCAACCCGTCGATCAAGGACGATGCCGTACAGCTGGACGGGTCGCCGGTCATCCCGTACACGCACTACTCGCTGGCCCTGAGCTCGGCGCGGAAGTTCGCGATCTGGGTAGCCTGGAACATAGACGGCGGCGCGCTCAAGAAGCTCGACCGCAAGGGGATCGAGTTCACGAAGGACCCGCGCCTGCCGGCAACCGCCCAGATCGGCAACGAGCTGTACAAGGGCCCGGCCAACCGGCTGGACCGCGGTCACATCGCGCGCCGCGCCGACCTGATCTGGGGCACGATGCCCGAGGCGGAGAAGGCCAACAGGGACTCGTTCTTCTACACCAACATCACGCCGCAGATGGACGACTTCAACCAGAGCGCGCGCAACGGCATCTGGGGGCAGCTGGAGAACGCCGTCTTCGAGGACGTCGAGGTCGACGACCTGAAGGTGAGCGTGTTCGGCGGCCCGGTCTTCCAGGAGGACGACCGGCTCTTCCGCGGCGTGCAGCTGCCGCGCGAGTTCTGGAAGGTGCTCGTCTTCTCGGACGGGGGGACGCTCAAGTGCAAGGCGTTCCTGCTGACGCAGAGCCTGGTCCTGACCGAGGCGCTGGAACTGGACGAGTTCCGGGTGTTCCAGGTCACGCTGGCCGAGATCCAGAAGCGGGTGCACGTCCGCTTCGCCGCCGCGATGGCCAAGGCGGACACCCTGGTGGTGCCGGAATCCCTGGAGGACCGCACCCCGCTGGAGAGCCCGGCCGACATCGACTGGGACTGACGGGGCCCGCGTCAGGCTCTGAGCCGGCGTGCGCGGTCACCCGGGCGGAGGGCCGGGTCGCGGGGCGGTCCGGGGAACGTCCGGGCCGGGTGTCCGACACCGTGTTCGCTCTCGTCTTCCGTCAGTCCTCCGTCAGCTCGACGAGTCTGGCCACCGTGTTCCAGTTGCGGGTCGTCGCGTCGATGCCTTTGAACACGGCGGGCTTGAAGAGGGCCTCGGCCAGTTTGGAGCGGCCCAGCCCGTCCGGGGTGTAGAGGTAGACGACCCGGTCGCCGATCCGGTACTCCTCCGGGAGGTACGAGGGCCCGTCGATCGAAGCGAACCGCTCATCGGCCGGCTGCTCCGAGAGGAAGGTGGCGTGCAGCTGCCTGCCCTCCAGTTCGGCGGACGGGAAGGGGCAGGCCTCGGCGACGGCGCGCAGCCGGGCGCCGTCGACCACCAGGCAGGCCACCGTAAAGCCGAAGCGGGCCTCGACGGCCTGCTCCAGCTCGCGGGCCAGCGCGGCCGTGTCCTTCTGCGTACTGGCGAAGACGGCGTTGCCGCTCTGCAGGTATGTCTGCACGTCGGTGTGGCCGAGGCCGGCCAGGACCTCGCGCAGCTCGGCCATCGGGACCTTCTTGGCGCCGCCGACGTTGATTCCGCGCAGCAGGGCCGCGTACTTCTTCGTGGTCATGCCCGAACGATAGGACGGTGCACCGACACTGCGGCCAGTTCGGCCTCGATGAGGTCGGCGGCCTGTCGGGTGCCCCCCTCGGCGGCCGTCTGCGCCCGGACGGCCTCGGCGCGGGCGGCGACCTCGGGGTCCGCGACGAGCGCGAGAACGGCCTCCCGCAGGGTCCGGGCGTCGGCTTCCTCCATCGGGACGTGCCGGGCGACGCCGAGCTCCTGGAGCATGTCGGCGTTGCCGAACTGGTCGACGGCCTGCGGGACCGCGACCATCGGGGTGCCGGTGGCGAGGCCCTCCTGGCTGCCGCCGGCGCCCGCGTGCGTGATGAAGGCATCGGCCTGGCGCAGGATGTCCAGCTGGGGAACCCAGCGGTGGACCTCGACGTTGGCGGGGACGGCGCCCAGTTCGGCCTCGTCGGTGAACTTGCCGATCTGGAGGACGACGTGCCAGCCGGGCAGGTCGCCGAAGGCCTCGATGCAGGCGCGGTAGAAGGCGGGCTGCCTGGTGAAGGCGGAGCCGAGGGAGACCAGCAGCACCTTCTTCCCGGCCGCTTCCGCCGGGCGCTCCCAGGTGCCCTGGTCGGCGCTGCGGTCGCCCTGGCAGGCGCCGACGAAGGTGTACACGGACGAGTCGACCCGGTCGGCGTGCGGCTGCAGGGCGCGCGGGATGAGGACGATGCTGCGGCGGGGGCGGCCAACGAAGTGGTCACTGTCCTCGTCGATGCCGTTCTCGTCGAGCCAGGCCCGGAAGCGGGCGTGGTACGCGCGGCCCCGCTCGGAGGCGCGCAGCGCGGCCGCCATCGGCGCCGCGACCTCTTCCTCGTACCCGGTCCAGGCGACCAGGTTCGGGGAGAGCGAGATCTCCGGGACGCCCCAGCGGCGGGCCAGGACGGTCGCCGGGTAGGAGGCGATGTCGTGGATGACCAGGTCCGGCCGGTCGCCCTCGAAGGCGGCCGCGAGCTGCGGCAGGGCCTGGACGGCGTCGTTCAGGAACGGCTCGACGTGGTCGATGGGCTCGGTGCCCCAGGCCTCGGGCTCGTCCTCGGTGGGGAGGGTGGAGTTCCAGATCACCGGTGTGGCGCCGGTCTCGGCGACCTTCCCGGCGAAGGAGGCGGGGATGGCGTAGCTGACGCGGTGGCCGCGGGCGACGAGTTCCCGGATCACTTCGATGCTCGGGTTCACGTGGCCGTGGGCGGCGATGGAGAACATGGCGATGTGTGCGGGTTTGGCTGAGGTCATGCGCCGAGGCTAACGAGACGAGACGTCTCGTGCAACGCCTGTTTCTGGCCGCTCCCGCCCGGGCGCCGTGCGCCGGGCCTGATGGCACGTCAGGGCGGAACGCGCCGGGATGCAAGACTTGGCGGATTCACGACGATCCGGATCCGGAGAGACGGCATGGACGAGGCGCAGGCCAGGGACGTACTGACGGCGGCGGGCCTCACGGGGCCGGCCGCGCTGCTGGCGCTGGGCGAGAACGCGGTCTTCGCGGCCGGCGACCTGGTGGTCAAGGTCGGCCGGGAGGCGGCGCTGCTGGAGCGCGCCGAGCGGGAGCTCGCGGTGGCGGGCTGGCTCGAACAGGCCGGAGTGCCGGCGGTCCGCGCGGCCGAAACAGAGCCGCGGCTGGTGGCAGGGCACCCGGTGACCGTGTGGCACCGCCTCGCGGACGCGGTCCGGCCGGCCGGTCCCGAGGACCTGGCGGTGCTGCTGCGGCAGATCCACGCCCTGCCCGGGGCTCCGTTCGCGCTGCCCGCGCGGGACCTGCTGGGCGGCGTCGAGCGCTGGCTGCGGCTGGCGGGCGAGACCGTCGACCCGGCCGACGCGGCGTACCTGCGGGCCCGGCGCGACGCGTACGCCGGCGAGGTGGCCGCACTCACCCCGCACCTGCCGCCGGGCCCGATCCACGGCGACGCCCTCCCCCGCAATGTCCACGTGGGCCCGGACGGACCGGTCCTGGTGGACCTGGAGACAGTCTCGGCCGATCTGCGCGAGCACGACCTGGTGGTGATGGCCCTCTTCCGCGACCGGTACGGGCTGCCCGCGCCGTCGTACGAGGCCTTCACGGCGGCCTACGGATGGGACGTGCGCGAGTGGGAGGGCTGCGCGGTGCTGCGGGGTGCCCGCGAGACGGCCGGTTGCGCGTGGGTCGCCCAGCACGCCCCGGCCAACCCGAAGGCGCTGGCCGAATTCCGTAGCCGGGTCGCCTCCCTGCGCGACGGCGACACGGAAATGCGGTGGCACGCGTTCTAGGCGTGCCGTACCAAGGACGGCATATGAAACTGCACACCACGATCCACACCGCCCGCCTGGGCACGACGGAATTCAAGGTCATACGCCCCGCCCGGACCCCGGCCCGCGCGGTACTCCTCGACGGCACCTGGTACCTGAACGGGTGGTTCGACCAGGAAGCCGCGCGGATCACCGCGGGGCTGTGGGCGCTCGCGGCGACGTCACCGCGGTCGCTGGTCCACCTGCCGATCCGGGCCAACGCGGCGGGCGGACCGGATACGGGCGTACAGCGGCCGCTCGACCTCGTCCTGCTGCACCACTCCCTGCAGTTCGCCCCGTCCCGGTGGAAGGAGCTGCGCGGCCGGCTCGGCCCCGGGCGCCCGCACACCGCGGACCTGCCCGGACCCGACCCCGACGCGGAACCCGACGTGTCGGACCGGCACCACCGGGAGAACCGGGACCGGTTCCGCCAGGCCATCCACAGCGAGACGCTGTTCATGACGGGCAGCGCCCGGACGTTCCGGGAGACGGCCGGGCTCTTCGCCGACATCGCCCGCAGCGGCCCCGGCGGGGCGCTCAACCACCGGGGCAGGCACTACTGCCGGAGCCTGTACTGCGATCCCGCCGAACGCGACCTGCACATCGAGTACTCCGACGACTGGCCCTGACCCCGGCCCCGAGCGGCCCCTCGGGCGAGCAGCTCGGGAACTTCCCGCAGACGTTCACCCACTCGGCCCTCATCGACGCGGCCCTCGCCCTGGACGAGGAGCTCGACCGCGCCGACGGCCGGACCGGCTGACCGCATGAACCATCGGTGGGCGGTCGACGCGTGCGGTGCATGGTCACTGCTACGGCGCCCGTGGCGGTGTCGTCCTCCCGGTTCCCTGACAGGGGGCCGGCCTGCGCGCGGCAGCAGGGCCGCGGCGGTCAGCCCGCCCAGGCCGGCGACCGCGAGCGCCGCCATCGCCACCGCGTACGCACCCTTGCTGAGCCCCGAGACCAGGATCGTGCCCGCCACGGCCGTACCGAGCGAGGAACCGAGGTTGGAGATGCTGCGCGACAGGCCGGAAATCTCGCCCTGCCGCGTCTCGGGGAAGCACGACTGGACCACGTTCACCGACGGGGTGAGCATCACACCCAGACCCAGGCCGATCAGCAGCAGGCCGGGGGCGAACGCCCAGGCACCGGGCTGCCAGGCGACCAGGGGCAACAGCACGGCGACGCCGGCGATCGTCACGACGAAGCCCGTCATGATGAGGGTGCGCTGTGCACGGCGCCGGGCCAGCCACTCGGCGGCCAGTGAGGAAGCGAGGATGCCGAGGGTCGCGGCGGTGAAGATGACGCCGGTCTCGATCGCGTCGTAGCCGCGGACGACCTGCAGGTAGGCGGCGACGGTGAACGACACGCCCATCAGCATCAGCCACTGCGTGTTCTGGGTGACCAGGCCGAGGTTGGAGGTGCGGTTGCGGAACAGGTCCGTCGACAGCAGCACCTCCCGGCCGGCGCGCTCGCGGCCACGCACCCAGGCGAAGAAACCGGCCAGCACCAACGCACCGGCCAGCAGCAGGCCCAGCGCCAGCCAGCCGTTGTTGTCGACGGCCAGGATGCCCGTCACCAGCAGCACCAGCCCCGCCGCCGACAGCACGGCCCCGACCGTGTCGAAGGGCCTGGCGGGGTCGGGCGGCAGCGGATCGGTGATTCCGCGGCTGAGCACCACGATCACCACGATCACCAGCGCCTGGAACACGAACGCGGCCCGCCAGCTGATCGCGCTCGTGATCAGCCCGCCGATCAGCGGACCGGCGGCCGCACCGATCCCTCCCATCGCCATGATCGCGCCGAACGCACGCGCCCGGGACGCCGTGTCGGTGAACAGCAGCGTGGTCAGGATGTAGACCGGCGGGATCAGCAGCGCCGTACCCACACCCTCCAGGATCGAGTTCCCGAGGATCAGCACGCCCAGCCCCGGCGCGGCTGCACTGAGCACCGCCCCCACCCCGTAGACCACGAGCCCCGCCAGCAGGCAGCGCTTGCGCCCCCACTTGTCGGTCAGCTTCCCGCCCGGGATCATCAGCGCAGCCATCACCAGCAGGAAGATCGTGATGGCGACCTGGACACCCTGCACGGTGGTGTCCAGGTCCTCGCTGATGTCGTTGATCATCACGTTCATGTTCGAGCCGGCGAAGCTGCAGATGAACTGCGCCAACGCCAGCGGGGCGAGCACCCGCCGTGTCCCCGGCGCGCCTCCCTTGGCTCCTGCCGCTGCCGTCCCCGCCATGCCGCCACCTGCCCGTCCGCCACGTTTGATGTCCTGAGGAACTGCGGCTTCGTCCGCGAGCAGCCCGGCGCTGACGGAACTCAGCCGCCGCCACGACCGTCGCATGGCCAACCGCCGTAGAGCCGAGGGCGCGGGGGCCGTCTTCCACGTCTTCGCCGCCCTGGCGGAGTTCATCTGCGAGTTCATCGTCATCGGCACCAACGAGGGCTTGGCCGCCGGTCGAGCCCGCGGCCGCGTCGGCGGACGCCCCACCGTCGTCACCGAGGGGCAGCGGACCTCGTCGTAGCGCACCGTGAGCCCGGCGGGGATCTCCGAGAGCTGCCCCCGCAGTGCTGCCGTCCGGCCCGGCTCTGCGAGGTTTGCTGCGCACTCACCGCCCGCGCACTCACCGCCCGCGCCGGTCATCGCCTCCGGGGAACGAGCGGCCAGGCAGGCTCGACGACTGCCGCCGGATCCGCGGTGCGCCGCAGATAGGCCTGCAACGAGGCCGACTGTTCGGCCGCCGCGCGCACCTGAAGGGCGTGCAGATCCGCCAAGGGCATCACACTGACGGGCCGGTGCTTCTCACCCATGCGCCGCACCACGCGGGCGGCCGCCACGGCATCCGCCCTCGCATCGTGCGCGTCATCGAGAGACACCCCGTAGTGGGCGCACAACGCGTGGAGAGCCCGCTTGCCCTTGCGGTACTTGTCCACGTGTTTGTCGATCACCAGCGGGTCGATGACGGGCGAAGGCACACCGCCCAGCCGCTCGCTGACCGACTCGACCCCGTGGCGCCGGCACTCCCGGTCGAGCAGTGACAGGTCGTAGCGTGCGTTCATCACCACCAGGGGCGTCCCGAGCCGCAGCCCCTCGGTGACGGCCTGCGCGATCTCCTCGACGGCCGATGCAGCCGGTGCCCCGAAAGCGCGGGCGTGCTCCGTCGAGATGCCGTGGATCGCCGACGCCTGCTCGGGTATGGCCACTCCGGGATCGAGCAGCCAGGTCCTCTCCTCCGAGACGGACCCGTCCGCATCCAGCCGCACCACCGCCGCCGTGACGATGCGGTCGGTTTCCACGTCGGTGCCCGTGGTCTCCAGGTCGAAGGCCACCAACGGCCCACTGATCCAGCTCATCGGACGGCTCCCGCTCCGGCACGGGGCGCCGGCTCCGCCGCAGCCGTCACGATCCGCGGCTCCCCCGGCTCCGCGCCGGTCGTCTCCGGGTCGCATCCGATCGGCACACCGCCGTGCCGGTCCCCCGTGCCGTGCCAGTCCTCCACCCCGTGCCCCTCCCCCGTACACCTTCGGTCAACGACTTTCAGCCTGCCACGGGGCACTGACAGTCACGACACCGGGCGGGAGTCCTGCCAGATCGACTCGAATTCCTCCCGATACGTCGGGAACAGCCCGTGCTCCGCGTCCCGCGGCGAGCCGTGGGTGCCGCCGCCCCGCAGGACCAGCACCGGCGCCTCCATGCCGCGCGCCCGACGCAGGTACGACTGCACCACGGCGATGCCCGAGGACTCCCCCTCCACCAGGTACGCGGTGAAGCGGGGCGTCTCGTCGAAGACGTGGATCTCGAACCGCGAGGGATCGCGCAGCCCCGCCCGGACCCGGCGCACATGCAGGATGTTCATCTCCACCGAGCGGCTCAGCTCGCCCTTGCGCAGGCCCAGCTCCCGCTCGCGCCGCTTGACGGCGCTGCTGGCCGGGTTCAGGAACAGCAGCCGGACCCGGCAGCCGGCCTCCGTGAGACGCACGAGTCTTCGGCCCGAGAAGTTCTGCACCAGCAGGTTGAGCCCTATGCCGATGGCGTCGAGCCGCCGCGCCCCGCCGAACAGGTCCTCCGCCGGGAGCTGCCGCTGCAGCCGCACCCGGTCCGGGTGGACCGAGACCACGTCGGCGTACCGGTCGCCCACCAGGTCCTCGACGGCGTCGATCGGCAGCCGCTCCGCCGACGGGGAGCCCGCGCCGCCGCCCAGCACCTCCAGCAGCCGGGCCGAGGCGCGCTCCGCCTGCTCCAGCACCGCCCGCGACAGCGCCCGGTTGCGGGAGACCACGTTCCGGGTGACCTCCAGCTCGTCCAGCGCCAGCTCTATCTCCCGCCGGTCGTCGAAGTACGGCTCGAAGCACGGCCAGTGCTGGACCATGAGCTCCCGCAGCTGCGGGAGCGTCAGGAAGCTGAGCACGTTGTCGTCGGCCGGGTCCAGCAGGTAGCCCTTGCGCCGGCTGACCTCGCGCACCGCCACGGCGCGCTGCACCCACTCCTGGCCGGCCGGCCCGGCGGCCGCGACCACCCAGTCGTCCCCGCCGTGCACGGGCTCGTAGATCGGCCGCAGCACCGCGCCGACGACGGCGCGCAGCCGCTGCTCGATCAGGTTCAGCCAGATGTACGCACGGCCGGCCCGCTGCGCCCGGGTCCGGACCTCGCTCCACGCGTCCGCGCCCCAGTCCAGCTCGGCCCCGGCCCGCACACTCCCGGCCGCCGGCGGGGCCAGCGACACCGCCCCGGCCGGCACCCCCGTGGGAACCCCGCCCGACACCCCGCCGGGCGCACCGCCGGGTGCACCTCCTGGGGCGTCCGCCGGGCCGCCCTCGTGACCGCTGTCACCAGGGGGCAGCTCCAGACCTCCCGAGCTCACCCGTGCACCGCCTTCTGCGTCTGGACGCCCGTCTCCAGTGATCACGGAAGAGTACTCCGAGCTCGGCGCCCGATGCAGCCGATGGACCGTACACCGGCGGCCCGTTGACCCATTATCGGATGCCCGCATAGTCCGCTGACCCGCATATCAGCGCTCCGGGTCACCCGGCAGGAGCATCCCAAGTCCCCGCGTGCGGGCCCACTTTCGGGGAAGATCTGCACAGACGTGGTCCACGCCGGACACGAGGGGAAAGGAGTCGCTATCCATGCAGGTCTGGCCGGGACAGGCGTATCCGCTCGGCGCCACGTACGACGGCGCCGGCACCAATTTCGCGGTCTACTCCGAGGCCGCCCGACGCATCGAACTGTGCCTGCTCCACGAGGACGGCTCGGAGACCGCCGTCGAACTGCGGGAGACGGACGCCTTCGTGCGCCACGCCTACCTGCCCGGGGTGATGCCGGGGCAGCGCTACGGCTTCCGCGTGCACGGCCCGTACGAGCCCGAGCGGGGGCTGCGCTGCAACGCGGCCAAGCTCCTGCTGGACCCGTACGCGCGGGCGATCGCCGGGAGCGTCGACTGGGGCGAGGAGGTCTACGGCTACCACTTCGGGCGGCCGGATTCGCGCAACGACCTCGACTCGGCGCCGCACACGATGAGTTCGGTCGTGGTCAATCCGTACTTCGACTGGGCCAACGACCGCCCGCCGCGCCACGAGTACCACCGCACCGTGCTGTACGAGGCCCACGTCAAGGGCCTGACCATGCATCATCCCGATCTGCCCGAGGAACTACGCGGCACGTACGGGGCCCTCGCCCACCCGGCGGTCATCGGACACCTCACCAAGCTCGGGGTGACGGCGCTGGAGCTGATGCCGGTGCACCAGTACGTCAACGACCACCGGCTGGTCGACGACGGGCTGAGCAACTACTGGGGCTACAACACGATCGGCTTCTTCGCCCCGCACAACGGCTACGCCTCGGGTGACCGCGGCCAGCAGGTCCTGGAGTTCAAGTCGGCGGTGCGCGCGCTGCACGAGGCCGGGATCGAGGTGATCCTCGACGTGGTCTACAACCACACCGCCGAGGGCAACCACCTGGGCCCGACGCTGTCCTTCCGCGGGCTCGACAACGCCTCGTACTACCGCCTCGCCGATGATCCCCGGCACTACACGGACACCACCGGGACGGGGAACTCGCTGCTCATGCGCTCCCCGCACGTCCTCCAGCTGATCATGGACTCGCTGCGCTACTGGGTCACCGAGATGCATGTGGACGGGTTCCGCTTCGATCTCGCCGCCACGCTCGCCCGGCAGTTCCACGAGGTGGACCGGCTGTCCTCGTTCTTCGACCTGGTCCAGCAGGATCCGGTGGTCAGCCAGGTGAAGCTGATCGCGGAGCCCTGGGACCTGGGCGAGGGCGGCTACCAGGTGGGGAACTTCCCGCCGCTGTGGACCGAGTGGAACGGAAAGTACCGGGACACCGTAAGGGACTTGTGGCGCGGGCAGCCGCGCACGCTGGCGGAGTTCGCGGGACGGCTGACCGGGTCCTCGGACCTCTACCAGGACGACGGCCGCCGCCCCCTGGCCTCGATCAACTTCACCACCTGCCACGACGGTTTCACCCTGAACGACCTCGTCTCGTACGACGAGAAGCACAACGAGGCGAACCGGGAGGGCAATCGGGACGGGGAGACCCACAACCGGTCCTGGAACTGCGGGGTCGAGGGGCCGACCGAGGACCCGGAGATCCTGGAGCTGCGCGAGCGCCAGATGCGCAACTTCACGGCCACCCTGATGCTTTCGCAGGGCGTGCCGATGCTCAGCCACGGCGACGAGTTCGCCCGCACGCAGGGCGGCAACAACAACACCTACTGCCAGGACAACGAGCTGTCGTGGCTGCGGTGGCCGGAGCCGGGCAAACCACCGCCCTTCCTGCTGGAGTTCACCCGGCGGATGGTGTGGCTGCGGCGCGACCACCCCGTGTTCCGGCGGCGCCGCTTCTTCCACGGCCGGCCGGTGGAGGGCACCGACGACGAGCTGTCTGACATCGCCTGGTTCACCCCGCACGGGGAGCCGATGCGGGCCCGCGACTGGCAGGCCCAGCACGCACGGGCGCTGACGGTGTTCCTCAACGGGGAGGCGATCTCCGAGCCGGGCTCGCGCGGGGAGCGGATCACCGACGACTCGTTCCTGCTGATGTTCAACGCGGGCGCCGATCCGCAGGAGTTCACGGTCCCGGCCGGGCACGGGGCGCAGTGGCGGCTCGTGGTGGACACGGCGCGGCCGGAGGTGCCGCCACCCGGCACCGGACCGCAGTACGCGGCCGGCGACCGGGTGGGTCTGACAGGACGGTGTCTGGTGGTCCTTCAGCGCCCGGCGTAGGGCGAGTTCCCGGTCGTCTTCGGGGAGGCGGTCTGCTGGGCCGGGATGAAGGCCTTGCGGGCGGCCGCGTGCTTCCGGGCGGCGGGCACCGGGGTGACGAGGGCGAGGAGCAGGGACAGGGCGGCCGCCCCGACGGCGACGGCGAAGGCACCGGCGGGCCCGTACCACTCGGCGAGCCGCCCGGAGGCGGCGAGCGCGGCCGCCTGCCCGGCGACGAGCGAGCTGGCGGCGAAGGCCGTCGACTCGGCGAGCCGGGCCGGCTCCACCACCCGTTCGGTGAGGGCGAACGCGGTGATCAGGTGGGGCGCGTACGCGGCTCCGAGCACGGTGACGACCGCGTACAGCGGCCACAGGGTGTGGGTGGAGAGCAGCGGTACGGAGAGCACCAGCGCGGCGGCAGTGGCCGCCCGCCAGCGCATCCGCAGCCCGATCCGGGCAGGCAGTGCGCCGAGGGCGAGGCCCGCGCCGGCACTGACGACGCCCATGGCCGCGTACACGGTCCCTGCCTGGCCGGGGACGCCCAAACGAGCGGTGAGGGCGGCGATTCCGGCCTGGCAGGCACCGAACATGGCGCCCTGGAGGAACAGGGAGCCCCGTACGGCGTACACGACCCGCGGGTGCCGGCCGCGCCGCCCCGCACCGGCACCGGCACCGGCACCGGCTTCGGCGCGGGTGCCCCGCCCCGGCGCGGTGCGCTCCTCCGCTCCCGCCCCGGCCGTGACGGCGGCGGTCGGGTGCAGGGCGAAGGCGACGCCGAAGACGGCGACGAGGGCGGCGGCCCCGCCGAGGGCGACGGCGGGGTGCGCGACGAGGGCGGCGAGTCCGACGAGGGCGGGACCGAAGACGAAGGAGACCTCGTCCAGGGTGCCTTCGAGCGAGTGGACGGCAGCCACCACGCCCTCGTCGGCCCCGGCGCGGTGCGCGAGGGCCACGGAGCGGGTCCGGGCGAGCGGTCCGATCAGCGGTACGGAGGCTCCGGTGACGGCGCCGATCGCGGCGAGCGGGACGGTCGCGAGGCCCCCGAGGGCTCCGGCGACCAGGGCTCCGGTGGCGGCCGCGTTGACCGCGGCGGCGGTGACCACCACGGGGCGCTGCCCGTGCCGGTCGGCGAGCCGGCCCAGGACGGGCCCGAAGACCACCTGTCCGGCGGAGAGGGTGCCGCCGACGATGCCGGCGGTGGCGAGGGAGTCGGTGGTCTCGGCGACCAGCAGGACGCTCCCGAACTGGGACATGGCGACGGGGAGTCGCGCGAGGAAGGAGAGGAGCGGGAGTAGGGGCCCGGTCAGGGCGATGACTCTTCGATAGGTGTTGACGGTTCCGGCCACTTGATCAACGCTAACCCGATGCAGCCATTCGGGTGCATCGGGTCATTACACGGAATCAGGGAGGGCGAAAGGTGGGTACGTACGTTCTCTTGGCCTCTCCTCTCCCGGTAAGGGAGGGATTCCCATCCTCGCGGGTGGGGTTTCCTGCTTCACCACGGACCGCCCCGACCGAGAGAAGGTCCCCGATGGGGTCTTGCATCCGCTCCACAGGCAGCGGCCGCCAGCCCGGCGGCCAGAAGGTTCACGGAGGCGTTCCCGTCACGGTCGTGAGCGGCTCCGCAGCCTTCACACGTCCACTCACGGACACTCAGGGGCATCGCCTCGGCGAGTGCCCCGCAGGTGGAACACAGGCGTGTGCTGGGGAACCACCTGCCAACGGTGATGAGTTCACGTCCGTACCACGCCGCCTCGTACTCCAGCATGGACCGCAGCTCACGCCAGGCCGCGTCGTGTACGGCACGGGCGAGCTTGTGGTTCTTGACCATGTTGCGGACGATGAGGTCCTCGATCACGAGCGTTTGGTTTTCGCGCACGAGCCGCAGCGCCTGCTGCAACGGCACGGAGGACACCTCAGCCAGGTAGCCGAATTCCTCGGTCTTCTTCCAGGCAGTGAGCATTGCCGACGTTTGGCCGTGGCCCAGCCGCGTCCCGCTCGACTTCCATGCCTCGGCACGGGCAGCGAGGGCAAGGTTGTAGGCCTTCCGCACACACCCGAACGTCCGCAACAGCTCAGCCGCCTGCGCACTGGTCGGATGGAAACGGTACTTGAACGCCCGCTTCACAGGAGTAGCCCCCACAACCGGGACGCTAGGACCGATCAGGATCCGAACACAAGCACAGGTCACAGCATCACGCAGCGGCGCCCGGCCGCTGCTCGGCCCCGAGCCGGACTCGGATCTCCCCCACAGGCGGGAGGTTCCCCCGGCCGGCCCTCGACTGCAGCC
This sequence comes from Streptomyces sp. NPDC097981, assembly GCF_040302565.1. Lineage (NCBI taxonomy): Bacteria > Bacillati > Actinomycetota > Actinomycetes > Kitasatosporales > Streptomycetaceae > Streptomyces > Streptomyces sp. NPDC097981. Next base: position 18,572 of record NZ_JBEORW010000031.1, read on the forward strand.
GGGGGTTCCCACGACAGGAGGCAGGAATGAGCCAGCCGTACCCGCGCACTGCGGTGTCTCCGTCACCGCCGTCATCGACGTACCGCCTCCAGCTGCGGCCGGAGTTCCCCTTCGCGGCGGCCGGGGCAGCCGTACCGTACCTCGCGTCGCTCGGCGTGTCACACCTGCACCTCTCGCCGGTGCTGGAGGCGGTCCCCGGCTCGGCCCACGGGTACGACGTCACCGACCACTCGCGGGTGCGGGCCGAGCTCGGCGGGGAGCCGGGGCTGCGCGCGCTGGCCGCGACCGCCCGGGACCACGGCCTCGGCCTGGTGCTGGACATCGTGCCGAACCACATGGCGGTACCGTCCCCGCTGCGGCTGAACCGTCCCCTGTGGGAGGTGCTGCGGGACGGGCCCGCCTCCCCGTACGCGCGCTGGTTCGACATCGACTGGGCGGCGGGCGGCGGCCAGGTCCTGCTGCCGGTGCTCGCGGGGCCGCCCGGGCCGGGCGCGTTCACCGTCGACCGGGAAGACGGGGTGCTGCGCCACGGGGAGCTGGAGTTCCCGCTGCGGGAGGGGACGGCCGGGCTGGCGGCGGCGGAGCTGCTGGCCGCGCAGTGGTACCGGCCGGCCTGGTGGCGCACGGCCCGGACGGAGCTCAACTACCGCCGGTTCTTCACGATCTCGGACCTGATCGGGGTCCGGGTGGAGGACCCGGAGGTGTTCGCGGCGACGCACGCGAAGGTGCTGGAGCTGGTGCGGGACGGGGTGGCCGAGGGGCTGCGGATCGACCACGTGGACGGGCTGGCGGACCCGGAGGGGTACCTGCGCCGGCTGCGGGCGGCCGCGGGCGGTGGCTGCTGGGTGGTGGTGGAGAAGATCCTGGCCCGGCAGGAGCGGCTGCCGCCCGGCTGGCCGGTGGCGGGCACCACCGGGTACGACGCCCTGCGCCGGGTCGACGGGGTGTTCACCGATCCGGCGGGCGCCGCGGAACTGGCCCGCCGCTACGCGGAGTTCACCGGGGCCGCGGACTGGGAGCAGACGGCCCGCGACTGCGCACGGGAGGTGCTGACCGGCGATCTGGCGGCCGAGCTGGCGGCGCTGGAACGGGCCGCCGGGCCTGAACTCGCCGCCGGAGTGAGGGAGTTGCTCATCGCCTATCCGGTCTACCGGCCCTACCCCGGCGAGCCGGAGCTGTCCCCGCGCGCCCTGGCGGAGGCCGCCGGACCGGCCGGTCCGGACGTCGTGGCCGGCGTACGGGACCTCGTACTGCGCGATCCCGCCTTCGCGGCGCGCTTCGCCCAGACCTCGGCGGCCCTGCGGGCCAAGTCGCTGGAGGACCGGGCCTTCTACCGCCACGCCCCGCTGCTGTCGGCCGCCGAGGTCGGCGGGGACCCCGGCCGGCCGGCGCTCGGGCCCGCGGAGTTCCATGCGTACTGCGCGGAGCTCGAACGGGACTGGCCCGGCTCCGGGACGGTGCTGTCCACGCACGACACCAAGCGCAGCGCGGACGTCCGGGCCCGGATCGCCGCCCTCTCCCAGGCCCCCGCCCTGATGGGCCGGCCGGCCGGCGCCGATCCCCAGCTGGCCTGGGTGGCCCGGCAGACGGCGCTCGGCCTCGGGGAGGTCCCCGAGCGCGCCGACCGCCTCGGACAGGCGCTCCTCAAGGCCGTCCGCGAGGCCGCCCTGCACACGAGCTGGACCGACCAGGACCCGGAGTACGAGGCCGCTGTCGCGGGGTACGTCCCGGACCCGGAGGAGCTCGCGGAGCCCGCCGAGCTGGCCGGGGCGGCGCGGGCGAACCTGCTCGGCATGACGCTGCTGCACCTGGCGATGCCCGGGGTCCCGGAGATCTACCAGGGCGCCGAGACGGAGTACCGGGCCCTGGTCGACCCGGACAACCGGCGCCCGGCGCGGTTCCCCCGCGAAGCCCTGGCCCGGCTGGACGCGGGGGCCGTACCGCAGGGGCAGGCGGAGGAGAAGCTCGCCCTGACCGCCACCCTGCTGCGGCTGCGCCGGGACCGGCCCGGCCTGTTCACCGGGTACACCCCGCTGTCCGCCCGGGGACCGGCGGCGGAGCACTGCCTGGCCTTCGCCCGGCCGGCCGGGCTGGTCGCGGCGGTCACCCGGCTCTCGCACCGGCTGGCCGGGGCCGGGGGCTGGCGGGACACCGCCCTGGCCCTGCCGCCGGGACGCTGGACCGCGCTCCTGGACCGGGGGACCCCGTACGAGGGCAAGGTCCCGCTCGCGGAGCTGTTCTCGGCGCGGCCGGTCGCCCTACTGGTGCGCGACGGCGGACGGGACGGCGGGCGCGGAGGCGAATAGGCCGGCGAAGGCCGCGGCCGCGCCGGTCAGGGGGACCCGGGAGAAGACGGAGAGGGGCCGGTGCCACGGAGGGTCGAGGGAGAGCAGCGCGCAGTCCTCGCCGAGGGCGCCCCGGACCGTGTGGGCCGGGGCCACGACGATGCCGACGCCGGCGGCGGCCATCCGCACGGCCGTCGAGGTGTGTTCCGTACGCAGCACCGTGCGCGGGGTGAAGCCGACCGTTCCGCACGCCCAGTCGAGGAACGCCTGGCCCCGGACGGAGGGTTCCATCGCGCAGCGGATCCAGTCGCGGTCGGCGAGCTCGGCCAGCCGGACGGAGCCCCGGCCGGCCAGCGGGTCGTCGAACGGCACCACCAGCAGCAGCTCCTCCCGGCCCGCCGGCAGGACCGGGCCGGTCCACTCATTGGGCTCCGGGCCCACCGCGAGGTCGGCGACGCCCCGCTCCAGCTGCTCCTCCAGGGCCTCCGTGGACCCGTACTCGCGCAGCACCAGCCGGACGCCCGGGTGCAGGGACCGCCAGCGGGCGGCGATGCCCGGAAGCAGGCCGACGGCGACGGCATGGACGGTGGCGAGGTGCAGTTCGCCGCCGGCGGCCCCCGCGGCGGCGCGGGCGGCGCGCGCGGCCTGCCGGGCGCTGCGGACGGCGAGCTGGGCGTGCGGCAGGAAGGCGCGGCCCATGGGAGTGAGCCGGACCCCGCGCGGCATGCGCTCCAGCAGCTCGCCGCCGACGGACCGTTCCAGGGCCTTGACCTGGTGGGAGAGGGCGGGCTGGGTGACGTGCAGGGCGTCGGCGGCGCGGGTGAAGGAGGACTCCTCCACGACGGTGAGGAAGTACTCCATCTGACGCAGGCTCATGCCGCGCAAGCATAAAGAGTGTGCATGGAGCCGAGAAGATCATTGCCTTGGACTCATGGCAGGGGCCGCCCGCAGGCTTGTGCCCATGAATACCGACAGCACCGGCAACTCCGTGGACGTCATCGTGATCGGCGGCGGCACGGGCGGCTACAGCACCGCCCTGCGCGCCGCGGCCCTCGGCCTGGACGTCGTCCTCACCGAGCGGGACAAGGTCGGCGGGACCTGCCTGCACCGCGGGTGCATCCCCAGCAAGGCGATGCTGCACGCGGCCGAACTCGTCGACGGCATAACCGAGGCGCGGGAGCGGTGGGGGGTCCGGGCCGCCGTGGATTCGGTGGACTGGTCCGCACTGACCGCCACCCGGGACGACATCGTCTCCCGCAACCACCAGGGCGTGGAGGGCCACTTGCGCCGCGCCGGGGTCCGTGTGGTGCGCAGCAGCGCGCGGCTGACCGGACCGCGTTCCGTCCGGACCGCGGACGGGCAGGAATTCACCGCGGTGCGCGGCGTCGTGCTGGCCACCGGCTCCCGGCCGCGTACCCTGCCCGGTCTGGAGCCCGACGGCCACACCGTCGTCACCAGCGACGACGCGCTGTTCGCGCCCGGGCTGCCCGCGTCGGTACTGGTGCTGGGGGGCGGTGCGATCGGCGTGGAGTACGCCTCCTTCCACCGGTCCATGGGCGCCGAGGTGACCCTGGTCGAGGCCGCGGAGCGACTGGTTCCGATAGAGGACGCCGACGTGTCCCGGCATCTGGCGCGCGGGCTGCGCAGGCGGGGGATCGACGTACGGACCGGGGCGCGGCTGGAAGGGGCCGAGCGGCTCGCGGGCGGCGGCGTACGGGCCACCGTGCGCGGTGCGCGCGGGGACCTCGGGGAGGTGACCGCGGAGCGGCTGCTCGTCGCGGTCGGCCGGGTCCCGGTGACCGACGGGCTGGACCTGGCGGCGGCCGGACTGGCCGCGGACGAGCGGGGGTTCGTGGCGCCGGCCGACTGGTCGCGGCTGGAGACCGCGGTCCCGGGGATCCACGTCGTCGGCGATCTGCTGCCGCCGCCCTCGCCGGGCCTGGCGCACGCCTCGTTCGCGGAGGGGCTGCTCGTCGCCGAGACCCTGGCGGGGGTGGCGGGCGTCCCCGTGGACTACGCGGCGGTGCCGCGGGTGACGTACTCGGCACCGCAGACCGCCGCCGTCGGGCTGACGGAGGCGCAGGCCCGGGACCTCTCGTACGACGTCGTCGTCAACACGATGCCGCTGACGGCGGTGGCGAAGGGGATGGTGCACGGACAGGGCGGGACGGTGAAGGTGGTCGCCGAGCGGGGCGGGCGGGTGCTGGGCGTGCACCTGGTGGGGCCGCACGTGTCGGAGATGATCGCGGAGAGCCAGCTGATCGTGGGCTGGGACGCGGAGCCGGGGGACGTGGCCCGCCACGTCCACGCCCATCCGACGCTGTCGGAGGCGGTGGGCGAGGCGTTCCTGTCCCTGGCCGGCCGCGGCCTCCACCAGCGGTAGCGGACCGGCCGGGGCCGCCGCGGCACGGCGTCGGCAAGGTGTTGGCGAGGTGTTGGCCAGGGGGTTCCGGGAAGTGTGGGGCGTGCGGAGCAGTAGGGGGCGTGCGCGGCGGGCATTGCATCAGACGTGACCCTCCTTCGTGACATGTGCTACCCCACACCGTCCGAACTCGCGCTGGCCGCCCGCGCCCTGGCGGACGCGCACCCCGGCCGGGCCCGGCTCCGGCAGGCCGGAACCTCCCGGGGCGGCCGGCCCCTGTGGCTGCTCTCCGTCGAGCCGAGCGGCCGCACGCGGGGCGCGGGTGTGCTCGTCGTCGCCGGGGCCCACGCCAACGAGCCCGTCGGCGGTGCCACCGCGCTCGCCCTCGCCCGGCGCGTCCTGCACGACCCGGCGACCCGCGCGGGCGGCGGCTGGCACTTCCTGCTGTGCGCCGATCCCGACGGGGCGGCCCTGCACCGCACGCCCCGTCCGTACTCCCTGCTCGACTACCACCGGAACTTCTTCCGGCCGCCCGGTCCCGAACAGCCCGAGTGGGCGCCGTCCTTACTGCCTCCGGACCTGCTGCCGCCCGAGACCGTGGCCCTGACCGGCCTCATCGACGAGCTGCGGCCCGTCCTGCAGGTCTCCCTGCACGGCACCGACCTCGGCGGGTCCTGGGTGCAGCTCACCCGGGACATACCCGGCCTCGCGGAGCCGTTCGCCAAATCGGCCGCCGAGCTGCGGATCCCGGTGGAGACCGGGGCCTCGGACGCGGCGGGCTGGCCCTCCCCCGGGCCGGGCATCTTCGTGATGCCGCAGCCCGGGGCCGACGCCGCCGGGGCCTTCCACCCGGAGGACACCCGGCTCAGCACCTGGTACCACGCGCACCGGTACGCCGGCACCACGGCCATCGTCGAAGTCCCCATGTGGGCCTCGGACCTGGTGGACGACCCCGCCCCGCACCCGGACCCGCGCGGCGCCCTGCGGATCCTGGCCGGGCGGCTCTCCGCGGACGCCGCGCTCGTGGTCCGCGTACGGGAGCGGGTGGCCGGGGCGCCGGACGCCGCCGCGGGCCCCGCAGCGGCCTCCGGTACGGACCGCGCTGCCGGCCTCGGCACGGACCCCGGCTCGGCCGCCCTGCTGCGCGCCGTCGACTGGACGCTCGCCCTGATCCCCCGGATCACCGCGGAGTGGACCGGCGCCGGGGCCCCCGCCGAGGCCACGGCGGCCTCCATCGGCAGCATCGACGCCTTCGGGCGGCGCCTGTCGCTGCGCGCTGCCGCGATGCTGCTCCGGGTGCTCCGCGCCCAGGGCCACCCGGGGGCCTCGGGGCTGGACCGGCTCGTCACCGGCTGGTGCGAGGAGTTCGCGGCCCGCTTCCAGGCGCGCCGGGTCCCGGTGGCCACCCAGGTCGAGCACCAGACCCGTACCGTGCTGGCGGCCTACGAGCGGCTCGTGGCGGACGGGACGGTCAATGCGTAGGGGCTGCCGGTACGGACAGGGTGTACCGGCGCTTGGGCGCGCCGGTGGCGCCGAGCCTGTCGTAGAAGCGGATCGCGCCCTCGTTCCAGTCCGGGGTCTGCCACTGCACGTGGTCGAAGCCGAGCCGGCGCGCGAGGCCCGCCACACCGTCCATCAGGGCCGCGCCGAGGCCGTGCCCCCGGGCCTCCTCGGCGAGGTAGAGGCAGTCCATGTGGAGGTAGTGCCGGGCGTCCCAGAACGCGAACTCGGCCGAACAGGCTGCATATCCGGCGACCGACCCGTCCGGGGCCTCGGCCAGCAGCACCCACAGGCGGGCGTCCCCGGCGAAGAGCCGCGGCCCGAGGCGGTCGGCCAGGTCCGGGGGCCGGGGCGCGGACTTCTCGTACGCGACGTGCTCGTGGACGAGCTCGACGAGGCGGGGCAGGTCCTCGGGGCGCGCGGGGCGCACGACCGGCGGGTGTTCCTTCGGGTGTCCGTCTTCCATGGGGACCATCTTCGGCCCCGGACCGGCGCGGGGGGCAGCCCGGTCAGGAGGACGACAGCCGGAAGTTCATCCGGCCGAAGCCGATCTGGTCCCCGTCGCGGACCACCGCCGAGCCCGTCACGCGGCGTCCGTTGACGGTGGTGCCGTTGGAGGAGCCGAGGTCCGTGAGCACCCACACCCCGTTGCGCATGCCGAGCTCGGCGTGCATCCGGGAGACGGTCTCGTCGGTGAGCCGCAGCCCGTTTCCGGGGTCGCGGCCGATCCGCAGGGACCGGGCGCCCGGGTGCGGCAGCAGCAGCTTGGGCAGCCGTTCGACGGTCCAGGCCCGCCGGACCCCGGCGGACACGGCGGAGGCCCGGCCCACCCAGGCGAAGACGCGACGGGTCCACGGGCCCTCGCGGCTCTCCAGGTCGGCGGTGAGCACCGCGAGGTCCTCGGAGCGGCGGGCGACCAGGACGAGTTCCATGCGGCGCAGGAACGTGTCGTGGGAGAGCTTCCCGAGGGCCGCACCCTCGCGGAGCTGGCCCAGCGCCCGGTCGCGCTCGGCGTCGGACAGGCGCGGAGCCGGGAAGGCGGGGAACTCGAAACTCGACGTCACAGGGTGATTGTCGGCCCGTCAGGGGCAGAGTGTCCAGAACACCAGAAGCCACCCCGCGATGATGGGGCCGGCACACGTTCCGGGTACCGCCGCAGACGAGGGGAACCGTCCGTGCAGTTCGAGGTGTGGGCACCGCTGACAGACCGGGTCGCGCTGCGGCTCGGCGACGCGACGTACGAGATGGCCGGCGATCCGGACCGGGCGGGCTGGTGGGTGGCCGAGGCCCCGGCCGCCGACGGGGACCGGTACGGATTCCTGCTGGGCGTGGAGCCCGGTCGGGAAGTCGTACGGCCCGACCCGCGCGGGCGGCGGCTGCCGGACGGCCCCGACGGCCTCTCGGCGGTGGTGGATTTCGAGGCGGTCGCCCCGCAGGCGCCGGCGCCCGGCACCCGCCTCCAGGACGCGGTCCTCTACGAGCTGCACATCGGCACCTTCACCCCCGAGGGGACCTTCGACGCGGCCGCCGCCCGCCTCCGGCACCTCACCGCGCTCGGGATCACGCACGTGGAACTGATGCCGGTCTGCCCCTTCCCCGGGCGCCACGGGTGGGGGTACGACGGGGTCGCGCCCTGGGCGGTGCACGAGCCGTACGGCGGCCCGGCCGGTCTCGCCCGGTTCGTGGACGCGGCCCACGCGGCCGGCCTCGGGGTGGTGCTGGACGTGGTCCACAACCACCTGGGCCCCTCCGGCAACCACCTCCCGGCCTTCGGCCCGTACTTCACGGACACCCACCACACCCCGTGGGGTGCGGCGGTCAACCTGGACGCGGCAGGCTCCGACGAGGTCCGCGCGTACCTCCTGGGCAGCGCCCTGGCCTGGCTGCGGGACTACCGGATCGACGGACTCCGGCTGGATGCCGTGCACGCGCTCGCCGACGGACGGGCGCTGACCTTCCTGGAGGAGCTGTCCGCGGCCGTGGACGAGCTCGCCGCCGAGAGCGGCCGCCCGCTGTTCCTGATCGCGGAGTCCGACCGGTGCGATCCGCGCACCACGGCCCCGCGCGGCGCCGGGGGCCTGGGCCTGCACGCGCAGTGGAACGACGACTTCCACCACGCCCTGCACTGTGCACTGACCGGGGAGTCCCAGGCGTACTACACCGATTTCGCGGAGGCGCCGCTCGCTGCCCTGGCCAAGACCATGACCCGGGCGTTCTTCCACGACGGGACCTGGTCCTCGTTCCGGGGGCGCAGCCACGGCCGCCCGGTGGACCGGCGCCGGACCTCCGCGCACCGCTTCCTCGGGTACACCCAGACCCACGACCAGATCGGCAACCGGGCCCTCGGCGACCGCCTCGCGGCCTCGCTCTCCCCCGGGCTGCTGGCATGCGGCGCGGCGCTGGCGCTGACCGGGCCGTTCGTGCCGATGCTGTTCATGGGCGAGGAGTGGGCCGCGGGCACGCCGTGGCAGTACTTCACCGACCATCCGGACCCGGAGCTCGCCGAGGCGGTCCGCAGCGGCCGGCGCAGGGAGTTCGCGGCGCACGGCTGGAAGGCCGAAGAGATCCCGGACCCGCAGGACCCGGCCACCCGGGACCGCTCGTGCCTGGACTGGGCGGAGCCGGAACGCGCACCGCACGACCGGCTGCTGGCCTGGTACCGGACCCTGATCACGCTCCGGCGCACCCACCCCGACCTGCGCGATCCGGACCTGGCGGCGGTCCGCGTGGCGTACGACGAGGAGCGCCGCTGGGTGACCTTCCGGCGGGGAGACGTACGGGTGGCCGTGAACCTCTCCCCCGAACCGGTGACGATCGCCCTCGGCCGCAACGGGGTCCGGGTCCTGGCGGCCTGGGAGCCGGTCGAGCACCCGGGTCCGGACGGCCGCGTGCACGTCCCGGCCGAGTCGGCGGTGCTGCTGGGGCCGTGACGGCCCGCATTCGGCCCGCCGCGGAACCCCTTCACCGTCGGGGCCGGGGCCACTACGGCTACCGACTGGTCGTGGCCGGCGGGTTGTGAGCCCGCGGGCGGCCGTCGGCGCTCACTCCACGACGGCCAGCTCGCGCGGAGCGTTGTTGAGGCTGCGGCCGCCGTCCTCGGTGACCGTCACGATGTCCTCGATGCGCACCCCGAAGCGGCCGGGCAGGTAGATGCCCGGCTCCACCGAGAAGCACATTCCGGGGACCAGGAGCTGCTCCTCGCCCTCGACCATGTACGGGGGCTCGTGGGTGGTCACGCCGATGCCGTGGCCCGTGCGGTGGATGAACCGGTCGCCGTAGCCGAACTCGGTGATCACCGCGCGTGCCGCCCGGTCCACGTCCTGGCAGGCGATGCCCGGGCGGACGGCTGCGGAGGCGGCGTGCTGGGCCTCGCGGACGATGTCGTGGACGCGCTGCTCCTCGGTGCTCGGCTCGCCGACGTGCACGGTGCGGGAGATGTCGGAGCCGTAGCCGTGCTTGAGCCCGCCGAAGTCGAGGACCACCATGTCGCCGTGCCCGATGGTCCGCTCGCCGGCCTCGTGGTGCGGGTTGGCGCCGTTGGGGCCGGAGCCGACGACCGTGAAGTCGACCTGGGAGTGGCCGTGTTCGCGCAGCAGTGCGGCCAGGTCGGCGGCGAGGTCGGTCTCCCGGCGGCCGGCGAAGGGGACCCCCAGGATCTGCGCGTACGCCGCATCGGCGGCCGCGCCGGCCGCCGCGAGCCGCTCCAGCTCCCGCTGGTCCTTGACCGCGCGGAGCATCGGCAGGACGGCGGTGAGCGAGGCGTACGAGGTGGCCGGCAACTCCCGCTGGAGGCCGAGCAGATGCATGGCCCAGGTGTTGTCGCTGACCCCGAAGCGGCCGCCTGCGTCGAGGAGCGGCGCGGTGACGCCGTACGGGTTCTTCCCGTCGGCCCAGTCGCGCAGGGTCAGCGCGGGCGCCCCGGGGGCCTTGGCCGCGTCGGGGGCCTCCAGGGCGGGCACGACGAGGACGGGCTCCTGCCCGGCGGTGAGCACGAGCAGGGTCAGCCGCTCGGTGTCGACCGGCCGGTAGCCGGTGAGGTGGGCGAGGTCGGGCCCGGGGGCAATGAGCAGCCCGGCCAGCCCGGCATCGGCGGCGCTCTGTGCGGCGGCGGCCATCCGGGCGGCGTAGTCGGCGTGCGTGAACGGATCGGGTTCGAGGTCCATGGTCCGATCCTCCCGCCGCGCCGGGCCGCGCGCGAGTGGTTGGAGGTGTCCTGCCGGTCAGCCGGCCCGGCCGGCAGGACACCCCCTACCGCGGCGCGGTGAGCCGGACGGCGAGGGCCGCGGCGGCCGGGGTCGGGGCGCCCGGGGCGAGGAGTTCCGTACGGTGCACCAGGCGCGGGTCGGACAGCGGTACGGCGACCCCGGCCCCGGCGGCCTCGGCCACCCGGCGGGGCAGCAGGACCAGGCCGTGCCCGGCGGCGGCGAGGGCGCACAGGGCGTGCAGGTCGGTGCCGTCGTAGCGCAGGGCCGGGCCGGTGCGGACGACGGCGGGCGCCGGCACCGCGCCGGGGGCGTCGATCCAGCGGGCGTCGGCGAGGTCGTCCAGCCGGAGCGAGGCCCGGCCGGCGAAGGGGTGAGCGGCCGGGAGCAGCACGGCCGGCTCCTCCTCGCCGACGCCGGTGACGGTGAGCGGGGCCACGTCGGGCAGCCGCAGCGGGTCGTTGGGCGCGGCGAGGCCGTCGACCAGCCCGAGGTCGCAGCCGCCCGTGGCGACGGCGGCCGGCACTTCGGCGGGCGGCAGCACCCGCAGGACGACCCCGGTGGCCGGCAGTGCGGCGAGCAGCCGGGGCCCGACGGCGAGCGGGGACGCGGCGAGCGTGACCTGCCCGGGCGGCGCGGCGGCCAGCCTCAGCACGTCGGCCCGGGCCGCGTCGAGCCGCAGCAGCAGCGGCCCGGCGTGCTCCAGCAGTCGCACCCCGGCCGGGGTCGGCTCCACGGGCCGCCGGGTGAGGAGCTCGGCACGCAGGTCGCCTTCGAGGGAGGCGATGTGCTGGGACACGGCGGACTGGGTGTAGCCGAGCTCGCGGGCGGCGGCGGAGAAGGAGGACAGCCGGACGACGGCGACGAAGGTGCGGAGCAGGTGCGGATCCATGGGCGCCAGCGTGCCACCGGCCGCGCGGCCCCGGCCGCGGGGCCTGCGCCCGGCCGGCCCGGCGCGCCCGGCCGAAGGCGGGTCCCGGCGTCCCTATCGTGGGAGGGTGAGCATCCCCAGTGGCCCGCCCGCAGGCCACAGCAGGCCACAGGGCGCATCCCGGACCGACTTCGGCGGCGCCGTCTACGGGTCCCTCCTCGCAACCTCGGTGGTGGCCACGGCCAGTGCCGCCGGCGAGCATCCCCGGCTGACCCTCGTACTCCTCCTGCTCGTCACGGGTGTGGTGTTCTGGGCGACCCACGTGTACGCCGAGCTGGCGGGGGAACGGCTGGTCGGCGAGCCCTGGAGCCGGCGCGAGATCCGCCGGGTCGCCGGCCACGAGTGGCCCATCGTCGAGGCCGCCGCGCTCCCCGCGGCCGCCGTCGCCCTCAGCGGTCTGCTCGGGCTGGACTACGCGGGCACGGCATGGCTGGCCATGACCGTCGCCGTGGCGCAGCAGGTGATCTGGGCGTGCGTCGGCGCCGCCCGCGCGGGTGCCACCCGCGGCCAGCTGGCCACCGAGGGCGTCGTCAACCTCGTCCTCGGTCTGATCATCGTGGCCACCAAGGCCGCGTTGAAGCACTGATCAGATCTGCTGATCGACCGTGCAGGAACAATCGTTGGCGCTGAACCCGGGTCGGGTCGCAGGATGATCGGCATGACCACGGAACAGACCAGGCAGAGCACGGACACCGCACGTATCGCCCTCGTGGGCGACCGCTCCCCGCATGTGAAATCGCACGCCCGCGTCCCTGCACTCCTCGACGCCCTCGCCACCCGCCACGGGCTCGTACTCGACGCGTACTGGATCCCCACCGGGGACGCCGGGGCCGAGGCCGCCTCCGGGGCCCTGGCCCGGTTCGACGCGGTCTGGCTGCTGCCCGGCAGCCCGTACGCCAGCGAGGCGGGGGCGCTCGCGGCGATCCGGGTGGCGCGCGAGGAGCGCATCCCGTTCCTCGGGACCTGCGGAGGCTTCCAGCACGCCCTGCTGGAGTACGCCCGCTCCGTCTGCGGACTGACCGGCGTCGCGCACGCCGAGAACGACCCCGGGGCCGAGGACCTCCTGATCGCCCCGCTCGCCTGCTCGCTCGTCGGCCACCAGGGCCTCGTACGGGCCGCACCCGGATCGCTCGCCGAGTCCGCGCTCGGTGCGGAGCGGTCCGTGGAGCACTACCACTGCAGCTACGGGCCGGAGCCGCGGTACCTGCCGGTGCTGACCGCCCACGGGCTGCGGCTGTCGGGGCACGACGAGGACGGGCAGGCCCGCATGGCGGAGCTGCCCGGGCACCCCTTCTTCCTGGCCACACTGTTCCAGCCCGAGCTGTCCGGCGACGGGACCCGCCCGCACCCCGTCGTCACGGCGCTCGCGGAGGCGGCCGTCGCACACGCCGCGGCCGGATGACGCGTGGCGGGACCGCCCTCCTGATCAGCTATGCTGTGCATGCACATCGAACGGGCGGTCCGCCGCCCTTCGTGGTGGGTGTAGCTCAGTTGGTAGAGCACCTGGTTGTGGTCCAGGTGGCCGCGGGTTCAAGTCCCGTCACTCACCCTGATCCCCTGGGGGTACGAGGTCTCCTCGTACCCCCAGGGGCTTTTTCGTGTCCGCAGGACAGGCCCGGGAAGGCGACCGGGTCCTCATGAGGCTTCTAGCCCCGGAGGAACGCCTCCACCGCGGCGGCGAAGGCGACCGGGGTCTCGTGCGGCGGATAGTGGCCGGCTCCGGGGACGGGGTGGACCCGGCAGTCGGGGTACGACACCTGCCAGGTGGCCCGCATCACCTCGGGGGTGAGGGCGAGATCGTACTCCCCGACGAGGACCAGCACGGGGACGGTGCTGCCCTTCACGGCGGCGGACAGGTCCAGCGGCTGCCAGCTCGCGAAGTACCCGGCGAACGCCTCCGGGCGGGAGGTTTCGAGGGAGTGCGCGACCATCCGGTCCAGCCAGTGGCGGCTCGCGCGGTGGCCGGTGACGAGGTCGAGGATGGTCCGCCGGTTCTCGGCGCTCTCGGCGGCGCCGTGGAACAGCGCGTCCGTCGCGTCGTCCATCTCGTACGGGGCGGCGGGGACCGGGTTGATCCCGATCAGCTTCTCGATCCGCTCCGGGGCCCGGACCAGGACCTGCTGGATCGCCTTGCCGCCCATGGAGTGGCCCATGAGGGAGAAGGTGTCCCAGCCGATCTCGTCGGCGAGCGCGAGGACGTCGTCGGCGATCTCGGCGAGCGTGTAGCGGCCGGCGACGTCCCGGCGGTCGCCGTAACCGCGGTAGTCGAGGAACGCGTACGAGAACCCCTCGGGGTCGAAGTAGTGCAGCACGGAACCCCAGTTGGCGGAGGTCCCGAACCAGTCGTGCAGCACGATGACCCGGACGGGGCCGGTGCCGATCCTGCGGTGGGCGATGGCCATGCGTTCTCCCTGGGTGACGGGGCGATGGGAACTGCCGCCGTACGTTCTGCCCGGCGCACCTGCGATCACACCGTGAAGCCGATATCCCGCGCGGTCCGCGCCGTCGTCGGCAGCACCCTGCTCCGGCACGCCCGCAGCCACCGCCCCACCGACCTCCCGGTCCTGGAACGGCGGCTGCTGCGCACACCGGACGACCGCGTCAGACGGTCTTGATCGCCGGGTCGGAGATGCCCGGGGTGCCCGTTTCGACGTGGCCCGCGAAGCGGCGGAGGAAGGTGGCGTCCGCGTCGGAGACGACCTTGACGTCGTACCAGCGGCCCGTCGTGCTCAGGTCCGCCGTGTACGCGGCCGTGCCGCCCGCCGCGACCCGCAGGGTCTGGGCCGCACCCCCGTAGGCGTTGGTCACCGTGAGGTTGACGGCTGCCGAGCCGGAGTTGGTCAGCGTCAGCCTCAGGTTGCCGGTGGCCGCGTCGTGGCGGGCCGTGACCTCCGGGCCGGCCTTCTTCGCCGGGCCCTTCCAGGTGCGCAGGAACCCGTTCGGGCCCCAGACCGTCAGGTTGATCTGGTTGCCGGTGGAGCTGCTGGTGCTCCAGGTGTCGGCAAGGGTCTTGCCCGCCTCGACCGTGTAGGGCCAGGGGCCGTCCGTCCTGTTCCCCGAGGTGCTGTGGAAGTGGGCGCCGAGGGAGGGGCCGGAGGAGAAGGTCAGGGTGAACTTGCCCGTGGAGAACGCGGCCCTGCCGTCCACGTACGGGGCGTAGCCCAGCGCGCGCGTCGGCTTCGTGCCCGCCTCCTGCCTGGGCAGGGTGCCCGTGGCCGGCGGGACCGGGTGGTAGGACGGGTGGGCGTTGTGGTCCGGCGGGACGTAGCCGGCCGTGGAGGGCAGCGACGCCGGGGTCGCGTCCGCCCGCGTGAAGTCGAAGGCCGAAGTGAGGTCGCCGCAGACGGCGCGGCGCCACGGCGAGATGTTGGGCTCCTGCACGCCGAAGCGCTTCTCCATGAAGCGGATCACCGAGGTGTGGTCGAAGGTCTCGGAGCAGACGTAGCCGCCCTTGCTCCACGGGGAGACCACGATCATCGGGACGCGCGGGCCGAGGCCGTACGGGCCGGCCGCGTAGCCGCCGCCACCGGCGTAGAGGTCCTTCGAGACGTCGGCCGTGGACAGGCCCCACGCCGCGGACGCAGGCGGGTACGGCGGGACGACGTGGTCGAAGAAGCCGTCGTTCTCGTCGTAGGTGATGAAGAAGGCCGTCTTCGCCCACACCTCCGGGTTCGTCGTCAGGGCGTCCAGGACCTGCGAGATGTACCAGGCGCCGAAGTTGACGGGCCAGTTCGGGTGCTCGCTGAAGGCCTCGGGGGCAGCTATCCAGGAGACCTGGGGCAGCGTGCCGTTCACGACGTCGGCCCGCAGCTTGTCGAAGTAGCCCTCGCCCGCCTTCGCGTCGGTGCCCGTACGGGCCTTCTCGTACAGCGCGTCGCCCGGCTGGGCATTGCGGTAGCTGTTGAAGTACAGCAGCGAGTTGTCGCCGTAGTTGCCGCGGAAGGCGTCGCCGATCCAGCCCCACGAGCCGGCCGCGTTCAGGCCGTCGCCGATGTCCTGGTAGATCTTCCAGGAGACCCCGGCCGCCTCCAGGCGCTCCGGGTAGGTCTTCCAGCCGTAGCCGGCCTCCTGGTTGCCGAGGACCGGGCCGCCGCCGGTGCCGTCGTTGCCCGTGTGGCCCGTCCACATGTAGTAGCGGTTCGGGTCGGTCGCGCCGATGAAGGAGCAGTGGTAGGCGTCGCAGACCGTGAAGGCGTCGGCGAGCGCGTAGTGGAACGGGATGTCGTTCCGCGTCATGTACGCCATGGTCGTGGCCGTCTTGGCCGGCACCCATTTGTCGTACTTGCCGTTGTTGTACGCCGCGTGGCCGCCTGCCCAGTCGTGGTTCAGGCCCTCGACGAACTGCATGCCCAGGTCGTTGACCTGCGGGTTGAAGGGGAGGATGTCCCTCGTCCCGTTGGACTGGAAGAAGACGGACTTCCCGTTGTCCTGGAGCACCGGACGCGGGTCACCGAAGCCCCGGACGCCCTTCATCGAGCCGAAGTACTGGTCGAAGGACCGGTTCTCCTGCATGAGGACCACGATGTGCTCGATGTCCTGGATGGTGCCGGTGGTGCCCTGCGCCGGGATGGCGGCCGCGCGCGCGATGCTCTCGTTCAGCATCGCGGCGGCGGCGGTTCCGCCGGCGATCTGCAGGAACCTGCGGCGGTTGAGTTCAGCCATGGGGTGACGACCTCTGCGGGTGAGGGGGGTGTCGAGGGGCGACCCAAGGACAGCGGTCCAGGGGTACCGGCCGGAGATCAGTTCGTGACACCACGCGGTACAGCTGGAGAACGGAAAGACCTCCCGGACGGTCCGCGCATCTGCTGAAATGACCTCCCAAACACACTGCACGGGGGGCGCAGACCAGATGGCGGGGACCGAGTTCGGGCATGCCCTCGGGCGGTCCCGCGCGCTCTCCGGCCTGCCGGCTGCTCCGCTCGTGGCACGGTACGGGGAACTCGTCTGCGCGCAACAGGCCCTGGGCTTGAGCCACTTGGGCGAGTTACTGGTTCCGGCCGGCGGGTGGCTGCGCGTGCTCGACGGCATCTTCGCCGTCGAGGGACCCGGCCGGCGGCGCCACGTGGGAGCCGATGCGCTGCGCGCGCTGCGGGCCTCCCGGACCGGTGCCGGAGCCGGGGCCGCCGAACTGCTCGACCGGCTGGCCGGAATCCAGCAGCGCGATCCGGCCGCGCTGCGCCGGATCCTGCTGTACCAGCTCGTACAGCTGCTGCACGGCCACCCCCGGGGAGATCTGCCGGAGACGGCCACCGGGTTCGGGGTCGACCCCGACGAGGCGGCGGCCCTCGTGCACGCCGCCGCCGCGAGCCCCCGGCTGGACCCGGCGCAGCGGGCCGCCGCCGAGGGGCTGGAGGACGAGTGGCGCTCCGGCCGGGTGCGCGCCGCCGCCCGGAGCGCCGCCGTACTGCCGCGGGCCGCGGCCGGCGGGGACCCGCTGCTGGCGGGCCGGCTGGCCGGGCTGGCCGAGCGGGTACGAGCCGCCGACGCCCTGCTGGACGAGGCCCGGGAGCACGAGGACCGGGAGGATCCGGAGCAGGCCGCCGCGGCGTACGCGCAGGCGGCCCGGCTGGCCTGGGACTGCCCGCGCGCGGTGCGGGGCCTGGTCCGCACCCACCGGCCGGGCGACGGGGACCCCGGGCCGCTGGAGGCCTGGCCCGTACCCGGCGGGATGGCCCTGCGCCGGCCGCCCGGCGCCGACCCGGACGGGACTTGGCGGGTGGTGCGGCTGACCCGGCGCGAGCCGCCCGCCACACCGCTCCCGGAGGTGCCCGGACCGCTCGGCGCGGCCCCTCTGACGGACCGCCGGGCCCCGCTCGGGCGGCAGGTCCGCTACGTGGCCCTCCCGGGCGCGGGCTCCCCCGCCGCCCCGCTGATCAGCGCCCCGCTGCTCGTGGCGCCCGAGGTGGCGGAGCTGCGCCTGGCCGACGGCCGGGCCCGGATCGAGGCCTCGTGGGTGCGCCCGCCCGGCGCGGCCGGGGTCCGGGTGACGCTGACCGGCCCGCGGGGACGCACCGTGGAGCTCGGCGCCCCGGTCGCGGCCGGCCCGGCCGCACCCGGCACCGGACCCGGCGGGAGCACCGGGGCCGGTGCGGCCGGCGGAGCGGGCGCGGGCGGCTCGGCCCACGGCAGCACCGCAGGCGGCGGGCGGGAGTCCGCGCGCGCCGAGGGGCTGGAGCCCGGCACGTACCTGCTGCGGGTGCGGTGCCGCTACCGGCCGGACGGCATCCGCGGCGGGGACGAGGTGCTGTCCCCCGGGATCGAGTCGCCGGTCACCGTGCACCCCTGGCCCGCCCCGGTGCTCACCCTCGCCGCTGCCGCCCGGGACGCGGGCGCGCTGGAGTTCCGCTGGACGGGGGCCGCGGGGGCCGACGTACGGCTGGTCGAGTGGCCGGGGCCCGCTCCGGCGGAGGGCGCCGAGCTGGCGGCCGACGCACTGCCGCAGGCACTGTCCTGGGTGGACGCGGCCGGGATCGCCGAGCCGCCGCCGGGCACGCTGGCCACCGTCAGCGCCGTGGCGGTCCTGGGCGAGCGGGCGCTGGCCGGCCCGGGCGTGACGGTCGAGGCCCCCGACGCGGTCACCGGGCTCACCGTCCGGCGGACCACGGCCGGACGGGCCAAGGTCAGCTTCGACTGGCCCGACGGCGCGGGCCGGGTCACGGTCGCGGTCACCCCCGGGTCGGGCGGCGGGCGTACCGAACACCCCGTCGTGCGAGCCGTGTTCCTGCGCGAGGGGCTGGAGCTTCCGGTCGGCCCCGGTGCCGTCCGCGTCACGGCGTACGCCGCCCCGCGCAGCGCGCACGCGATCGCAGCCGCCCCGCGCGACGGCGTACAGGCCTTCCTCGCGGCCGACGTCGCCATCGCCTACCGGGTGCTGCCCGGGCCCCGGCGGATGCTGCGGCGCGGTCCCGCCGTGCTCCGGGTGACCCTGCTCGCACCCGGCGGGGATCCCGGCTCCGGGCTGCCCGACTTCGTCCTCGTCGCCGGAACGGGCGGTGCGGCCCGGCCCCACCGGCCCTCCGACGGCGACGAGTTGTGCCGGGTGACCGGCACCGAACTCGCGGCCTCGGGGACCGTCGAGCGTGAGATCGCCCCCCGCGCGCCCGGCGGCCCGTACGCCGTGCGCGGTTTCCTCCTCGGCGGCCGTGCCGCCTCCGTCCGGCTCGACGAGCCCTCCCTCACCTCCCTGGTGGTCCGCTGACATGACCTCCGTCGTCTGCCCCTACTGCTTCGACCGCTCGGCCGCCGCCCGGCTGCCGTTCCGCTGCCAGATGTCCGCGACCGGGGTGCGCGGCGGCAAGCCGTGCACGGCGGAACTCGACGCCATATGGGCGGAGTTCATGGGGCCGAGCGTGCCGCCGGCGCTGAAGATGCGCGGACCGGTCTTCACCGCCCCCCGCAGCCTGGGCAGCCGTCTCGGCGGGGGCACCCGCGCAGACTGCCCGCACTGCGGGGTGTCCACTCCGGTCCGGGTGTGCCTGCGCTGCCACAGCGACTTCCCGAGCGACTACACCGACCAGGACACCCGGATCATCGCCCTGCTGGGCCCCAAGGCGTCCGGCAAGAGCACGTACGTCTCGGTGCTGATCAACGAGCTGCGCAACCGGGTCGGCCGGGCGTACGGCGCGTCCATCACCGCGATGGGCGGCGAGACCCAGCGCCGGGACCGGGAGATGGCCGAGGACCTGTACGACCGGCTGCGGCTGCCGCAGGCGACGCGGCCGGCGGCGCTCGGCTTCAACGACCCGCTGCTGTACCGGCTGAGCCTGCCGATGCGCCGCCGGCTGCGCGGGGACGGCAGCCGGCACACCGCGCTGGTGTTCTTCGACGCGGCGGGCGAGGACCTGGGCAGCGCCGAGGCCATGGACCGCTACACGCACTACCTGGCCGCCGCCGACGGGATCATCCTGCTGGTGGACCCGCTCCAGATGCGGGCCGTACGGGACCAGCTGCCGGTGGACGCGGGCCTTCCGCTGCCCACGGTGGAGACCCCGCCGCAGCAGATCGCGGCAGACCTGGCGGCGCAGTTGCGGGCCCACGGACGGGGCAGTTCGCGGGGCCGGGTCACCACGCCCGTCGCGGTGGCGGTGACCAAGACGGACTCCCTGTTCTCGCTGGTGGGGCCACACTCCCCGCTGCGGCGCAATGCCGGCCACGCGGGCGGCGCGGTGGACGACGAGGACCGGCTGGCCGTGCACGAGGAGATGCGGGGGCTGCTCGACGGCTGGGACTCGGGGGCGCTGTTCCGGCAGCTGGACCGGGACTTCGCGCAGCTGTCGCTGTTCGGGCTCTCGGCGCTCGGCTCCCCGCCGCCCGCGCACGCGCCGGCCGACGCCCCCAAGTCGGGGCCGCAGCCGCTGCGGGTCGAGGACCCGCTGCTGTGGCTGCTGGGGCTGGACGGGCTGCTGCCGCGCACCGGAACCGGCGGCGGGGGCCGGCGTACGGCGGCCGCGGCGGCGGCCACGCGTACGGGTGCGGGTGCGGCGGCGGGCGGTCCGCACGCGTCGGGAGGAGAGGCGTGAACCTCGCGCAACTGCACTACACCTCGGCGCCCCCGGGGCCCGACGGCTCGGGCTTCCGGTTCACCGCGGTCAGCCCCGGCGTGCCCGCGTCGCTGCTGCGCGAGGCCGAGCAGCTGATCGGATACGAGCCGCCCCGGGACGCGCCGCCGCGCCCGAGCGCGGACCAACTGGGCTCCTTCCCGCAGGCCTTGAGCCTGAGCGTGCTCGCCGACGGCAGCCGGCTGCTGGCCCGTTCCGTGTACACGGGCGCCGACTACAGCGGCCGCTGGGGCAATTTCCACGCCCATGCGGTCCATCTGCCGCAGCCCGCCGGCGCGGACCGGCCAGCCGAGTGGCCGCTGCCGATCACCTCCTGGGGCTCCCCGCAATGGGCCGCCGACTCCCCGCCGGCCGGGTTGCCCGTACCGCCGCTGGCATCGGTCCCCGCCCCGGGCCCGCTCGACGTCGGCGCGCTGACGGCCTTCGTGGCCGCCCGGGGGCGCTGGCTCCCCGGGTTCTTCGCCGACGTGCGCCGCCTCGCCGAGGACCCGGCCGCCCCGCAGCTCGTCCTGGTGGAGCAGGACAGCGAGGCGGTGGCCTGGTGGATCATGCTCGCCTGCAGCGTGCTGCCGCACCGGCGCGGCCAGTGGCTCACGTTCACCACGTACACCCGCCGGCCGCAGCTCTCCCGGCAGCAGATCATCGGCGTGGTGCCGGAGGACGGCCTGGGCCTCGCCGGGCAGGAGCACCGCTACCGGGTGTACGACGCCGGCCGCGCGACGGCCCCCGACCCGGTCCCCGACCCGTGGGCGCGGACCGCCGCGCTGATCTGGCGGGCACAGCGGCAGGAACTGTTCGACGACGTCCGGTGGCTGCCCGGCGAGCCGTCCGGGCCGTACGAGGCGGGCCCGCTGGCCGCGCTCTCGCTCGCCGCCGGCGTCGGCCTGGACTCGGCGGGCCGGACCGCGGCCGCCGACTGGGCGGCCGGGCACCGGGACGCGCTGGACGACGCACAGCTGCACGCGCTGGCCCTGGCGCTGGCCCGCCCGGCCGAGGACCGGGGCCCCGAGGAGGCCGCCGCGAGCGGGCGGCTGCTGTCGGCGCTGGCCGGCTGGGCACCCGCGCAGGTGAGCGAACCGCTGGTGGAGCTGGCCCTGGCCGGGGCCGTGCGTTCGGGCGGCGCCGCCCCGCCCGCCGGGATGCTGGGCGAGGCCGCGCGGCTGCGGCTCGCGGCCGAGCTGGAGCCGGAGCTGCGGGCGGCGCTCACCGACCCGGCACGCGAACCGGGCGACCGGGTCGGCATGCTGCGGGTCGCCGCGGAGCTCGGGGTGGACACCGCGGAGCTCCTGCCCGATGTGGCACGGCAGTTGGCGCGCGCCCTGATCACCGATCCGGAACGGGCGTACGGGGAGGCGGTGCGGGACGCGCTGGCGGATCTGCCGCGGCTGCGGGACCTCGTGCTCGACCGGCTCGACGGGCTCGCGGCGGGCGATCCGGCCGCGGGGGCCCGGCTGCAGGTCCTCGCCCCGCTGCTGCCGACCGGGGCGGGGCCCGGGGCGCTGCCCCACCTGCGGATGTGCGCGCAGGCACCCGCGGCGGCGGCCGGGGACCGGGTGAAGGCGCTGACCCGGCTCGTGGAGCACTCGGGGGTCCCGCTGGAGGAGGAGCCGCTGGTGCTGCGGACGGCGATGCGGCTGGTGTGGGGCGCGGAGCCGCCGACCGCGGGCGAGGCCTGGCTGGCCCTGTCCGCGCTGGGCGACCGGGCCCACCGGGAGGCCGGCACCTGGGAGCTGCTCGCACGGGCCGCGGTGTCCGCCCCGGCCGACGACCGGTACGCGGAGGAGCTGGCGCCGGAGCTGCTGCGGCGCTTCGCCGCGGAACTCCCGCCCCGGCTGCGGCCTTCGCTGCTGCTGCTGGAGCTGGCCCGGAACCTGCGGGCCGGGGAGACGGGACCGGGCTGGGTCCGCCAGGCCCTGGACCTGCGGACGCTGGACCCCACGCCGACGGCGCTGGAGCACGCCTACGCGGCGGTGGCGGCCCGGCTGCTCGCCGATGACCGGCCCGGGAGCGAACTGCGGGCCCTGGTCGAGAGCAACGACGCGGGGCTGCTGGCGGCGTACCGCCGGGCCGCCCGGGAGCCCCGGGTCTCGGACCGGCTCAGGCTCGACCCCGGGTACGCGGCGCAGTGCTTCGCCACCTGGTCCTCGCAGCCCCAGGCGGGCCCGGTGTGGCAGGAGACCCGCACCGACCTGCTCGACG
Organism: Streptomyces sp. NPDC097981; assembly: GCF_040302565.1. Taxonomy (NCBI): domain Bacteria; kingdom Bacillati; phylum Actinomycetota; class Actinomycetes; order Kitasatosporales; family Streptomycetaceae; genus Streptomyces; species Streptomyces sp. NPDC097981. The sequence goes on from NZ_JBEORW010000031.1 coordinate 40,609, forward strand.
GCGTGCTGCGGCCGGTCGTACGGAGCCTGCCGGCCGCGGAGCTCACCGCGGTCGAGGAGGCCCTGGCCCGGCTCGGCGGCCGCTGGGCGGAGGACTTCCGCGGCTGGCAGCGGCCCGGCGCCTTCGGGCGGCTGCTCGACCGCTTCGGCGGCTCCGGCCGCCGCGGCGCGAAGGGCGCGTCCGGGAGCCCGCCGCTGCGGGGCGGCCCGGGCGGACCCATCGCCCCCGGCAGGCCCGTCGCCCCCGACGGCGACGCCGACGAGGACGGGCGGCGGCCGTGAACCCCGGGCTCATCGCACAGGTCCTCGGGTGGGCCACCGCAGTGATCGGGGTGGCCGTCTGCCTCGGGTACGGGCTGTGGCGGTTCCTGGCGCTGTCGCTGAAGGCCGCCGGAACGGCGTTCGGGCCGCGCACCCCGGGGGTCCCGGACCCGCGGGTCACCGCGTACCCGGGCACCGAGCCGGGGCAACCCGCCTACTGGGCACGGCAGATGTGGACCGACGCCGCGACCGCGGGGCGGGCGGCCGCGTGGGCCGTGTGGTACCTGCTGGTCCACCACTGGCTCGACGAGATCGTCCGCCACCGGCTGCTGAGCGGCCGCAACGGGTCGACGGGGGACCGCGCCGAGCACGCCCTCGGGCGGCTCCTGCTGCGGCTGCTCGCACCGGCGACGGCGCTGGCCGCACTGCTGTCCGCACTGCTCTCCGGCGCCCTGCTCGTCGGTGTCGCGGCGGCGTTCGCGGTCCAGCTGCTGCTGGCCGTCGGCGTGGCGCTGGCCGGGGTGCTGGCCGGGCGGAGCGCGGAGCGGCTGTGGAAGCTGGCCCGCGGCATCCGCATGAAGTGCCCGTACCCGGGCTGCTACCGGCCGTTCCCGCTGGCCGTGCACGTGTGCCCGGGCTGCGGGGCCGCCCACCGCGAGCTGCGGCCCGGCCGGTACGGGGTGCTGCGGCACGTCTGCCGCTGCGGGCAGGCGCTGCCCACCATCGCCCTGGCCGGGCGACGGGGGCTCGCCGCCCGCTGCCCGCACTGCGACCAGGGGCTGCCGCCGGCCGTGGGCACCACGCGGGTGGTGCACCTGCCGTTGGTCGGGGGCACCTCCGCCGGGAAGACCATGCTGATGGCGGCGATGCTCGACGGGCTGCGGTCCTGGTCGCACGAGTCGAGGCTCACGGTCGAGTTCGCCTCCCCGGCCGACCGGCGCGAGGCCAACACCCTGGGCCGGCAGGTGGAGTCGACGGGGTGGGCGCTCAAGACCCAGGGCGGGCAGCCCCGGGCCCTGATGCTGCTCGTCGGGCGCGGGAGCCGGATCGGCCTGCTGCGGCGGCAGCGGCTGCTGTACCTGTACGACCCGATGGGCGAGTCGCTGCGCGACGCGGACACCACCCGGCGCCAGGAATACCTCGCGCACGCCGACGGGGTGGTGCTGGTCGCGGACGTGCTGGCCTCGCCCGTCGTACGGCGCGCCCTGCGCGCGGGCGACGGGGAGCTGGCGGCCCTGGCCCGGCCCGCCGACCTCGGGCCGGTGGAGACGTACGCGGGGTTCACCGGGGAGCTCCAGGGCCTCGGCGGCCGGAGGCGGCGCCTCGGAGTGGCGGCGGTGGTGACCAAGCGGGACGTGCTGGACCGGCTGGACTCGCTGCCCCGGCCGCAGGACCCGGTGGACGCCTGGCTGGCGGGGATCGGGCTGGGCGAGCTGGTGCGCGCCCTGGGCCACGACTTCGCGGCGGCCCGCTACTGGGCGGTCAGCGCCCGTGCCGCCACCGGGGCGGGCGCCCTGGTCTCGGAGCAGCGGCGGGCGGCGGAGCCGGTGCTGTGGCTGCTGTCCCGGACGGGGCTGCGGACCGGCGGGCCGACGGCGGCGGCGCAGGAACCGAGGCTGCCGCGGCTGCCCCGGCCACGGGGACGTGCCGGCCGGACGACACCGGATCGATCAAGCCTGTGACGTGGGCCGGGGCGAAGGCCTAGGGTCCAAGGGTCGCTGAGAGGAGCAACACCCCATGGTGACACCGCAGATCGCGCGGGGGCGGCTGCTGATGCTGGTCCTGTTCGTGGCGGCGGTCGTGATGACGGCGGCCGCCGGGCTGGCGGCGCTCGTGCGGTACGTACCGCAATGGCTCGGGAGTTGAAGGAGATTAGCGGTGAGTGACATCCCCGGTGGGCCGATGGCGAACCGGCCCGTCCACTTCATCTGGCTGCTCGACTGCTCGTATTCGATGCAGGGCGAGAAGATCGGCCAGCTCAACTACGCGATCAGAGAGGCCGTTCCGGAGATGCGCTCGGTGGCGCAGGACAATCCGGCGGCCCAGCTGCTGCTGCGCACGATGACGTTCTCCACCACGGCCCGCTGGCACCACCAGGACCCGGTTCCGGTGGAGGACTTCACCTGGCAGGACGTCCAGGTGGACGGGATGACCAATCTGGGCGAGGCGCTCCAGCTGGCGGCCCGGGAGCTGGACACCCCGCCGATGCCGCAGCGCGCGCTGAAGCCGGTGCTGGCGCTGGTCTCCGACGGGGTGCCGACGGACGACTGGAAGGCGGGGCTGCGGGCGGTCGACGCGACCCCGTGGGGGCGCAAGGCCGTACGGGTGGCCATCGCGATCGGCGCGGACGCCGACCGCACCGTGCTCCAGGAGTTCCTCGGCAATCCGGAGCTCCAGCCGCTGGACGCGAACAGCCCCAAGCAGCTCGCCGCGGCGATCCGCTGGGCTTCGACGGCCGCGGTCAAGGCGGCCTCGCAGCCGGTGGCGGGCTCCGGGGACGGCACGGTCAAGCAGCCGCCGTACGCGCTGCCGGTGCTCGACGACGACGATGACGACGTGTGGTGAGCGCGCCCGTGTCACCGGAACCACCGCCCCTGCCGCTCTGGGCCACGTTCCGCGAGAGCGTCCAGGGCGTGAACAAGACCCGCAACCAGGACTACTGCGAAGTCTCGGGGCGCGGCACGGCCGAGGAGCCGCTGATCATGGCGGTGGCCGACGGCCACGGCTCCGCGGCGCACGCCCGCAGTCATCTGGGCTCCCGTTTCGCGGTGGACCTCTTCGTCGAGGAGGCCCGGCGGTTCGGGGCGCTCGCCCAGCCGCGCGGCGAGGAGCGGCCGCCGAGCCTGGCCTGGCTGATGCACTACGCCGAGCACGCCTTCCCCCGCCAGCTGGTCAGCGCCTGGCGGGAGAAGGTCCTCGGCAACTGGGAGCGGACCAGCTCGCACGTGGAGCCGGGCCTGTCCGAGGACCGCAAGGTGCTGCTGTACGGGAGCACGCTCGTCGGCGCGGTGCTGACGCCCCGCGTGTTCGCGGCCTGGCAGCTCGGCGACGGCGAGCTGACCGTGGTGGACGACGACGGGCGGGTGACCGTTCCGCTCGCGCCCGCCGAGGCGGACCTGGGCGACGAGACGGAGTCGTTGTGCAGCCCGGAGGCCTGGCTGCGCGTACGGACGCACTGGGCGCCGGTGACCGCCCCCTCGCGGGCGCCCCGGCTGGTCGCGGTCTCGACCGACGGGCTGTCCAAGAGCTTCGCCTCGGACCAGGGCTTCCGCCAGTTCATGGCCGGACTGGACGACCGGCTGTCGGCGGAGGGCGCGGACGCCGTCCGGGCCGTCCTGCCGGAGTGGCTGGGCAAGGCCACGCGGCATTCCGGGGACGACACGACCCTGGTGGCCGCCTGGTACCCGGGGCCCGCGACGGCCGCCGGGGCCATGGGGCCCGCCGGGGCCCCGGAGGCCACCGGGGCGGCCGGTCCCACCGGGGCGGCCGGTCCCACCGGGGCCACGACCACAGACGCGGCACCACCGACAGACCCGCACGGGAGAGAAGAATGAGCGGCATGCTCGACAGCGGAACCCTGCTGACGACCGACAGCGGCATGGGCGTGGAGGTCCTCGACCTGCTCGGCGCCGGCGGCCAGGGGGAGGTCTACCGGGTGCGGACCCCCGCCGGGTACCAGGCGCTCAAGTGGTACTACCCGGCCTGCGCCACCCCCGCGCAGGAGGACATCGTCCGCCAGCTGCTGGGCCGCGGGTTCGACGACGACCGCTTCCTGTGGCCCCTGGACTTCGTGGCCGACGCGCGCGGCGGGTTCGGGTACCTGATGGACATCCGCCCGGACCGGTTCAAGGGCCTGCCTCTGCTGTTCCGGCGGCAGTTGCGCACCTCGACCAGGGCCCTGCTGAAGGCCTGCCTGTACACGGTCGAGGCGTACCAGGCCCTGCACTCGCGCGGGATCGCGTACCGGGACATCTCCTGGGGCAACATCTTCTTCGACCCTGCCACCGGAGACGTGCTGGTCTGCGACAACGACAACGCGGTGGTGGAGGGCGACAGCACCGGCATCTCGGGGACCATGGAGTTCATGGCGCCCGAGCTGGTCCGCGGTGACCCGGGGTTCTCCCCCGGCACCCAGAGCGACCTGCACTCCCTGTCCGTGCTGCTGTTCATGCTGCTGATGAACCACCACCCGCTCAAGGGACGGCGCGAGCTGGCGATCCACTGCCTCGACGAGGCGGCGGAGCGCAAGCTGTACGGGAAGCAGCCGCTGTTCGTCTTCGACCCGCAGGACTCGTCCAACGCGCCCGACCGCACCGAGCAGGCGACGGTACTGGCCACCTGGGCGGCCGCGCCGGACTCCCTGCGGGACCTGTTCACCAAGAACTTCACGACGGGACTGCACGATCCCGCGGCCCGCGTCCGCGAGTCGCAGTGGCGGGACACCCTGCGGGCGGTGCTCGACGCGGTCGTGGAGTGCGCGCAGTGCGGGAAGCAGAACATGACCGAGCCCCGGGCCGCCGATCCGGGCAGCTGCTGGAACTGCGGGAGCACGCTGGTGCTGCCGCCTCGGCTGGTGCTGACCACGCCCCCGCCGCGCACCGAGCACCACATCCTGCTGCACCGCTCCTCGCGGGTGCAGGCGCACCACCTCGCCCCGGAGCCGGCCCGGCACGACTACGGCGACGGGACGCTGGTGGCGCAGCTGACCGAACACCCGCAGAAGCCGGGCCGGTTCGGGCTGGCGAACCGGTCGGACGCGGCGTGGACGGGAACCCGCGCGGACGGCTCAACCCAGCGGATCGACCCGGGGCAGACCGTTCCCCTGCGCTCGGGCCTGGAGCTGGACTTCGGCGGCGCGCGGGCCGTCGTACGGGCGAAATAGCGGCACCGGGAGGTCAGTTCGCCAGCAGGCGGCCGATCTCCTGGGCGAGGGCGAGTCCGCCGCTGCCGACGCCGAGACCGAGGGTGATCGTCTCCAGCGCGCGGCGGACCACCCCCGGCTCGACGGCGCGCCGCTGCTGCGCGGCCCGGTCCAGTTCGCCGTGCAGGGTGTCCGCCGCCTCGATCCGCTCCGGGGCCGCGCCCTGGTCGCGGAGCCACCGAGCGAGTTCGGCGGCCAGCCGCAGCGTCTCGGCGGCGGTGTCCTGCTGCCCGACGTTGACGTTGACGGTGCCGTTGTCACCGATGATGCCGGCGTTGACGTTCCCGTTGAAGTTGAAGGTGCCCATGCGCTCTCCTGCTTCCGCTTCCGCTGGTCGTGGTGTCAGGGCGTGCCGCGGCCCTGGCCGGACGGTCCGGCCTGGGCGCCGCCCGGCCCGTTGTGGTGGTTGACGGTGCCGTTGTCGCCGATGACGCCGGCCTGCACACTGCCCTGGAAGGTGTAGGTGTGGGTGTTGATGACCTGCTGCGCCTGGTCGTACGAGCTGGTGTCGATGTTGTGGGCCTTCAGGAACCGCTCCGTCGCTATCAGCACACCCTGCTGGAGGCGCTGCAGGAAGTCCTGGGAGTCCGTGCGCTCGGTGTAGCCCAACTGGTCCCAGTCCGCGACCCGTTCGCGGATGCTGTCCACCGCGCCGTAGTCGTACAGCGCGTGCCGCTTGTCGATCTCGCGCCGCACCTTCTCCAGGGCGCGGGCGCGCCCGCGCCGCGCGGAGGCCCGCCGCCCGAGCCGGGAGGCGGCCTTGAGCAGTGCGGTCCCGGTCCGGGACGTGGCGAAGGAGACGAGGCTCCACCAGCGCTCGAACCCGTCCACCGGCAGCCGGTTCACCCGGTCGAAGCGCTCCTGGAGCGGCGGGATGCCGTACGCCGACACCTCCCAGGTCAGGCTCGGGTGGTGGAGGCGGGCCCGCAGGTGCATGGAGACGATGGCCCGGCCGCCCTCGCCGGCCCGGACCAGGCTGAGGTAGGTCCGCATGCCGGCGCCGGACTGCATCAGACCGGCCTGGACCAGCTGCTTGGGGATCTGGGCGCGCGGCCGGCGCAGCCGGTCCGGCAGCAGTTCCGTCCCCACGTAGGGGACATTGGTCCCCATGACGTAGAGCCGGTTGCGGACCTGGAGGCCCTTGAGTCCGGCGATGTTCTCCATCTCGCGTGCCACGTAGGTGTGCAGGTCGACCGCGTCGAACGGCTTGACGCCCAGCTTGCCGCCGCCCACCGGGTCCTCGGCGGGCCGGCTGACGTCGATGGGCTGCCAGACCATCTCCTTGAGCTTGGAGCCGCTGCCGACGAACGGGTTGGTCCGCTCGGCGCTCGCCGTGTACGGGACCACGTTGGCCCGCTTCTGCTCCAGCAGCCGCTGCTCCGCCTCCGGCTCGACGGCCGGGACCAGGTCCGCGGGCCGCTCCGCGCCGTGCTCCACGGCGAGCGCCGCCGCGCGGGCCCGGCTCTCGGTCTGGTGGACCAGCCACCAGGCGCTCGCGTACGCGAGGAGGACCAGTGCGGCGGCCGGGTACGCGAGCCCCCACCGGGAGGTGGCCACCGCGTACAGCAGGACCGGTACCGCGGCCCACACGCCGACGGCGCAGATCCAGGCGAGCCGCCGGTCCCGTACGTCGATCCGCCGGACGGCGGCGCGGGCATGGCGGGCCAGCGCCACCAGGTCGATGCCGAGGGACAGGCCGGTGGCGCGCAGCCGGTCCTCGGTGAGCTCCACGTCCACGTCTCGGGCGAAACCCTCGTCCAGGTGCGCGCCCGCGCACAGGTGCCGCGTCACCGCATCGGTGCGGTACTGCGCCAGCGCCGGTAACCGGCGTGCTGCCATGTGCCCCTCCCCCGTGGTCCTCGGATCACCCTACGGAAACGGGCCCCGCCTGTCCCGCCGTTGAACGCGAACAGCCCGGCGGGGACAACCGGTCGCCCCGTACGGACTGCCGCTCTCACCGCGGGGCCGCACTGCACCGGTCGGCGGGGCTCGGTCCCCCCGCGCCTCAGCCACGCCGACCGGCGATCAAACCCCCGTTCGGGCCGGCCGCTCAGGCGCCCGCCTCCGCCATGCGGCGGCGCAGGCTCAGCGGCCGCATGTCCGTCCACACCTCGGCGATGTGGTCCAGGCACTCCTGCCGGGTACCCGCCGTGCCCTCGGCGTGCCAGCCCGCCGGCAGCTCCCGGTCCGCACGCCAGACGGAGTACTGCTCCTCGTCGTTGCGCACGACCCGGTAGCCGCTCTCGTCGGTGTCACTCATCGCTTCGGTCCTCCCGCAGTCATTCGGTCAGCGGGTCACAGCGTGCCGCCCCGGTCCGGCCCCGCCATAGGGACAAACGCGCAGAAGGACCGGCGACCGGTGCTGCCGCTCCTTCCCTGGTGGCGGCGGTGTGCGCGGCGGCAGTGTTCGGGCCAGCCAGGGTGGCGTCCGAGAGGTACCGACAGGGTGCCGGACGGAAGCGCCGCCGGCCACCCCATCAGGCTGGAAGGAGCTCCGCCATGTCGGACACCCCGGAGACCGTGCACCTGCCCACCGGCGGGTGGCGGTTGTGGGAGCACTTCGCACTCCGCGGTCCGGGCTTCCCGGCCGAGGGGGTCCTGCGCATGGCCCCGCCCGGACTCGCCCTGGCCGCCGACAAGTTCGGGCCGGGCGACGCCCTCGCCGGCCCGGACTGGGAGGCGTTCACCGGGGCCTTCGACACCGGCGCCGTGCGCACCGCCGGGCTGCTCCAGGACATCGCGGCCTCGCCGCGCTTCCGGGCCGCCGTGGCCTGGCAGAACCCGGCCGTGCTGCGCACCGGGATCGCCCCGTTCCTGAACTGGACGCCGACCGCGGCGGGCCGCACCAGCATGCCCCGCCAGCGCGAGGAGCTCGTCGCCCACTACTGGCAGCGGTTCTGCGTCAAGAACGACACCATCGGATTCTTCGGACCCGTCGGCTGGGGCCGCTGGGACCCGGCCACGGACGGCGTGCGCGTCGACCCCGGCACCGGCGGATTCCTCGCCGACTCGCGGGTCTACTTCGCCAGCTGGGCCATCGACGCCCTCGCCAGATCGCTGAACGCCGACCCCGCGCTGCGGGCGTGGATACCCCCGCGCCGGGTGTCCTTCGTACGGGCCGAGGGCCTCGCCGTCCACATGCCGGGCCGGCCCCCGCAGCCCCTCACCGCGACGGCGCGTGCCGTACTGGACCTGTGCGACGGGACCCGTCCGGTGGCCGTGATCGCCGGGGCGCTGGGGATCCCGGTGGCGGAGGCGACCGAGACCGTGCAGTGGCTGCTGGCCAAGCGGTGGGTGCACTGGCGCCTCGACGTGCCGACGGGCACCTACCCGGAGCGGGAGCTGCGGGCCGTCCTGGAGCGGATCGGCGATCCGGCCCTGCGGGAGCCCGCCCTGGAGAAGCTGGCCGTCCTCGAACGCGGGCGGGACGCCGTGCAGGCGGCCGGCCTGGACGCCGAGGCGCTGACCTCGGCGATCGGCGCCCTGGAGGCGGACTTCGCGGCGCTGACCGCGACCGGCGCCCAGCGGTCCAAGGGCGAGCGGACCGCGCCCTGCCGGGGGCTGGTGTACTCCGACGCGCGGCGCGCGGCGACGGCGACCCTCGGCACCGCCCTGCTGGGCGAGCTGACCCCCCTCGCACAGTGCCTGACCGCGGCGCGCTGGATGACGAACCGGTTCGCCGAGCGGGTCGGGGCCCGGCTGCGGGAGGTGTACGAGCGGCTGCGCGCGGCCGGACCGGTGGACCTGGGGGCGATGTGGCTGGGCTGCCTGCCGTCCCCGTACCCGGAGGCGGGCCGGGACCTCGATGCCGTCCAGGCGGAGCTGCGCGCGAAGTGGGCGCGGATCCTGGCCGTGCCCGAGGGGGCGCGCCGGATGCGGGTGTCCTCGGCGGCCATCGCCGAGCGGGTGCGCGCGGAGTTCGAGGAGCCGGGTGCGGGCTGGTCGCTGGCCCGCTACTTCAGCCCGGACGTGCTGCTGCTGGCCGAGAACGCGGACGCGGTGGCACGCGGGGACTTCGAGATGGTGCTGGGCGAGATGCACAGCGCGCTCAACACGATGGGTGCCTCGCTCTTCGTCCACCAGCATCCCGACCGCGACGAGCTGATCGCGGAGACCACCCGCGACTTCCCCGGGCCGCGGCTGCTGCCGATGCTGCCGAAGGAGCTGCCGCTGAAGTGGTCGACGCGCAGCAGGCCTTCGCTGGACCGGCCGCAGGACTACTACGTCTCCCTCGTCGACGACACGGGCGACCCGTACCGCCCGCGCACCGTCCTGTGCGCCGACGTCGCGGTGGAGGACCGCGACGGCACGCTGACGGCGGTGCTGCCCGACGGGGCCGCGTTCGATCTGCTCGACGTGTACGCGAACACCCTGACGCAGCGCGTGATGGACCGGTTCACCCTGCGTCCGGAGGGCGACCACACTCCGCGGATCAGCATCGACAAGATGGTGGTGGCGCGCGAGACGTGGGCCTTCCCGGCGTCCGAACTGGCCTTCGCGGACGAGAAGTCCGAGGCCAGGCGGTACGTACGGGCCCGGCACTGGCGGCAGGAGCACGATCTGCCCCGGTTCGTGTTCGTGGTCTCGCCGACCGAACCCCGGCCGTTCTACGTGGACTTCGACAGTCCGGTGTACCTGAGCATCCTCGCGAAGGCCGCGCGCAGGCTGGCCCGCAAGGATCCGGGCGCCAAGCTGAAGGTCAGCGAAATGCTGCCGACCCCGGAGCAGGCCTGGCTGACCGACGACCGGGGCGACGCGTTCACCTCGGAACTGCGCTTCGTCGCCGTCGACCAGACCGCGGTCGACCGGACCGCCGTCGACCGGGCCGCGGACGGGAGCGCGTGATGCGGACCTTCGTCGACGACATCGCCGCGCACGCCGCCCTCGCCCCCGACCGGGTCGCGGTGGTCACGCCGGCCGGCGAGGTGACGTACGGGGAGCTCATCGCCCGCATCGACGCGCTGGCGGCGGTGCTGCGGGCCCGGGGCGCCCGGCCCGAGACGGTGTGCGCGGTGGCCGTGGAGCGCGGTGCGGACGCCGTGGTCGGGCCGGCCGCGGTGCTGCGCTCCGGGGCGGCGTTCCTGAGCCTCGACCCGGACCAGCCGGCGGCCCGGCTGGCGGCGCTGGTCCGCAGCGGCGGCGCCGACATGCTGCTGACCTCCTCGGCCCTCGCCGGCCGGCTCGACCTGCCGGTTCCCGGTACCCCGGTGCTGCTGGACCGCCCCGGGAGCGTGTCCGGCCGGGGCCCGGAGCCGACCGGGCCGCTCGGGGAGCGGGCGCTCGCGTACGTCAGCCACACCTCCGGGAGCACCGGCGAGCCCAGCGCCGTGCTGGTCGAGCACGGCGGGCTGGACTCTTATCTGCGCTTCGTCGCCCGCGACTACGGCCTCGGGCCGGACACGGTGGCGCTGCAGGTGGCCCCGCTGGGCTACGACGCATCCCTGCGGGACACGTTCGCCCCGCTTCTGGCGGGCGGACGGCTGGTGGTGGTGCCGCGTTCGGCGCTGCTGCGGCCGGAGGAGTTCGGCGGCGCCGTACGCGAGTACGGGGTGACCGCACTGCTGAGCGTGACGCCGTCCTTCCTGGCGTTCCTGGCCGGGCAGCCGGACGCGTCCGGACTGCTCGCAGGGGTACGGGTGGTGGTGTCCAGCGGTGAGTCGCTGCGGCCGTTCCTGACGTCCGGCGGACGGGCCCTGGTGCCGGGCTCACTGGTCAACCAGTACGGGCCGACCGAGTGCACGATGACCTCGACCCGCTACGCCGTGCCGGCCGAGCCGGACGTCCTGACCGACCTCGTGGGCACGCCGATCGACGGCGTGGTGGTCCGCCTGCTCGACGCCGGACTGTCGCCGGTGCCCGACGGGGCCGTCGGGGAAGTCTGCATCGGCGGGGCCGGGGTGGGCCGGGGCTACCGCGGGCTGCCCGCCCGTACGGCCGAGTGCTTCGTACCCGATCCGCTCGGGCCGCCGGGCGCGCGGATGTACCGGACGGGCGACCTGGCGAGCCGGGGTCCCGACGGGCTGGAGTACCTGGGGCGCCGGGACCGCCAGGTGAAGATCCGCGGCTACCGGGTGGACCCGGCCGAGGTGGAGGGCGCGCTGCTGGCCCATCCCGGGGTCACCGGGGCGGTCGTCACCTCCGAGACCGACGCCCAGGGGCGGGTGTTCCTGGTCGCGCACGTCACCGGTGACCTGGCGGACGTGAAGGACGCCGCGCTGCGCGCCCACCTGGGCGCCACGCTGCCCCCGCATCTGATGCCGCGCCGGTTCGCGCGGCTCGCGCAGCTGCCCACCACCCGCGGCGGGAAGGCCGACCGCCGCGCCCTGTCGCAGACCGGAGGCCGGCCATGACCACGGCACCCGCCACATCCCCGGCGCACGCGTCCCACTCCCCGGCGTCCCATGCACCCACACCCCGTACGTCCCACTCGACCGGGCGCCGGGCGGCGGAGCCCACACCCTCCCCGTCCGCGGGCCCCGCAGCGTCCGGCGCGTCCGATGCACCGGCCGGCGCCGTGCGCATCCCGCTCGGCCGGGCCGACGTGGAGGCCGCCGCCGCGCGGATCGCCGGCCTCGTCCGGCGCACCCCGCTGCTGCCGGGGCTGCCCGCGCCCCAGCGCCGGCGGGCCGGCTGGAGGGTGCTGCTGAAGGCCGAACACCTCCAGTACAGCGGGTCGTTCAAGCTGCGCGGGGCGGCCAATGCGGTCCTTGCGCTGGGCGCCCGCCGGATCGTCGCCGGATCCTCCGGCAACCACGGCATCGCGCTGGCCCGGCTGGCGGCCTCGCTCGGTGCGGAGGTGACCGTGGTGCTGGCCGGCGGGGCGCATCCCGCCAAAATCGCCCTGATCCAGGCCCTCGGCGGGCGGACGGTCGGCGTGCCGGGCGGCGTCGCCGAGCGCGAGGCCCGCGCGCGGGCCCTGGCCGAGGAGACGGGTGCGGTCCTCGTGCCCTCCTCCGACCACGAACTGGTGGTCGCCGGTCAGGGCACGGTCGGCCTGGAGATCCTGGCCGAGGCGCCCGACGCGGAGACCGTGTTCGTGCCGACCGGCGGGGGCGGGCTGCTCGCCGGGGTGTGCCTCGCCGCGTACGGGCACCCGGTGCGGGTGGTGGGCGTCGAGCCCGCCGGCACCCCTCGCTACGCCCGGTCGCTGGCCGCGGGGCACCCCGTACGGCTGGCGCCCGGTGACACCGTCGCCGACGGGCTGCGGGGCCAGCAGCCGGGGGCGGTGCCCTATCCGATCATCCGGGACCGGGTCGACGACCTGGTCGCCGTGTCCGACGCGGAGATCCTCGCCGCGGCCGCGCTGCTGCGGCGGCGCGGGTTCGAGGCCGAGCCCTCCGGCGCGGTCGCGCTGGCCGGGGCGATCCGCGCGGGCCGCGGCAACGGCCGCTCCGTCGCCGTCGTCTCGGGCGGCAACACCACGGCGGCGCTGACGGCGGCCGCCGCGGCCGCCGCCTCTGCCCGTACCACCCACACCACCCGTTCGTTCCTGGAGGAGATCTCATGACCACGACCGAGAGCCCGACCGTGCAGCTGACCGGCGCCGCCCTGACCGAGCTGGTCGTTTCCGTCTACCGGGAGACTCTGGGGGTGGCCGACCTCGACGAGCAGAGCGACTTCTACGAGTGGGGCGGCGACTCGCTGACCGCGTTCCGGATCACCGCACGGCTCGAAGAGGCCCTCGGGGCCGAGGTCCCGGTGGCGCTGGTCTTCGCCTACCCCTCGCCCGCGGACCTCGCCGACGTCGTCCACACCGACTTCGTCCGGGCATGAGGGGCCGGCCATGACCGAGACCTACGTACCCGGCGGCCGCTGGCGGCTGTGGGACCAGTTCGCCCTGCGCGGGCCGGGCTTCCCGGCCCGGGGCGTGCTGCGGCTGGCCCCGGACGGGCTGGCCGCGGCCGCCGACAAGTTCGACCCCGACGAGGGCCCTGCGGGCCTGGCCGGTGAAAGGTGGGGGGAGTTCGCCGGCCTGTTCGCCGAGGCCCAGGTGGAGACGGCGCACACGCTCCAGGAGATCGCGCGGATGCCCGCCTTCCGGGAGGCGGTGGCCTGGCAGAACCGCCCGGTCCTCGCCTCCGGGATCACCCCGTTCCTGAACTGGACGCCGTCCGCGGCGGGCCGCACCAGCATGCCCCGCCAGCGCGAGGAGCTCGTCGCCCACTACTGGCAGCGGTTCTGCGTCAAGAACGACACCATCGGATTCTTCGGACCCGTCGGCTGGGGCCGCTGGGACCCGGCCACGGACGGCGTGCGCGTCGACCCCGGCACCGGCCTGATCGCCGGATCGGAGGTGTACTTCGCCAGCTGGGCCGTCGACGCCCTGGCGGCCCGGATCGACTCCGACCCGCAGCTGCGGGAGTGGGTGGCGCCCCGGCGCGTGCCGTTCGTCCGCCAGTCCGGCATGGACGTGACGGTGCCGGGCCGCCCGCGCCAGGCCCTCGCCGAGGGGGCGCGCGCCGTACTCGCGCTGTGCGACGGCGTACGCCCGGCCCGCGAGATCCGCGCCGCGCTGCCGGGCGTGGACGTGTCCGCGGTCCTGGCCGATCTGGTCGCCCGCCGGTGGGTGGTGTGGAAGCTGGAGGTGCCGGCCGACGCCCGCCCGGAGCGCCACCTGCGGGCCTGGCTGGACCGGGTCGGGGACGCGGGGCTGCGCGAGCCCGGTCTGGCCGCCCTGGACGCCCTGGAGCGGGGCCGGGACCGGGTGCGGTCCGCACAGGGCCCCGAGGCCCTGGTGGCCGCGCTGACGGACCTGGAGGGCGAGTTCGTCGCGCTGACCGAGACCGCCGCCGTACGCGAGAAGGCGGCCGGAACGGCCCCCTGCCGGGCCCTGGTGTACTCCGACTGCCGGCGCGCGGCGACCGCCTCCCTGGGGCGGACCGTGCACGAGGCCCTCGCCCCGCTGGACCCGCTGCTGACCAGCGCGGGCTGGCTCACCGCGCGGCTCGCCGACGCGGTGATGGCCCGGGCCCGGGAGGTGTACCGGAGGCTGGCCGCGCAGGGCCCGGTCGATCTGGCCGCGTTCTGGTTCGCCTGTATGCCGATCCTGCACGGCGCCGCCCGCTCGGAGTCCGCCGAGCTCCAGCAGGAGTTCCGCAGGCGCTGGGACGCGATCCTGGCGCCGCCGCCGGGCACCCGGCGGGTCAGGCTGCCGCTGGAGGCCGTCGCCGGGCCCGTCGCCGAGCAGTTCGCCGGCCCGGGCGGCGGCTGGACCGCAGCCCGCTGCCTCAGCCCCGACATCATGATCGCCGCCGCCGGGGAACGGGCCGTGGCCCGCGGTGACTTCGAGCTGGTCCTCGGCGAACTGCACGTCGCCGCCAACACCCTGGGCGCCTCGCTGTTCGTCAACCAGCACCCGGACGCCGAGGAGCTGCTCCGGCTCACCGACCGGGACCATCCCGGTCCCCGGCTGATGCCGCTGCTGCCCAAGGAGCACCGCTCCCGGCTGTCGGCGCGGATCCGGCACTCCCTGGTCCGCCCGGAGGACTACTACGTCGCCCTCGTCGACTTCACCGCCGATCCGGGCCGGCCCCGTACGGTGCTCAGCGCCGACGTCGTGGTCACCGAGCGGGCGGACGGCGAGCTGGCCGTGATCCTGCCCGACGGGGCCGAGTTCCCCGCGGTGGACGTGTTCTCGCACGTGCTGACGACGCTGGCGATGGACCTGTTCCAGATCCTGCCGGACGGGGCCGACCACTCCCCCCGGGTCACGGTGGACCGGCTGGTGGTGGCCCGCGAGACCTGGCGGCTGCCCTCCGAGGACATGGACTTCGCCGAGGAGAAGGACGAGGCCCGCAGGTTCGTACGGGCCCGGCAGTGGCGGGAGCGGCGCGGGCTGCCGCGGTTCGTGTTCGTGGTGCTGCCGACCGAGACCCGCCCGTTCTACGTGGACTTCGGCAGCCCCGTGTACGTCAGCATCCTCGCCAAGGCGGTCCGCAGGATGGCCCGCAAGGAGCCTGACGGCCGGGCCGTGTTCACCGAGATGCTGCCGAGCCCCGAACAGGCCTGGCTGACCGACGACCAGGGCGAGGCGTACACCTCCGAACTGCGCTTCGTGGCGGTGGACGAGGGCTGACCACGGCAGCGTACGAAGCGGCGCGGTGCGTACGGCACGACGCGTACGGCACGGCGCGTACGGGGCTGCGCGGACGACGGCGGCGCGCACGGCGGAGCAGCAGGCCGTGCGGCGGCGCCGTTGCGCGTTCTACCCCCCGGCGGCTGCGCACGCGGCTGCGTCTTCTTCCCTACTGACGGATCTCCGCAGACAGCAGTGTTGAGGAAAACACCGCTTGGAGGCCCACAGTGAAGGTTGTCGCAGCGCACGGTGGAGCGGCGAGGCACGGCAGCGAAGCCGGCGACGTCGTCCGCGACGGTGCCGGAGTGTCGTTCGCGCAGCGGAGGCTGTGGTTCCTCGACCAGCTCACCGGAGGCTCCGCCGAGTCCCTGCTCCCGTTGGCCCTGCGCATCCGCGGCGCCCTCGACGTTCCGGCCCTGGAGCGGTCGCTGGCGGGCGTCGTGGACCGGCACGAGGTGCTGCGCACCCGGTTCACGGCCGTCGACGGGGAGCCCGTACCGCGGGTGGACCCGCCGGGACGCACCCGGCTGGCGCGGGTGGCGGCGGGCAGCACCGACGAGCTGTTCGACCGGGAGCTGGCGCGCCCACTCGACCTGGCGAAGGAGCACCCGCTGCGCGCCACGCTCGCCCGCCTCGGGCCCGACGACCACGTGCTGCTCCTGGTGGTCCACCACATCGCCGTGGACGGCTGGTCCTGGGACGTGCTGCTGCGCGAACTGGACGCCGGCTACCGGGGCGAGGCGGTGGACGCGCCCGCGCTGCAGTACACCGATGTCGCCCGCACCGAGGCGGACCGGCTGAGCGGGCCGCGGATGGAGCGGCTGCTCGGCTACTGGCGCGAGCGGCTGGCCGGGGTCGCCCCGCTCGCACTGCCCGCGGACCGGCCCCGGCCGGCGTTCTGGGACGGTTCCGGGGACGTGGTCCGCTTCGAGCTGCCGGCCGAACTGGTCTCCGAGGTCGACCGGGTGGCCCGCGCGCAGCGCGCGACCCGCTACATGCTGCTGCTCGCCGTGTACCAGGCCCTGCTGGGGCGCTACTCCGGCCGCTCCGACATCGCCGTGTGCACCACCCTGGCCGACCGCGGGCGCGCCGAAGTAGCCGGTCTGATCGGCCCGTTCGTCAACACCATCGTGCTGCGCACCGACCTGTCCGGCGATCCGACCTTCGCCGCCCTGCTGAGCCGGGTCCGGTCGGGGGCCCTGCGGGACTTCTCCCACGCCGAAGCGCCGTTCGACCGGGTGGTCGGCGAGGTGGTCACCGAGCGCGACCTGTCCCGCCACCCCCTCGCGCAGGCCTCCTTCACCCTGCTCAACACCGTTCCCTCGGCGGCCCGGCTGGACGACCTGGACGTGGCGCTGGTGCGGACCCCGCTGACGGGCACCCCGCTGGACGTGTTCCTCGACCTGAGCCTGCGTGCCAACGGGGACATCGCGGCACGGCTCCAGTACTCCACGGCCCTGTTCGACCAGAGCACGATGGTCCGCTTCACCGAGGGCTACGTCGAGCTGCTGCGCGCGGTGACGGCGTCGCCGGACACCCCGTTGGCCGAACTCGCCGGGCGGCTGGAGCCGCTGCCCGGCAAGGAGCTCCGGCGCCTCGTCGGCATGGCGGGCTCGGGGCGCGCCGCGCCGGCCGCGGCGCCGTTCACCGTGGCGGGCGAGCCCGGCGCGCCGGCCCTGGTGTGCGGGGAGGAGACCCTGCGCTACGGCGAGCTGGACGCCCTCGGCGGCGGCCTGGCCACGGCGCTGCGGGCGGCGGGCGTCATCCCGGGGACCCCGGTGGGCGTGTGCCTGGAGCGCGGGATCCGGTCGGTGGCAGCCATGACCGCGATCTGGCGGGCGGGCGGTGTCTACGTACCGCTGGACGCGGCGCTCCCCGAGGAGCGGCTGCGGTTCATGGCGGCCGAGGCCGGTCTGCACTGCGTGCTCGCCGATGCCCTGACCGCTTCGCGGGCAGCCGCGCTCGGCCCGCGGGTGCTCCGGGTGGAGGACGCCCGACCCGATGCGGATGCCCCGCACCACACGCCCGACCCGCAGGACCTCGCGTACGTCATCTTCACCTCGGGCTCCACCGGGCGTCCGAAGGCCGTCGGGATCGAGCACGGTGCCATCGCCGCGCATGTCGCCGCCGCCCGCGAGGAGTTCGGGATCACCGCCCGGGACCGGGTGCTGGCGTTCTCGTCCTTCTCGTTCGACGCCTCGCTGGACCAGCTGCTGACCGCCCTGGGCTGCGGGGCCACCCTGGTCCTGCGGCCGGACGAGCAGTGGCTGCCCGCGCAGATCCCCTCGGTGGTCGAACGGCACGGGATCACGGCCTTGAACCTGCCGCCCACGTACTGGGCCGAGCTGGCCTTCTCACTGACCGACCGGACCGCGGCCGCGCTGGCCCCGCTGCGCCTGCTGATCCTGGGCGGCGAGTCCGTCCCGGCCGCGGCGCTGGCCGCATGGCTGGCGCGGGTCCCGCAGGTGCGGGTGCTCAACGCGTACGGCCCCACCGAGACCACCGTCACCGCCACCACGCACGGCATCGACGCGGCCGGCGACCCGGCACGGGTACCGATCGGGCGGCCGCTGGGCTCCCGCCGCGTGTACGTGGTCGACGCGCACGACGAGCTCGTGCCGGTCGGCGAGCCCGGCGAGCTGCTGATCGGCGGGCCGGAGCTGGCCCGCGGCTACCTCGGCCAACCGGCGCTCACCGCAAAGAAGTTCGTACCCGACCCGTTCGGCGGCGACGGCGGGCGGCTCTACCGCACCGGCGACCTGGTCCGCCGGCTGCCCTCCGGGGAACTGGAGTTCCTCGGCCGCACCGACGACCAGGTCAAGATCCGCGGCTTCCGCATCGAACTCGGCGAGGTCGAGGCAGCCCTAGCCGCGTGCCCCGGGGTGGTGGCCGCCGCGGTGGCCGTCGGCTCGGACGCCCAGGGCGGCAAGAGCCTGACCGGCTACGTGGTGGCCGGACCCGGCGGCCCGGTGGAACCCGCCGCACTGCGGTCCTTCTGCGCCGGCCGGCTGCCGCACCACGCCGTGCCCGCGGACTTCGTGGCGCTCGACGCGCTGCCCGTGAACGCCTCGGGCAAGCTCGACCGGGCCGCCCTGCCCGCCGCGCGCCCGGACGGGGAACGGGCGGACCGGGACCGGGCCGCGGGCGGCGCCGAGTTCGTCGCGCCGCGCGACGCCGGCGAGCGGGTGGTCGCCGAGATCTGGGCGGAGGTCCTGGGCGTCGACCGGGTCGGCATCGACGACGGGTTCTTCGACCTGGGCGGCCACTCCCTGCTCGCCACGATGGCCGTGTCCCGGATCGCGGAGCGGCTCGGCCGCGAGGTCGAGCTGCGCACCCTGTTCGAGAACCCCCGCGTCCGCGAGTTCGGGCCGCTGGTGGCCGCGGCCCGGCAGGCGGGCGCCGCCGCCGTCGTCCCCGTGGACCGCTCGGGTCCGCTGCCGCTGTCCTTCGCCCAGGAGCGGATGTGGTTCCTGGACCGGATGTCCGACACCGGCGACGAGTACGTGCTCTGGTTCTCCTGGCGGATGCGCGGCGGGCTGGACCGGGACGCCTGGCAGGGCGCCCTCGACGAGGTCGTGTCCCGGCACGAGGCGCTGCGGACCGCCCTGGTCGAGGTGGACGGCCGGCCGGCGCAGCGGGTGGCCGACGGGGTCCGCGTACCGCTGGTGTGGCAGTCGGCCCCGCCGGGGGACGACGAGGCCGCGCGGCTGGAGCAGCTGCGGACGGTCGCCGTCTCGTACGCCACCCGCCGCTTCGACCTGGCCGGCCCGCCGCTGCTGCGGGCGGGGGTGTGGGAGCTGGACCCCGAGGACCACGTCGCCGTCATCGCCTTCCACCACGTGGCGACCGACGGCTGGTCCAAGGATGTGATCATCGGCGAGCTGGCCGCGTCGTACGCCGCCCGGGTGGCGGGGCGTCCGGCCGAACTGCTCCCCGTCCCGATCCAGTACGGGGACTTCGCGGTCTGGCAGCGCGACCGGATGGCCGGCGAGGTGCTGGAGCGGCAGCTGGCGTACTGGGAGCGGGCCCTGGCGGGCGTGCCCGTACTGGAGCTGCCGACGGACCGGCCGCGCCCGGCGGGGTGGTCGGGCCGGGGCGGTGCGGTCGAGATCGACCTGCCGAAGGAGCTGGAGGCCTCGCTCGGCGAGCTGGCCGGCCGGCACGGGGTGACCCGGTTCACGGTGCTGCTGGCCGTGGTGCAGATCGTGCTGGGCCGCTGGTCCGGGCAGCAGGACGTGGCGGTGGGCACACCGGTCGCGGGCCGCGGCCAGGTGGAGCTGGAGCGGCTGGTGGGGCTGCTGGTGAACACGGTGGTGCTGCGCGGGGACCTGTCCGGCGAACCCTCCTTCACGGAGTTCCTGGGCCGGGTCCGGGAGTCGGTGCTCGGGGCCTTCGACCACCAGGAGGTGCCCTTCGAGCGGCTGGTGGAGCAGCTGCGGCCGGAGCGGGACCCGTCCCGCAACCCCTTGTTCCAGGTGATGTTCGACGTACAGGAGAGCGCCGCCGGCGGTCCGCGGGTCGAGGGCCTCGACGTGGAGCACTTCGTCCTGCCGTGGGGTTCGGCCAAGTTCGACCTGACCGCCACCTTCCTGCTCTATCCCGACCGCTTCGCGCTGAACGTGGAGTACGCGAGCGACCTCTTCGACGCCGCGACGGTCACCCGGTTCGCCGGGCACGTGGGCCGGGTGCTGGAGTCGGTCCTGGCCGATCCGGAGCAGGCCGTCGGACGGGTGGAGCTGCTGTCGCCCGCGGAGTACGCGGAGCTGGCCGGGGCCGCGGGCTCGGGGGCGGCCACCCCGGTGGCGGCCCCGGTCACCGTGTCGGGCGCGCCGGACGCGGTGGCGCTGCTCTGCGGGGACGAAACGCTGACCTACGCCGAGCTGGACGGTCTGACCGGCGGGCTGGCCCGTGCCCTCGCCGCCGCCGGCGTACGGCCGGGCACTGCGGTCGGCGTCTGCCTCCGGCGCGGCATCCGCTCCGTGGCCTCCATGGCCGCCGTCTGGCGGGCGGGCGGGGTGTACGTGCCGCTCGACCCCCGGCTGCCCGAGGACCGGCTGCGGTTCATGTGCGCCGAAGCGGGCGTGCACAGCGTCTTCAGCGACGCCTCGACCCACGAGCTGGCCACCGCGCTCGGGCCGCGGACCGTCCCCGTCGACTCCGTCGTGCCCGACCCGGACGCACCGCACCACACCCCGGCCCCCGACGACCTCGCCTACGTCATCTTCACCTCGGGCTCCACCGGCCGCCCCAAGGCCGTCGGCGTCGAACACCATGCGCTCGGCGCGCACGGCGCCGCGGCCCGCGAGCTGTTCGGCATCACCGCGGACGACCGCATCCTCGCCTTCGCCTCCTTCTCCTTCGACGCGTCCCTGGAGCAGGTGCTGCCCGCCCTCGGCGCGGGAGCCTCGGTGGTGGTCCGCCCGGACGAGGTGTGGTCGGTGGAGGAGCTCGCCGAGGCCGTCCGCACTCGGGGCGTCACGGTCATGGAGGCCACTCCCGCCTACTGGGAGGAGATCGTCGCCCGGCTCGACACGGTCGCCGGGGACCTCAAGAGCCTGCGGCTGCTGGTGACCGGCGGCGAGGCCCTGCCCTCGGCGCCCCTGGCCCGCTGGTTCGCCCATCTCCCCGACGTGCCCGTCGTCAACACGTACGGGCCGACCGAGGCGGTCATCTCGGCCACCGCGCACACGGTCACCGAGCCGGTCGAGGGCCGGGTGGCGATCGGCAGGCCGCTGGGCTCCCGCCGGGCGTACGTCGTGGACGCCCACGGCCGGCTCGTACCCGTCGGGGTGCCCGGCGAGCTGCTGATCGGCGGGCCGGAGCTGGCCCGCGGCTACCTCGGCCAACCGGCGCTCACCGCACAGAGGTTCGTACCCGACCCGTTCGGCGGCGACGGCGGGCGGCTCTACCGCACCGGCGACCTGGTCCGCCGGCTGCCCTCCGGGGAACTGGAGTTCCTCGGCCGCACCGACGACCAGGTCAAGATCCGCGGCTTCCGCATCGAACCGGCCGAGATCGAAGCCGTCCTGGAACAGCACCCGGGCGTGCACGGCGCGGCCGTACTGGTCCGGGAACTGCGCGGCGAGCGCGCCCTCGTCGGCTACGCGGCCGGCCGGGGGCTCGACGCCGAGGTGCTGGCCGCCTGGTGCCGGACCCTGCTGCCCGGGTACATGGTCCCCGCCGCGTTCGTCCTGCTCGACGCCCTGCCCCGCACCGTGCAGGGCAAGGTGGACACCGCCGTCCTGCCCGACCCTGCCCTGCCCGCGCCCGCCGCGTCCGTGGCTCCGCGCACCCCCACCGAGGTCGTGACGGCCCAGATCTGGGCCGAGGTCCTGGGCCTGCCCGAAGTCGGGATCCGGGAGGACTTCTTCGCCCTCGGCGGCCACTCGCTGCGCGCCGTGGCGGCCGCCTCCCGTCTGCGCACCGCCTTCGACTGCCCGATCCAGGTACGCGACCTTTTCGACCACCCGACGGTCGAACTGCTCGCCATGGAAGTGGAACGACAGCTCATCGACCAGATCTCCACGATGAGCGACGACGAGATCGACCTGTCCCTGACCTCCGACTTCTGATCGCCGCGACGATCCCAGCCCTTGATTGGACGGCACTTCCTATGACCACTGCACAGGTCGAAAACTCCGCCACGCCTTCCACCACGCCTTCCACCACGCCTTCCACCACGGCCTCCGCGACGCCGGGCGGCCTCACCCCGGCGGCCCGCCGGCTCCTCGAACTGCGCCTGCGCGGCAAGGCGGCCGCCGCCGCGCCCGCGGGCATCTCCCGGCTCGACCCGCGCCCCGCGCAGGCCCCGCTGTCGGCCGCCCAGCAGCGCCTGTACTTCCTCGACCAGCTCGACCCCGGCGGCGTCGAGTACCTGATGCCGACGGCCTGGCGGTTCACCGGGCCGCTGGACACGGCCGCGCTGAGCGCGGCGATCGGGGACCTCGTCACCCGCCACGAGCAGCTGCGGGTGGTGTTCTCCCACGAGGACGGGGTGCCGGCCCAGCGGGTGCTCCCCGCCGCCGAGGCGGCCGGCCTGGACGTGGTCGACCTGTCCGCGGCGGTGCGCGACGGCGGGCCCGGAGCGCTGCCCGAGGCCGTACGGGAGGTGGCGCTGCGCCCGTTCGACCTGGCCGCCGCGCCCCCGTTCCGGGCCACCCTGCTGCGGATCGCGCCCGACGACCACGTGCTGGTACTGGCCATGCACCACATCGTCTCGGACGGCTGGTCGCTGGACCTCCTGACCGCGGACCTGAGCACGTTCTACCTGGCCAGAAGCGAGGGCCGGCCCCCGCGCATCGCGGCGCCACCGGTCGAGTACACCGACTACGCGCACTGGCAGCGCGGGGCCGACGAGAGCACGGAACTGGACTACTGGCGCACGGCCCTCTCCGGCCTGACCCCGCTCGAACTGCCCACCGACCACCCGCGGCCCGCAGTCCGCACCTCCGCCGGGGCCGTGCACACCGTCGAGCTCCCCCGGCCGCTGACGGCGGCCCTGGCCGAGCTCGGCCGACGGGCCGACACCACCTCGTACATGACCCTGATGGCGGCGTTCCAGGCAGCCCTGGCCTTCCACAGCGGCCACGACGACATCGCGATCGGCACCGTCGTCGCCAACCGGGAGCGCCCCGAGATCGAGCACCTGGTCGGGTTCTTCGTGAACACCCTGGTGATCCGCACCGATCTGTCGGGCGACCCGACCGCGGTGCAGCTCCTCGCCCGCACCCGGGACAGCGTCCTGGGCGCCCTCTCGCACCAGAGCCTGCCCTTCGAGCGCGTCGTCGACGAGCTGAGCCCCGAGCGGGACCTGTCGCGCAACCCGCTGTTCCAGGTGCTGTTCTCGCACTCCTCCGCCATGCGGCGGGGCGCGTACGTCCTCGGGGACGCGACGGGTTCGGCGTTCCCCATCGACCTGACCACCGCGAAGTTCGACCTGACGCTGGACGTCAGCGAGGACGCGGACCGCATCCGGCTGCAGTTCGTCTACCGCCCCGACCTGTTCGACGCGCCATCGGTGGCCCGGCTGGCCGAGCACACCGTCGCCGTGCTGCGGGCGTTCGCCGGGGCCCCGGACGTCCCGCTCGCCATGGCCGACCTGCTCACCGCGGACGAGCGGGCCGCCCTGCTCGGCCCCGACGGCCCGGCGAACCGCCCGCAGGCGGGCCGCGTCCCCGAGCCGGCCCCGCGGCCGGCGCTGGAGCGGCTGGCCGAACGGATCCGGCTGGCCCCCACCGCCGTGGCCGTCTCCGGCGGCGGCCGCAGCCTGACGTACGCCGAACTCGACGCGGCCTCCCTCGCCCTGGCCCGGCGGCTGCGGGCCGCGGGCATCGGCCCGGAATCCCTGGTGGGCGTCTGCCTCGGCCGCTCGGTCGACCTGGCCGTCGCGCTGCTCGGCGTATGGCGGGCCGGCGCGGCGTACCTGCCGCTGGACCCCGCCCACCCGCGGGCCCGGCGGGAGTTCACGGTCGGCGACGCCGGGGTGGAGTGGGTGGTCGCCGACTCCGTCGGCCGCACGGCGGTGGAAGGACTGCCGGTGGGCGTGATCCCGCTCGACGGCGCCGCCGACTACACCGCCGACGGCACGGGGGCGTCGGACCCGCTCGCCGGCGTGCTCCCCGGTCCGGACACCCTCGCCTACGTCATCTACACCTCGGGATCGACCGGGCAGCCCAAGGGCGTCGAGGTCACCCACGGCAACCTCGCCTGGCTGCTCGGCGCCGCCGACCGCCACTTCGACTTCGGCGCCGGCGACGTGTGGACGCTGCTGCACTCCCCCGCGTTCGACTTCTCCGTCTGGGAGCTGTGGGCCCCGCTGACCTCCGGCGGCCGGGTGGTGGTGCTGACCGAGGACGAGGTCCGCGACCCCGCCGCGGTGCACGCCGTACTGCGCGACGAGCGCGTCACCGTGCTCAACCAGACCCCGGCGGCGTTCAAGGGGCTGCGGGCCCATCTGGCGCAGCAGGGCGAGGTCTTCGCGGGTCTCGCGCTGCGCACCGTGATCTTCGGCGGTGACGCCTTCGACGCCCGCGACTACCGCGACTGGTTCGCCGTGCCCGAGGGCGAGCGGCCCGCGCTGGTGAACATGTACGGGATCACCGAGACCACCGTGCACGTCACCCACCGGCCGATCACCGAGGCGGACACCGTCTCCCCGGTCTACTCGCCGATCGGCCGCCCCCTGGCGGGCCAGCACGGCTACGTCCTGGACCGGGCGGGCCGGCTGGTTCCGCACGGCACCGTGGGCGAGCTGTACGTGGCCGGCGGGGGCGTCGCCCGCGGCTACCGCAACAGGCCGGAGCTGTCCGCCGAGCGCTTCCCCCTCGACCCCTTCGGTCCGGGCGGGACCCGCATGTACCGCACCGGCGACCTGGTACGGGTGCTGCCCGACGGGCAGCTGGCGTACGCCGGGCGGGCCGACCACCAGGTGAAGATCCGCGGCTTCCGCATCGAGCCCGGTGAGATCGAGACCGCGCTGCGCGCTCTGCCCGGCGTACGGGACGCCGCGGTGGTGGCCCGGCCCGATGCGCACGGCGGGGCCCGCCTGGTCGCCCACGTGGTGCTGGCCGAGGGCCGGCCGCTGGACGCGCCGGACCTGCGCGACCGGCTGCGGCTCACGCTGCCCGAGTACATGGTCCCCGCGCTGTTCGTCCGGCACCCGAAGCTGCCCATCACCGCCAACGGCAAGGTGGACCGCAAGGCACTGGTGGCGGTGGCCGCCGAGGGGGCCGCCGCGCCCGCCGGCCACGTCCCGCCGTCCGGTGCGACCGAGGTGGCACTGGCCCGCATCTGGTCGGACGTGCTGGGCGCCGAGCGGATCAGCCGTACGGCGAACTTCTTCGACCTGGGCGGCGACTCGATGCTGGCCCTGCGCGTGATCGGGCAGGCCCGCTCCGCCGGACTGGGCCTGAGCGTCCCGGACCTGTTCCGGGCCCGCACCCTGGGCGACCTGGCGGCGCTGGCGGCCGAGGCGGCCGATGACGCCGAGCCCGCGCCCGTGGAGCCGTTCTCCCAGCTCGACCCGGCCGACGCGGCCCGGCTGCCGGAGGGGCTCGACGACGCGTACCCGCTGACGATGCTCCAGGCAGGCATGCTGCACGAGATGCTGGCCGACCCGCACCGCGGCGCCTACCACAACGTCACCGACCTCAAGATCACCGTGCCCGAGGGCTTCGACCTCGCCGCGTTCCAGACCGCGGTGGACACCGTCGTGCGCAGCCAGGACATCCTGCGCTCCTCCATCGACCTCGTCTCGTACGGCGAGCCGCTGCAGCTGGTGCACCGCACCGCCGAACTCCCCGTCGGCTACGGCGATCTGCGCGCTCTGAGCCGCGAGGAGCAGCGCGCGGCCGTGAAGGCGTACGTCAAGGAGGAGTTCTCCCGCCGGTTCGACCTGGCCGCCGCGCCGCTGGTGCGCCTCCACCTGCACCAGCTCACCGACCACGAGCTGCGGTTCACGATCACGGATTGCCATGTGGTCCTGGACGGCTGGAGCCTGACCTCGCTCATCGCGGACCTGCTCGACCTGCACCGCCAGGCCGTGGCCCTCGGGCGGGAGCCGAGCCTGCCCCCGTCCCCCCGGTTCGCCGAATACGTGGCGCTGGAGCGGTCGGCGGCCGAGTCCGAGGAGGGGCTGGCCTTCTGGAGCGGCAGGCTGGCCGAGCTGCGGCCCGTACGGTTCCCGCGGCGCGGCAGCGGGTCCTCCTGCGCGGGCAGTTCGGACATCGTGGAGGTCCGGCGCTCGTACGCGGCGCTCGCCGAGCCGATCGGCCGCCTCGCCCGGCTCGCCGGGGTACCGCGGCGGACCGTCCTGCTCGCCGCCTTCCACCATGCGATGGGCCTCTTCGCCGACCTGGACACCGGCCATCCGGCCGCAGGCCACTCGATCGGCCTGGTCACCAACGGCCGTCCGGAGCTGCCGGACGCCGACCGGATGCGCGGGCTGTTCCTCAACAGCGTCCCGTTCGGCATCAGGAGGCCCGGCCCGGGGCACGGCTGGCTGGATCTGCTGCGCACCGTCTTCGCGGCCGAGCAGGATCTCATGCCGCACCGCAGGGTGCCGCTGGCGCGGATCGGCCGGCTGCGGCCGAACGAGCCGGGCCTGGTCGACGTCCTCTTCAACTACGTCAACTTCCACCGGCTCGCCGGGGACAGCTGGGACGAGTCCGAGGAAATCGCGCAGACCATGTTCCCCCTCAACATCAATGTGAGCGTGGAGGGGTTCAGCGTCGACGTCGACACCACACGCGTGGATCCGGCCGCCGCCGAACAGCTCTCCGACGTGGTGTGCAAGCTGCTGGAGACGATGGTCGCCGACCCCGGGGGGCCGGTCACGGCACCACTGCTGGCGACGGACGCGCGTCGGCGCGCCCTGGTGGACTGGGCGCAGGGCCCGGTGGTGGCGAACCCGCCGCAGCTGTTCCACGAGTGGATCGGCGAGCACGCCCGGCGCAGCCCGGACTCGGTGGCCGTCGCCCACGGCACGCAGGAGGTGACGTACGCCGAACTCGACACGTCGGCACGGGCGCTGGCCGCCCGGCTGCGGGAGCTCGGCGTGGGACCCGAGGTGATCGTCGGGATCTGCGCCGACCGGGGCCCCGACATGGTGCGGGCGGTGGTCGCCGTACTCAAGGCGGGCGGCGCGTTCCTCCCCCTCGATCCCCAGCACCCCGCCGAGCGCCTCGCGTTCGTGGCGGGCGACAGCGGGATGCGGGTGCTGCTCACCCAGTCCGCGCTGGCGGGAACCGTACCGTTCGCAGGGGAGACGGTGCTGCTGGACGCGCCCCTTGCGCACCCGGCAGGACCGGCGCCCGCTGCCGGGACCGGTGCCGGTGCCGGCAACACCGCGTACGTGCTGTACACCTCCGGGTCGACCGGCAGGCCCAAGGGCGCCGCGGTACCCCACCGCGGGCTGACGAACCTGATCCACGGCCAGCGGGACGTGTGCCGGCCCACCGGGACCGACCGCGTACTGCAGTTCGCCTCGTTCAGCTTCGACGTGTTCGTCAGCGAACTGACCTGGGCCCTCGCGAACGGGGCGCGCCTGTGCACGGCGCCGAAGGAGGCGCTGCTGCCCGGCCCCGACCTGGCGGCCACGATCAATGCCCAGGGGATCACCGCCGCCGCGCTGCCGCCGAGCTCGCTCGCGGTTCTGGCGGAGGAACGGGAGGAGCTGCCCACGCTGCGCACCATCGTGACCGGCGGCGAGGCGCCCACGGCGGAGATGGCCGACGTGTGGTCCCGCGGCCGGCGCTTCGTCAACTCCTACGGTCTGACGGAGACCTCGGTGTGGTCCTGCGGTGAGATCTGCCGGGTGGGCGGCGGCCTGCCGCCGATCGGCCCGCCGATCCGCAATACGCAGGTGTACGTGCTCGACGACGCGCTCCAGCCGGTGCCGATCGGGGTACCCGGCGAGATCTGCCTCGGCGGCGACGCCGTCGGCCTGTACTACCTGAACCGGCCCGAGCTCACCGCCGCCACCTTCGTGCCCGACCCCTACGGCCCCCCCGGCGGACGGCTGTTCCGCACCGGCGACCTCGGCCGCTACCACGCCGACGGCAGCATCGAATGCCTGGGCCGCCGGGACACCCAGGTCAAACTGCGCGGCTTCCGCATCGAACTGGGCGAGCTCGAACACGCGCTGCGGGAGCTGCCCGCGGTGCACAAGGCGGTGGTCCTGCTCCGCCGCGACCTGCCGGGCGACCCGGCTCTGGTCGCGTACGTGGTCCCCGCGCCGGACTGCGCCCGGGACGCGGAGGCCCTGCGACTGGAGCTGCGCTCCCGGCTGCCCCAGTACATGGTGCCGACGCGGTTCGTGTTCCTGGACGAGCTGCCGCTGAACACCAGCCGGAAGGTGGACCGGGGCGCGCTGCCGCTGCCGCAGGAGCGCTCCGACCTCGACACCGCCTACGTCGCGCCGCGCACGTCGGCCGAGAAGACGCTGGCGGAGGTGTGGCGTACGGTGCTCGGCCTGCCGCGGGTCGGCGTCCACGACGACTTCTTCCGTATCGGCGGCAGCTCCCTGTCGACGGTCCGGGTGGCCGCCCGGGCCGCGGCCCGGGGCCTGGCGGTCTCGGTCCGGGACCTGATCGAGGCGCCCACGATCGCCCAGCTCGCCACCCGTGCCGGGCAGTCTGCGGACAAGGCGGGGGACGGGGCGCAGGACGAGGCGCAGGAGGTCAGGTCCGAGGTCCGGCTTCGGGAGGGCGCGGGCGATCCTCTGTGGTGCGTCCACCCCACGGGCGGCAGCGCTGCCTGGTACGTCGGGCTCGCCCGGGCCCTGCCCGCCGGAGTGCCGGTACGGGCCTTCCAGGCCCGCGGGCTGCTCGGCGGGGTCGACCCGACCACGGTGACCGGCATCGCGGCGAACTACGCGGCCGAGATCACCGCCCATGGGGGAACCGGCCCGCACGCCCTGTTCGGCTGGTCCATGGGCGCCAATCTTGCCCTGGAGATGGCCACACAGCTGCACGGGGCCGGCCACACCGTGGCACCCCTGACACTGATCGAGCCGTACCTGCCCTGCCCCGCTTCCCGGGAGCAGCTCGCCGCCGTCGGCCGGCACATGGAGGAGGGGCTGCGGCTGCGCGACCGGGTGCGCGCCCTGCCGCCGTCGGCCGAACGGGAGGCGACGACCGCCGAGCTCACCGCGCTGCTGCTGGGTGCGGGCATGAGCCCCGGTGAGGCGGCCCTGGTGGAGAACGCCCCGATCGAGGTGTGGCACTCGCTGCTCACCGCCCTGGCCGGCTACGAGCTCCGGCCCTACCCCGGCCACATCCACCTCGTGGTGGGCTCGCAGGCCGCCGGGCTGCCCGACGGAGAGCCGATGCCAGGCCTGGACGTGGGCTTCCGGGAGTACGTCGAATGCTGGCGCGAGCTGGCCCTGGGCGGGCTGACCGTCCACGTGACCGAGGGAGACCACATGTCGCTGATGTCCGAACCCCTGATCGGCACGACCGCAGCCCTGCTGCACTCCATCCGGACGGAGGCCCGCCGATGACTGCGACCGCGACCGGCACGGCGCCGGCACTCGTCCGTGCACCGGCCGGATTCACCGAGCGGTACCTGCTCGACCCCGTCGTCAACGCCGATCCGTACGGGTACCTGGGCTCCCTGCGCGACCACGACCCCGTGTACTGGTCCGCGATGCACCGGGCCTGGCTGGTCACCGGCCACGCCCAGCTGATGCACTGCCTGCGCGAACCGGCGGTCTCCGCCGAGCGGGTGCGCCCGCTGATGGACGCCGTGCCGGAGGGCGCCCGCGAGGACGCCGAGCGGGCCTTCGCGATCCTGTCCCGCTGGATGGTGTTCAACGACCCGCCGCAGCACCGGCGGCTGCGCCAGGTGTTCCAGGAGCAGTTCGCGGCCCGCTCCATCGGCCGCTACCGGGCCTTCGTCGAACGCGCCACCCGGGCCATGCTCGCCCGCCGCGCCGTCCCCGGCCGGATCGGGGACCTGGTCGCCGACATCGCCCGGCCGCTGCCCGCCCTGGTCTTCGCCCGCTGGCTGGGCGTCCCGCAGGCGCACGGCCCGTCCTTCTGGTACTGGAACGCCCGGGTGGGCGACCTCGTCCTGGGCGCGGCCCAGGAGGAGCGCGAGTACCGCACCTCGCTCCAGTCCCTGGTCAACCTGGACGACTACCTCGCCGACCTGGTGAAACAGCGCCGCGCCGACCCCAAGGACGACCTGATCAGCTCCGTGCTGGCGGGCGGCCAGATCGGGAAGTCGGTCAGCGAGGAGGAGTTCGTCGGGATGCTGACCCAGATGGCCTTCGCCGGCGGCGAGACCACCAGCAACCTCATCGTCAATGCCGTACTCGCCCTGCTGGAGCACCCGGACGAGCTGGCGGCCGTACGCGAGGACCCGCACCGGGTGCCCATGGCGGTGGAGGAGGCGCTGCGCTGGGACGGCCCGTCGAAGATGTCGATCCGCACCGCCGCACGGGACTTCGACCTCGACGGCCGTCCGGTCCGCTCGGGTGACCGGATGTTCCTGGTGACCGCCGCGGCCAACCGCGATCCGGAGCGCTTCGCCGAACCGGACCGGTTCAGCGTCCTGCGCGGCAGTGCCTCCCATCTGGGCTTCGGCTTCGGGGCGCACTTCTGCATCGGGGCGGCGCTGGCGCGGCTGGTGGCGGGTGCCGCGGTCGGCGTACTCGTCTGCGAGTACCCGGGCCTGCAGCTGATCGAACAGCGGCACACCTGGCAGCTCTCGCTGCTCAACCGCGCCCTGACCGCCCTGCCCGTCCGCTACTGACAGGCGGAGCCGCCGCCCGGCGGCTCCGCCTCCTGCTCCTGCTTCTCTTCCGGCTCCTCGAAGGGTTTTCCCCATGGCTACCACTCTGGCGGACGCGGGATCACGGCTGCGCGCCCCTGCCCGGCTGCCGTCGTTCCGCCTGCTGTGGCTCGGGCAGTCCCTGTCGCTGCTCGGCGACGGGTTCAGCTACATCGCCTTCGCCTGGATCACGCTCGGCCTGACCGGGTCCACCCTGGCCCTGGGCTATGTACTCGCCTGCCAGGCGGTGCCGCGGGCCCTGCTGACCCTGGTCGGCGGCTCCCTCAGCGACACGTGGTCCTCGCGGACGTTGATGAAGTTCTCCAGCTGGGCCCGGGCCGCCCTGATGGCGGCCGTGGGACTGACCGGGACGGGCGGGGCGCTGACGCTCTGGATGCTGTGCTGTGCCGCCGCGGCCTTCGGCGCCGTCGACGCGTTCTTCCAGCCCGCCAGGGCATCGATCCTGCCGTCGGTGGTGGACAAGGAGCTGCTGGCGCCGGCCAACGCCCTGCTCACGGTCGCCGCCAAGGTCGCAGCGGTGCTGGGCCCGGCCGTCGGTGGCATGGTGGTGGCGTTCAGCAACGCCTCCGTCGCCTTCCTCGTCGACGGGGTGTGCTTCGCGCTGTGCGGACTGTGCATCGCGGGGATTCGGCCCCTGGCGCGGCCCGCGCCGGAGCCGGAGCCGGACGCACCGCACGCGGACGGTGAACGGCCCGCGCCGGCCCCCGCGGCCGGGGACTCGCTGGCCACCCGGATGCGCGCGGGGCTGCGGTACGCCCTGGAGGACCCTCGTATCCGGACGATCCTGGTCGTCGACGCGGCGGTCACCTTCTGCCAATCGGGTCCGTTCACCGTCGGCTTCGCCACTCTGGCCAAGGTCGACCTGCACGGGGGCTCGGCCACCCTCGGACTGCTCAACGGCGCGCTGGCCGGCGGGGCAATGCTGGGCACGCTCGTCGGCGGCGCCCTGGGCAGCCGCCCGCGGGTCGGTCTGCTGATCGCCGCGCTGGCCGGCTGGCTCGCTGTCGGCACTGCGGCGCTCGCCCTGGCCGGCAACACCGCGGCGGCGCTCGCCACGGTCCTGGCGATGGGCTTCGGCATGGGCTTCCAGGGGGTCTTCGGCCTCAGCTGGATCCAGCACAACATCCCCGGCTCCGTACTGAGCCGCGTCATCGCGGTGGACATGGTCATCGGCTACGCCGTCGCCCCGCTCTCGCTGATCGCGTGCGGAGCCGTGGCCGGATCGGGCACCGGCCCGATGTTCGCCCTCTCCGCGGTGATCCTCGTGGTGACGGCGCTGGGAATCCTGAGCTCGAGAACGGTCCGCGCAATGCGCTGACCCGGCCTCGCCCCCGCGTCCTCCCGGCGCGGGGGCCTGCGGGTCAGGACCCCGACGGGGCCAGGGACGCGGAGAGTTCGCAGAGGGCGGCGCGATTGGTGCGGCCCGTCTTGGTGCCGAGGGCCGCGATGTGCTTCTCGACCGTGCGCGGCGAGATGTAGAGGCGTTCGGCGATGTCCTTGTTGCCCAGGCGTTCCGCGAGGAGCCGGAAGACCTCGTACTCGCGGACGGTGACGCCCTGGGCGCGCAGCACCTCCGGGATCGTGCCCGAACCGGAGCGGCGCTGCTGCACCGGGGCGCCCATCCGGCGCAGGGCCGCGCGGCAGGCGCCCGCGACCGCGGCCACGCCGCCCTGGTGGAAGTGCTCTTCGGCCCGGCGCAGCCAGGCCACCGGCTCGCCCCAGCCGTCCTCGTACGCCGCCTCGGCGATCAGCCGCAGCCCCAGGTGGAGCGCGGTGGCGTACGGGGCGGCGGCGCGCAGCGCCTCGGCGACAGCGGCCGCGGCCTCCTCGGGGCGGCGTTCGCGGCCCAGCAGGACGGCTCCGGCGAAGAGGACGAACTGCCGGTTCCAGCGCATCCGCCCGGGTGCGGTGGCGGCGATCTCCTCGTACGCTGCGCGGCCGGCCTCTCCCGACAGCACGTCCAGCAGGACTCCGATGCCGTACCGCCCGCTGAGGTAGTACGTACTGGGATTGGTGTCCTCCAGGTCGGCGACGGCGCGCAGTTCGCGGACGGCGCCGGGCCGGTCCTCCTCCGTCAGCGCGCAGAAGGCCCGGGCGAGGCCGCGGGTCAGCGGTTCCTCCTGGGAGCCGGCCCCGTCCCAGTCGGCGAAGGCGGCAAGTGCGCTCTCCATCGCGGGCCGGTCGCCCCGGTGGGCGGCCAGTGCCGCGCGGGCCATCAGGACGTAGCGGGTGGCGGGGGCCAGCCTGAGCCGCTGTACGACGGCCAGGCACTCCTCGGCCGACTGCTGGGCGGCGGTGAACTCGGCCCGCAGGACCGCGTCCAGGGTCATGATGCCGTCGATGGTGTGGACGATGGTGGCCGAGCCGAGCCGCTGGGCCTCGCTCCGGGCCGCCAGCAGCGGGGCGGTGGCTCCCTCGGTGAGCCAGTTGTTGCCGCCGATCCGGGTGAGCGCGTACATGCGCTGCAGCGGGAGCTGGTGCTGTTCGGCGGTCTGGAGGGCCGATTCCAGCAGGGCGGTGGCCTCGTCGAAGTCCCGTTCGCGGGCCAGGGTGGCGAGGAGTTCCAGGGCCTGGCAGGCGACGGTGGCCAGGCCGTGGCGCTGCGCCGCCTGGAGCGCGGAGTGGGCGAGTTTCTCGGCCAGTTGGGTGCGGTCCGGGCCGGGGGTGTCGAGCGCGAGGTAGGCGGCGGTCACATCGACCGAGGCGGTGCAGCGCTCGTCGGGATGGGCGCCCAGGAGGGTTCTGGCCTGGGCCACCTGTCTATTGCCGTCCTCCCAGCGGCCCGCGGTGTGGGCCACCTTGGCGAGCCGGGTGTGCAGCGCGGCGAGCCGGGTGGCGCTCAGGCCGCTTCCGCCGAGGGTGTGCAGGTTCTCCGCGAACCCGAAGGCCCGGGCGAAGTCGCCGGCTTCGGCGAGCGCGGGGAGCAGGGCCTCCAGGGCGTCGGTGCGGCCGGCCGCGTCCTGGCTGGCGGCGAGCAGCCGTTCGGCGCGGCTGAGCAGGGTGATCGCGGAGCCGATCGCGCCGGCTCCGAGGGCGCGCAGGCCGGCGTCGGTGAACAGGCGGCCTGCCTCGGCCTCGTCGCCCGCCTGGGAGCGCAGCTCGGCCACCAGGGGGCACCAGTCGCCTTCGAGGTCCGGGTAGAGGGAATGCACGGCGTCCGCGGCCCGGCCGGACATGGTCGCCCGGTTGCCCGGGGTGAGCTGGGTGAGCAGGGCCTCGGCGGTGAGCGAGTGGCGGAACGCGTACCAGTCGGGGGCGGGTTCGTCGGGGACGACGAGCTGGGCCGCGACGCCGGCGTGCAGGTGGCTGAGCAGCCCGCGGTCGTCGATGCCGGTCATCCGCTGGAGCACGGTGAGCGGGAAGCGGCGGCCGATCACGGCGGCCGCGGAGAGCAGGGTGAGCCCCTGCGGGCCGAGCCGGTCGATGCGGCGCAGGATGCCCCGGGCAAGGGCGGTGGACACGTCGCTGCGCAGGTCGCCGACCACCCGCCAGCCGTCCTCGAAGCGGACGAGGGCGCCGCTGCCGATCATGCCCTGGAGCAGCTCCTCGACGAGGAACGGGCTGCCGGCGCTGTCGTCCCAGAGCCGCTCCAGGGCCGCCGTCGGCACCAGTTCGGGCTCGGTGTCCAGCTGGGCGGCGATCACCGCGCGGACCTCGGGGCGGGTGAGCGGGGCGAGTTCCAGTACGGTCCCCACGCCGCGCCGACGGGCCGAGTCGGCCATGTCGAGCGCGTCGCAGGGTTCCGTACGGATCGTGGCCAGGAGCACCACGTTGGTGTACTCCAGGTTGTCCACGAGGTATTCGACGACCGCGAGCGTCTCGGGGTCGGCGTCGTGCAGGTCCTCCAGCAGGAGGAGCTGGCCGTGCTCCTTGCCGGTGGCGATGAGCAGCCGCAGCACGGCTTCGCCGAGGATGACCATGGAGCTGTTGTTCTGGGCGTCGCTGCTCCAGTCCGGGATGATCCTGCCGAGGGCGGGCCGGTAGGGGCCCAGCGGCAGGTCGTCCAGGGGTTCGCCGCTGCGGAAGAGCGACATCAGCGCTTCGGTGAGTGGCCGGAAAGGGATGGTGGGGCCGGTGGTGCTGCTCCGGCCCCGCAGGGCCCGCATGCCCATGCCGAGGGCCATGCCGACGGCTTCGGCGGCGAGCCTGGACTTTCCGATTCCGGCCTCGCCGGCCAGGAAGACGACCCCGCCGCGCCCTTCGTCCGCGTCGGTCAGTGCCTGCTTGATCTCACGCAGTTGCGAGTCACGGCCGACGATGTAACGCGAACGGGAACGCATGTCCGCAATCTAGTTCATGCGAACGGCTCATTGTGCGGCGAAAGTTGGCCGTTCCGAACAAGGGCGGAGTGGAGATCCGGGAAAGATCCCGGGAAGATCGGACACGGACTACCAGGTGACGTTCGGGGCCGAGACGCTGGTGTCGATCGTGCTCAGGGTGATCACGATGCCGCTGGTGAGCACCACACCGGCCAGAGCACGGGCCCGGGCGCACGCCTTGTTCCGTCCCGACAGGGTGATCCCGCCGGCCGGGTCCTCGGTCCGCGCCTCTGCGGCGGCCGCGGCGGCGGCCTCGTCGGCGGCGGTGACGGACTGGGCGTTGACCTGGGGCTTCTGCATGGTGGTGAGTACCTTTCTCGTTACCTGATGGGAGTGGTGCTCAGTGCTGCGGTGCTGAGGTGCCGGGGTGCTCGGTGCCGCCGGTCAGGCGGTGGTGTGGGGGCCGCTCGGCGCCGCTGCGGCGCCTTCGAGCAGCAGGACGGACGGGACGGCCTCCGGGAAGCCCAGCCTGAGCAGGGCGTATCCGATGCCGGAGAGCCCGGTGAGGAACCCGGGGGACGGTACGTGGTCGGGGGTGCCGCAGCGGTGGCCGTGGTCCGCCAGCCGGCCGAGGATGTCCCCGGCGCGGTGGCCGAGTGCGGTCCGGGCCCCGTCGTGGCCCTGGCCGGCGAGGACGCCCAGCAGCTCCAGGGATCCGAGGGCGCCGCGGTGCAGGCTGAGGTCGGGGGATTCGAAGGGCGCGCCCAGCAGGGCGGCGCACCGGTCGAGTTCCGCCACGGGGACCGGGTCTGCGGCGGTCCCGAGGACGTCGGCGGCGGCCAGCGCGGTTCCTGCGAGGCCCGTGTGCCAGCCGAGGTCTGCGGGCCGGAGCAGGGCCTCGTCCAGCGCCGGGCGCAGCAGCGCGGCACCCGTGCGGGCGTACGCAGCCCCCGGCTGCCCCGCCTCCTCCAGGGCGGCGGCGTGGCGCAGCAGGGCCCAGCCGATGCCGGCGTCGCCGTGGGCGAAGCCGGGGGCCGCCGGACGCTGTTCGGCGAGCCTCTTCCCGGCCCGGACCAGCAGCCGGTCGGCGAGCCGCTGGGCGACGCCCGACACCTGCGCTCCGTACGTGCGCTGCGCCGCGACCGCCGCGGCCAGGGCTCCGGCGAGGCCGTCGGCCAGATCGGCCGGGCCTTCGGCGCCGTCCTCGGCTTCGGCCCCGGCAGCGCGTTCCAGGGCGGCGAGCGCGTCGGGCAGGCAGTCGGCCAGGCCCTCGCCGAGCAGGGGTGCCAGCCGGGCCGCCGTGTAGACGATGCCGCCGATTCCGTGCAGGGCGCCGGGTCCCACCGCGGCGGCCAGGCCGGGGTCCGCGGCCATTGCGGCCAGCAGCTCGGGCAGCGGCCGTACGGCCTGCCGGGCCAGCGTCGTGTACCGCTCGGCCCCGGTCAGGGCGCCGAGCTGGGCCAGGAAGAGCGCCACGCCGCAGTAGCCCTGGGCGAGCCCACCGCCCATCGGCAGGACGGCCCAGTGCTCGCCGGCCACCTGCTCCAGGCCGAGCCAGTTGACGCGGCCCCCGCCGTGCACCGCCCGGGCCGCGATCTCGTCGGCGATCCCGCAGGCCGCGGCCAGCAGCCGGGACGGCTCGGGCACGGCGGCCGGCGCGGCGGGCCCGGCCAGGGTCGAACGCGGGCCGCCGACACTGAGGTTGGCCCCGGTGACGGCGAGCGTCGCCGAGATGATCCACTCCTGGTCGTGGCGGTCCACCTCCCCCATCGCGGCGATCTTGTCGTGTGCGGTGCGCAGGCTCGGGGCCGTCAGCACCCCGTCGAGCCGGGTGCCCCGGGAGGTCCGCAGCGCGGTGTCCGCGGGGTGGTGGAAGAACAGCGGCACGTCCCCCGACCACAGGTCGGCTATCTCGTCCTCGATCAGCCGCCGGCGGGCCGGGTCGTGCTCGGACTCGGACCAGAGCACGGAGAGCACCGCGTCGCGGGTCAGGGCGTCGCGCAGCAGGTCGGGGTGGGTGGACTCGTCCAGCAGCGTCGTGTAGAGACGGGTCGAGCGGGCGATCAGGCGCCCCGGGCTGGTGGCCCAGCGGTCCAGCAGCCCGCCGTCGGCACCCGCGTCGCCCAGGAGTTCGGCCCGGTGCTCGGTGATCGCGTCGTATCCGGCCCGGAATCCCTCCAGCAGCGCCGCCCGGTGGTCGGCGTGGCCGGCCGCCCGGCCCTGCGGGGCCGGCCGGTTCTGCCCGGCCGGGCTGGCCACCGGTCCGCGCAGCAGCCGCATCCCGTCCGTCCCGGCGGCCTCCCAGCGCAGCCCGTCGCTGGGGTACGAGCCGCCGTCCCCGCCGCCCAGTGCCGAGATGTCCATGGCCCCGTTCTCGCCGATCAGCAGGCTCGGCAGCAGGCAGGTGCGGTACACCGAGGAGGCCAGGGCGTCCGCCGCCGGGTCGGGCCCGCAGGTCACGGCCGCCGGCAGACCGGAGTGGAGCAGGGTCTCGGCGTCCACGAGCACCGGCTGGTCACCGCAGGCGATGACGTTCTCGTAGTGCATGTCCACGCCGTCGATCGCGTAGAGCAGGGCGAGCAGCGCGCCCTGGCGCCGGTAGAACCGGTCCAGTTCGGTGGGCGAGGCGCACCAGCCGTGCTCGATGAACTCCAGCCAGCCGTATCCGTCGCCGCGCACCGACCGCGGGGTCCGCAGGCCCAGTCCCGGCACCTTGCCGTTGGCCCAGGCGACGGCCTGGTCCAGCAGGGCGTGCTGGTCCAGCGGCCGGGGCTTGTACACGACGGTCGAACCGTCGGCGAAGCGCAGCAGGGCCACGGACCGGTTGCCCTGGTGGAGGTCGCCCCGGCCGAGGTCCACCCGGACGAGGGGGCCCGGGTCACGGCCGTGCAGCAGCCCCGCAACGATCTCCGGGCGGTCGGCGGCGAAGCGGTCGAACAGCTCCACGGTGGCCGAGGCCGCGTGGCCGCAGGACTGGCCGAGCATGCGTGCCAGCACCGGGTAGCGGGTGAACAGTTCCGCGAGGCCCTGCCGGGCGGCGAGCAGGGCCAGGAAGGCCGCGAACCGCTCGCGCGGGGTCTCCCCCGCCAACAGGCCCTCCGTGCGGGCCCGGTGGAGTTCGCGGACCAGGGTGCGGGCGGACTGCCGGATCAGCCGGTCGCCGAGCCGTTCCTCGAACGCGGTGCGGACGGCGGCGAGTTCGCCGTCGGCGAGGTCGATGCGTGCGGCCGCCTCCGCCCAGGCGGACCCGATCAGGGGGCGCAGCGCGGGCAGGAACACCGCGGCGCCGTCCGCGTCGGGCGCCGTGGGGGCCGGCAGGCCGGCCCGTGCGGGGGCCGCGGCCACCGTCTGCCCGATGTACCGGGCCCATTGCGGTTCGGCCGTACGGGCGGCCAGCCGGCCGGGGGTCTCCGCCGCGAGGGCGTACGCCACGTCTTCCGCGACTCCCAGGCCCGCCAGCCGGGCCGCGAAGCCCTCCGTGTCCCCCAGGGACCACGATGCCGGTCGGCTGTGGGGGGCGGCGGCCGGTGCGGGTACCGGGGTACCCGGGGCGGCGAGCCGCTCCCGCAGGTTCAGGGCCCGGGCCCACCAGAAGGGGGCCAGGCCGCCGACCTGGGTTTCTTCGGCGGTGGTGGCGGTGTCAGTCACAGGAGAAAACTCGCAGAGTGCGGGGCCGCGCACATGGGGGCCGATCCCCCATATTCCGCGGACCCGCCCCCATGGGCTCCGCGGGCCTGCCGTACGGGGCGGGGCGGCGGCCGTCGGCCGGGGCCGCGGCAGACCGGTCCGGGCAGGTCGCGGGCCTGCCCCCAGGTCTCCTCCGCGGGATCCGTGCCTGCGGAGGCACGCCTTCCCCCGTGCGGAGGCGCGCCTTCACAAATGTGGGGGCCGGGGCCCGATGCCGCACCCGGCCCCCGCCCCGCAGCCTGTGTCCAGTGCCCCTTCCGCCCGTCCGGCACCCCGGCCGGCGGATGATCATCGGAGGACCTGGTGGGAGAACCCGTCCCTGTCGACGTCGTCGCATTCGACCCCGTGCTGGAAGCGGGAACCAAGAGCACCCTGTTCGCCTGCCCGGAAGTGTCCCTGACGGCCCCGGGCGCCGCACCGCGGGTCGTGGTCATGACCGTGGACCAGGTCGGCCGGCCGGAGCTCGACGTCCTGCGCACCGTCCGCGACACCACGGCCCGCCCCGATGTGGTGCTGGTGGCGGGCGAGTTGGCGCCCGACGGCGCCCTGCACGCCATAGCCGCCGGAGCCCGCGGGCTGCTGCGCCGCCGCGAGGCGGACGTCACGCGGCTCTCGCGCGCCGTACTGGCCGCCTCCCGCGGCGACTGCACGCTGCCGCCGGACCTCCTGGACCGGCTGCTGGAGCGCTCCGGCGCGGGCGGCCGGGCGGGCGGGCGGTCCGACGGGGACGCCGGCCCGTGGGCGGCCGGCCTGAGCGACCGGGAGCGCAGCGTGCTGCGCCTGGTCGCCGACGGCCACGAGACGAACGAGATCGCCAAGCAGCTGTGCTACTCGCCGCGGACCGTGACGAGCGTCGTCCACGACATCACCCAGCGGTTCCGGCTGCGCAACCGGGCACACGCGGTCGCCTACGCCCTCCGGGTGGGCCTGCTGTGACCGCCGTCGCCGAACTCACGCGCGAGACCGTGGCCGTACGGGTTCCCGCACCGGCGGACCGGCTGAGCCTGCTGCGCCAGGCCGGGGACGGCCGGATGCCCTACCCGGCCCTGGTCCGCCTGCTCGGCGGGGCCACCGCGGGCGGCGCCGGCCGCGCCCCCGCCACCGCGGGCACCACGGCCGCCGGTGCCGCCGTACCGGCGCCCCGGTCCGCGGCCCCGGCGGACGCGCCCCGGCTCACGGCCCGCCAGACCGCGGTGCTCACGCTGATGGCGGAGGGCCACGGCAACGCGGTGATCGCCCGCACCCTGTCCTGCTCGGAGCACACGATCAAGAACGTGATCTACGAGCTGATGTCCCGCCTCCAGGCCCGCAACCGGGCCCACGCCGTGGCCTGCGCGGTCCGCCACAGCCTCATCTGAGATCGTTGTTCCCCGGAACACGCCTCCAGGGCAGCGGCGCGGTGTACGGTCGTCGCCCATGACGGCGGGCCGGGGGGGCTGGTGTGGCATGAGCGGTGATTTTCGCTATCGGGCGGAACGGATCGCGTTGGGCCTGATGGCCACATCGGGTGTCGTGGTGCTGCTCGCGGATCTCTTCGGCTGGCTCGACGCGTTGGCGCCCGGGGGTGCGCTCCCGAAGGTCACGCTGCTCATCCTGAGCACGGTCACGGTGTTCCTCCTGCTGGAGATCGACCGCCTGAGAAAGCTCGACGACGTCCAGGCGCAGGTCGGCGCGCTGGACGCCAACATCGAGGCACACCTCTCCAAGCTGGACATCGACTCGGTCGCGCAGCGGCTCAAGCAGGAGCACTACAGCGGCGTGGTCAGGGTGCACCGGCGCTTCCCCGAGGACGAGTTCACGGGGTTCGTGAACGGCGCCGCGCAGGAGGTCGTCATCCTGCAGACCTGGATCCCCAATCTGGAGCACATCGAGCCCGCATTACGGAAGGCGATCGTCGACCGGCAGGTCCCGGTGCGCATCATGCTGCTGCACCCGGCGTCGCCCGTGGCGGGCCTGCGGGACGAGGCGTTGACGGCCGTACGCGATCGCGCCCTCGCGGTGGACGTGAAGGCGAGCGTGGAACGGTGCCTGGCCGGCCTCGCCGAGCTCTGCCTGGAAATCCGGCAGGAGAGCCGGTCACTGCTCCGGGTGCGCGTGTACAACTCCCTGCCGTCCATCGCCGTGTTCAAGGCCGACGGTCATTTCCTGGTGAGTTCGTTCCTGCACGGCCAGCTCGCCATCGATTCCACCCAGACCGAGATCGACGGCGACGACACCGTCATGGGCACGGAGGTCCGCAAGGAGCTCGACACCCTGTGGCGCATCGGCCACGACGTGGACCTGGGCGACTGGCGCAACTCCATCGGGGACATCAGCCTGTGAACCACGGAAAGGTACGACCCATGCCCATGCCCATGCACGAGCTGGACGCGTTCGAGGACACACTGGTCGAGCGGTTCAGGGAGCACCCGGTCCTGGCGAACATCGCGCTGCTGCCGGACGAGGACTTCGCCGCCCTGCTGCTCCAGCGGCGCTTCGTCTCCCTCGCCTTCACCCCGTCCTACGATCTGGCGATCGACCTGCTGCGCGACGAGGCGGGGCGGCGGATCGCCCGTGTCATCCTGCGCGAGGAGTACCCGG
Source organism: Streptomyces sp. NPDC097981 (assembly GCF_040302565.1). Lineage (NCBI taxonomy): Bacteria > Bacillati > Actinomycetota > Actinomycetes > Kitasatosporales > Streptomycetaceae > Streptomyces > Streptomyces sp. NPDC097981. The sequence continues at coordinate 81,685 of NZ_JBEORW010000031.1, forward strand.
GCGGGGACGGGCACACGCCCTCGCACCGCGAGGACATGACGCACGACCTGCGCCGGCTCGGGGTCTCCAGGCAGGCCCTGGTGGCGTCGAGACCGACGGCCGCGACGCGGCGCGCCATCGGCGACGCCTTCGAGCTGATCGCCGAATCGGGCGCCCACGACAACTGCGACCTGCGGCTGCTGACGGTCCTGCGGTTCTGGGGCGAGGTCCTGGTCTCGGTCGAGTACGGACGGCTGTGGGAGCGGATGGGCCCCCTGTTCTCCCCTGCGGGCGAGAGCCGCTCGCGCTTCTACCACCCGCACCACGTCCACGACGCGAAGACCCAGCCCCTCGCGAGGGTGTCCCTGCTCTCCGGCTCCCACTCCGACCGCCTGGCCGCGCGGGTGACCGAACTCCTGGCCCGGGAGGAATCGAGCGACTGCTTCAAGGAGCTGGAGGAACGCTCGGTGCAGCTCAAGACCGTCTTCTACGACCAGTTCCTCCCGGCCCTGGACCGCGTGGGGGTCTGACCGGATGCTCCCGCGCGGCCGCCGATGACCCTGCACGGTCCGCGCTGCCGGCGGGCGGGGTCACGGCGCAGCGGGCCGCCGCTGTCCTCCGGGCCGAGGAAGATCACCCCGCAGGGTTTCCACCGGATCACCCCGCCGCACGCCGTCGCCCCGCCGGGCAACGGCCCGGCGGGGCGACGGCACGAGCAGCAGGCTTCCTCAGCCCTCGTCGGGGGTCAGCCGCAGCGAGATCGAGTTGATGCAGTAGCGCTGGTCGGTGGGCGTGGGGTAGCCCTCCCCCTCGAAGACGTGGCCCAGGTGGGAGCCGCACTTCGCGCAGAGCACCTCGGTGCGGACCATCCCGTGCGAGACGTCCGCCTTCAGCTCGACGGCGTCGGAGTCCTTCGGGTCGAAGAAGGACGGCCAGCCGCAGTGCGACTCGAACTTCTCCGTGGAGCGGAAGAGCTCGGCGCCGCAGGCGCGACAGGAGTAGACGCCGGCGGTCTTGGTGTCGGTGTACTCACCGCGGAACGCCGGCTCGGTGCCGGCCAGGCGCAGCACCTGGTACTCGGACGGCGTCAGCTCCGCCTGCCACTGCTCGTCCGTCTTCTCGACCTCGTACGGCATGACTCTCCCGCTCCCTCGTTGCTCAGTCGGTCAGCCGGGCGAGGATCGCCGGACCGAGGTCCGTGACGTCGCCCGCGCCCATGGTGAGAACGAGATCACCGGGCTTCGCCATTCCCGCGATGACGTCGGCGACGGCGGCCTTGTCGTGCTCGGCGGTGACGTCGGCGCCCGCGGTGCGGGCCGCCGCGATGATGATCTCGCTGGTGACGCCGGGGATCGGGTCCTCGCGGGCCGGGTAGATGTCCAGGACCACGGCGGAGTCGGCGAGGGAGAGGGCCTGGCCCATCTCCTTGCCCAGCTCCTGGGTGCGGGAGAAGAGGTGCGGCTGGAAGACGACCAGGATCCGGGAGTCCCCGGCGGCGCCCCGGATCGCCTCCAGGTCGGCGGTCATCTCGGTCGGGTGGTGCGCGTAGGAGTCGATAACCTGCACGCCCGCGGCCTCGCCCTTGAGCTGGAGGCGGCGCTTGACGCCGGTGTACTTGCCGAGGGCGGAGGCCAGGTTGTGCGCCGGGATGCCGAGGGCGACACCGGCGGCCAGGGCCGCGACGGCGTTGTGCGCGTAGTGGCGGCCGGGCACGGAGACGGTGAAGGTGAGCATCCGGCCGTCGATGACCACGGTGACCTCGCTGGTCAGACCGCGCGGGGTGATCTTCGTGATCCGGACGTCGGCGCCCTCGTCCTCGCCGTACGTGACGACGTTCAGGCCCTCGGCGGCGCGGACCCGGCCGGCGATCACGGCGGCGCCCGCCTGGCCGTGGGCGACGACCAGGGTGCCGCCGGGCACGATCTTGCCGACGAAGGTCTCGAAGGACTCGTAGATCTCGTCCATCGACGCGTAGTTCGCGTGGTGGTCGAGCTCCGCGTTGAGGATGATCGCGACCTGCGGGGTGTACTTGTGGAAGCTGCGGTCGCTCTCGTCCGCCTCGGCCACGAAGATGTCGCCCTCGCCGTGGTGGGCGTTGGAGCCGGGGGCGTCCAGGTCTCCGCCGATGGCGTACGAGGGGTCCAGGCCCAGGGCCGACAGGGACACGGCCAGCATCGAGGTGGTGGTGGTCTTGCCGTGCGTACCGGCGACCGCGATCGGCCGCAGTCCGTCCATCAGGCCGGCCAGGGCGTCGGAGCGGTGCACGACGGGGATGCCGAGCTCGGCGGCGCGCGCCAGCTCCGGGTTGTCGGCGCGGATGGCGCTGGAGACGACGACGCAGGTGGCGTCGTCGGCGAGGTGGCCGGCCGCATGCCCGATGTGGACCGTGGCGCCGTGGGCGCGCAGCGCCTGGGCGGTCTCGGAGTCCTTTGCGTCGCTGCCGGCGACCTGCGCGCCGCGCTGGGCGAGGATCTTCGCGATGCCGGACATCCCGGCGCCGCCGATGCCGATGAAGTGCGGGCGTTCCATGGCGTTCGGCAGGCCGGGCGGCGTCATACGGGATCTCCCCAAGGTGCGGGTCGGTACGTCGGGGGTCTCGGCGGTGCGGACCGTCCCGGCGCGTGTGTCGGACGCCAGCCTATTCGTTGTGGGCGAAGAGCTTGAGCACGGGAACCCCGACCTTGTGGCGCGCGCGGGAGGCCCAGTCCCGGTGGAAGAACTCCTCGACGAAGTGCGGGGCGGTCAGAACGATCACCTCGTCGGCGTTCGACTCCTCCACGACGCTCTTGAGCTTGTCGAGCGGGTGGTCCTCGATGATCTGCCCGCTGGCCTTGGCGCCCTTCTTGCGCAAGGCCTCCAGGGAGAGCACGAGGGCCTGCTCGGCCGGGCCGCGGGCGGCGTGGCCCTCGGGCACGTCGGCCTCGCGGAGCGCCTCGGGGAGCTCGCCGAGCGCCACGTCGTCGATCGCGCGCAGCAGCCGGTCCTGGTCGCCCCGGGGCTGCATCAGGACGAGGAAGGAGACCGGGTCGTCCCCGTGCAGGCTGGTGACGAAGTCCACGTCGAAGCCGGTCAGCGGCTGCTCGATCATCAATACGCTCGTGAACACGGACACCCTCTCCTTCATGGGCCCGGGCCGGTCGGCCGGCCCCTGCGGAAACCATCCTGCCCCGCTCTCGCACGGGGCCTTGCGCGGATATGTCTGCCCAGGTATGTGCCCGGCGGAAGCCAAGCGGAACGGCAAATTCCGCCCCTCGTCAGATCCGACGGTAGCTCGTGAAGAGGAACCCGGCCTCCTCCAGTACACAGGCGGGCGCCAGCCGGTGCGGCACGGCGACCGAGGGCCCTCCGGAGATGCGCTGGGCGTCACCCGCCACGAGCATCGGCGAGATGGTCAGGCACAGCTCGTCCAGCGCGTCCGCGGCCACGAACTGCCCCAGCAGCCGGGGCCCGCCCTCGGTGAGCTGGCGGCGCAGCCCCCGGTCCGCGAGTTCCCGTACCACCCTGGCCGGATCCGCACCCGCCCCGTCGCCGGCCACCACGACCTCCACCCCGGCCTTCGCAGCCGCGGCCACCCGTTCGGCGGGCGCGGCCGCGCCGGTCACCACGAGTGTCGGAACCAGTGGGGAGGTGAACAGGGGCAGGGAGAAGTCCAGGTCCAGGGAGGCCGTGACCACCGCGATGGCGGCCGCGGGGCCCTGCCCGGCGGCCGCGCGCCGGGCCGCGAACGCCTCCCGGGCCCGGGCCGGGCGGTAACCCTCCTGGCGAACCGTTTCGGCGCCGACGACCACCACATCGGCCAGCGCCCGCAGGGTGCCGAAGATCCGCATGTCGGTCTCGCCGGAGATCGGCTGCGAGCGCCCTTCGTGCTGGGCCGCGCCGTCCAGGGTGGAGACCATGTTGGCCCGCAGCCAGTGGTCCTCGGGGCCGAGCTCGGGGTACGCGTACGCCTCCGCCAGCTCGTCCAGCGACCACTCCCGGTCACCGCGGTCGGCGGGGGCTGATGTCTGATCGGTCACAGGGAACAGGCGTCGCATCGATGCAGTGTGCCACGCCCCGTAGAGTGAAGAGCTGTGTCGACATCACTCTCCACCTCCGGATCCACCTACGGGCGACCCCCGATAGCCGGCCCGGCCGACGTCGGCCCGCAGGCGCTGTGCGCCCGCGAGCCGCGGGTCCCCGCCGAACGGCTCGTGGCCGAGATGGTGCCCCCGCCGCGTTTCGACTCGGTGCGCTTCGACACCTACAACCCGGACCCCACCCAGCCGAGCCAGGCCGAGGCCGTCACCGTGCTCAGCGGCTTCGCCGCCGGCCTGGGCGGATCCCATGCGAGCGGCAGCGGCAAGCGCCGCTGGTTCGCGAAGAAGCCTGCGGCCCCGACGGCCCCGCGCGGGGTCTACCTCGACGGCGGCTACGGCGTCGGCAAGACGCACCTGCTGGCCTCCCTCTGGCACGCCACCCCGGCCGAGCCCGCGCTCAAGGCCTTCGGCACCTTCGTGGAGCTGACCAACCTGGTCGGCGCGCTCGGCTTCCAGCAGACGGTCCAGACCCTGGGCGGCCACCGGCTGCTGTGCATCGACGAGTTCGAGCTGGACGACCCGGGCGACACCGTCCTCGTCTCCTCGCTGCTCAGCCGCCTCGTCGAGCAGGGCGTGGCGCTCGCCGCCACCTCCAACACCCTGCCCGGCAAGCTCGGCGAGGGCCGGTTCGCCGCGGTGGACTTCCTGCGTGAGATCCAGGGGCTCTCGGCACACTTCCGCCCGCTGCGCATCGACGGCCAGGACTACCGCCACCGCGGTCTGCCGGAGGCTCCCGCGCCGTTCTCGGACGAGCAGGTCACGAAGGCCGCGTACGCGACCGAGGGCGCGAGCCTGGACGACTTCCCGGGCCTGCTGGAACACCTGGCCCGGGTGCACCCGAGCCGGTACGGCGCCCTCACGGACGGGATATCGGCGGTCTGCCTGACCGATGTCGGCCCGGTCCCGGACCAGTCGACGGCGCTGCGGCTCGTGGTCCTGGCGGACCGCCTGTACGACCGCGAGATACCGGTCCTCGCGTCCGGAGTGCCCTTCGACCGCCTGTTCAGTGAAGACATGCTGAACGGCGGCTACCGGAAGAAATACTTCCGCGCCATCTCACGGCTCACCGCACTGGCACGCGACGCGAAACCCCTGGTGTCCCAGTAGGTTTGGGGCGCCGACCCGTTCCGTACGGGCCGGCCGTTCCCCACTTCTGCGAAGGGATCCACCATGGCCACCACGCGTACCGCGCACACCGAATGGGAAGGCAACCTGCTCAAGGGTGCCGGTGTCGTCACCCTCGACTCCTCGGGCCGGGGTTCGTTCGACGTCTCCTGGCCTTCGCGCGCCGAGGCCGCGAACGGCAAGACCAGCCCGGAAGAGCTGATCGCCGCCGCGCACTCCAGCTGCTACTCGATGGCCCTCTCGCACGGCCTGGACGGCGCCGGCACCCCGCCCACCCGGGTGGAGACCAAGGCCGACGTGACGTTCCAGCCCGGTGAGGGCATCACCGGCATCCACCTGACGGTGCGCGCCGAGGTTCCCGGCCTGGACGCGGAGGGCTTCGCCGCGGCCGCCGAGGACGCGAAGAAGAACTGCCCGGTCAGCCAGGCGCTGACGGGCACGACGATCACCCTCAGCGCCGAGCTGATCTGACGCCCGCCCAGGGCCGGGGACCCTGGATCCCCGGCCGGCGCTCCGCGAGGTGCCGGGCCGGGGCGGGTCCGGTGGGGTGAGGGGGGCGGGGCCTCGTACGCGTCAGGCCGCGGGCAGCGGGCCCGCGTGGTAACACGGCCCCCTCACCCCTCGCCCTCGCCCGGGAGCCGCCGATGTCCGTCACCCGCCGCACCCTGCTCGCCGCCGGCACCGGCATCGCCTTCACCGGGGCCCTCGGCGTCCTCTTCGCCGGGAGTTCCCACGCGGCCCCGCCCCGGCAGGGGTACGGGCCGCTGCTGCCCGACCCCGGCGGGCTGCTCGACCTGCCCGCCGGGTTCGGCTACCGGGTGCTCTCCCGCGCCGGCGACCCCCTCCGCTCCGGCGAGGGCACGGTACCGGCCAACTGCGACGGCATGGCCGCCTTCGACGCGGGCTCCGGCCGCGTCCGCCTCGTCCGCAACCACGAGAACCGCACCACCGCCGCCCTCCGCGTCCCCGCCGTCGAAGGCCTCGCCTACGACCCCCATGCCCTCGGCGGGTGCACCCTCCTCGAACTCGACCCGGGCGGCCGCGTCACCGCCGAACGCGTCGCCCTCGCCGGCACCGCCGTCAACTGCGCGGGCGGGCGCACACCCTGGAACACCTGGCTCAGCTGCGAGGAGACCGAGGACCGGGCCGGAACCTCCGGGTACACCAGGGACCACGGCTACGTCTTCGAGGTCGACCCCGCGGACCCGCACCGCAGCGGCGCCGTCCCCCTCTCCGCGATGGGCCGCTTCGCGCACGAGGCCGTCGCCGTGGACCCGTACCGCGGGACCGTCTACGAGACCGAGGACGCGTTCATCGAGCCGTTCGGGCTCTTCTACCGGTTCCTGCCCGCGCGGCCCCTCGGCGGCCCCGGCTCCCTGCGCGCCGGCGGCGCCCTCCAGGCCCTGCGCGTACCCGGGCTGGCGGACCTGTCGGTGGTCGACGAGCCCGGCGCCGAGTTCCCCGTCGAATGGGTCCCCGTACCGGACCCTTCGGCGGCCGGCACCGCGATCCGGTTCCAGGACTTCGGGCCGGGCGGCGTCACCCACGCGCAGAAGCTGGAAGGCTGCTACTGGGGCGACAGCGGCGTCCACTTCGTCTCCAGCTACGCCCGCCGGAAGGAAGGCGCGGCCGCCGACCACCACGGACAGGTGTGGTTCCACGACCCGCGCCGCTCCACGATCCGCCTGGACGTGCTCTTCGGCCCGGCCGCCGACATCCAGCTGCCCGGGGACTCACCCGACAACATCTGCCTGGCCCCCGACGGCGGCCTGATGGTGTGCGAGGACGGCGGCGGCGCACAGTACGTCTTCGGCGTCACCCCGGGCGGCGAGGTCTACCCGTTGGCCCGCAACGCCGACGACATCGGCCGTCCCGGGGCCCCGGAGTGGGGGGAGTTCGCCGGGGTCACCTTCTCCCCGGACGGGCGGACGATGTACGTCAACGCCTACACGCCCGGGACCACCTTCGCCGTGACGGGCCCCTGGCGCTGACCCCGGGCGGTACGGCGGGGACGCCTCACTGCGCCGGCTGCTCCGCGTCCCCACCGGTGCGGGGGCAGCCCCCCCCGGCCGCGCCCGCGCAAGCGTCGGCCTCGGCGCCTTCGACCCCGCCGCGACGCCCGGCGGCCCCTCCGGCAAGGCCGCCGGCCTGGCCGCCACCGCACGGCTCGCCGCGCCGCTGCCTCCCTCCGGGAACGGCTGTACGCGGCCGGCACCGACGACCGCAGCGTGTGGCCCGCATACCAGCACGCGTACGAGCCGGCCCCGGAGCGCTGCTCCAGCGACGCCGCGCCCTGGTACGTCGTCCCCGCGGACCGCAAGTGGTACCGCAACCGGGCGGCCGGCACGCTGCTGCCGGAGCATCCGGAGGAGATCGGTCCGCGCTATCCCGAAGCCGGTTTCGACGTCGAGGCGTGCCGCGCCCGTCTGCAGCAGACCTGCGACGGTGCAGGCGCGCGACGCGAAGGCCCGCCCCGGCGCCGCTACAGTCCTATTGGCAGATCGTCATATATTTTGCATCCGTGACCCTTTCTGTGCGCAATGCAGCGGTCGCGGCCGCGCTCGGTGCCGTCCTCTGCACCGCCCTCGCCGGATGCGGCGGCGGCACGTCCGGCTCCGGTTCCCATTCCGGTTCCGGCAGCCAGGCCCGTACGGGCACCCCCGGCGCCTCGGCGGCGCCGTCCTCCTCCGCCGCGCCGCAGGCCGCCGGCTCCTCCCCCGCCGCCGCCCCGTCGCCCGCCAAGGCCCCGACCCTCGCGCCCGGGCCGAACGGCCTGACCCCGGTCTTCGAGCGGGCCAGGCAGCAGACCGACAAGACCGTCGCGCTGACCTTCGACGCCGACATGACCTCCGACCAGGGGCCGCGCGCGGCGGGCGGGGAGCACTTCGACAACCCCCGGCTGATCGCGACCCTGCGGCAGCTCAAGGTGCCGTCCACGATCTTCATGACGGGCCGCTGGGCCGAGGAGTACCCGGACCAGGCCAAGTCCATCGGCACCGATCCGAACTTCGAGATCGCGAACCACTCGTACAGCCACTACGCCTTCAAGTCGCCCTGCTACGGACTCCCCGCACTCGACGAGGCCGCCGCCCGCGCCGACGTCGACCGGGCCTTCGAGGCCTTCCGCAAGGCCGGCGCCGTCAACACGGTCCCGTACTTCCGCTTCCCCGGCGGCTGCTACGACGACCAGGCGCTGCGCGCCATCTCCACGGCCAAGGTCACGGCCGTCCAGTGGGACGTGGTCAGCGGGGACGCCTTCGCGAAGGACCCGAACGCGGTGGCCGAGCAGGTCCTCACCGGGGTGAAGCCCGGCTCGGTGGTGGTCATGCACTGCACGCGCAGCGCCGCCCCGGTCACCGAGGAGGCCCTCCGGGCGATCGTCCCGGAGCTGCGCAAGCGCGGCTACCGCTTCGTGAAGGTGTCCGAACTCATCGGGAAGTAGGCCGGGGCCAGGGGCCTCAGCCGGAGCAGGCCGTGCGCTGGGCGTCCTGCCACTCGCACACCGGGCACAGCACCACGCCCGGGGTCGCGACCCCGTACTCGGTGGGCTTTCCGCACTCCAGGCAGTCGGCGTACGGCGGTCCGGCCACCCTCCCGGCCGGCGCCTCCGGGGCCGGGGGTCCCCCCAGCGGTGGCCGGGGGAGGCAGTACGACTCGGTCTCGGCCGGCCGGTCCACTTCGTCCATGCCCACGAGCGTACTCAGCCCCGGCGCGCGCTGACGAGGCAGGCCACCGCACCCGCTGCGCACGCCAGCACCAGCGCCCCCGCGCAGGCCGTCACCGGCAGCGTCACGGTGTGCGCCCGGGAACCCTCCACCAGCGCGGTCACCGCACTGCGCGCCGGGGAGCCGGCGATGCCCCAGGCCAGCAGGGAGCCCAGGCCGCCCGCCAGGACCGCGACCCCCGTCGAGCGCAGCAGCGGCCGGCTGCACAGCGCCCCCACGGCCGCGCCGGTGAGCGTGCACGCGAGGAGCGCCAGCACCCCGGCCAGGGCGGCCTCCTCCGGTTCCACGTGTTCCACCGTGCGGGGGTCGCCGATCAGCAGCACCACCGCCGTGCCCACGGTCCCGGCAAGCAGCGCCCCGCCCAGCGCGGTCAGCAGGGCGGCCGCGTGGACCCGTACGGGACCGGCCGCGGCGGCCGCGCAGTCGCGGGCGGCGTCGGGCTCGTTGGTCACGCAGATCCGGACCAGCCAGGCCGTGATCGGTACCAGTCCGGCAGCCGTGAAGCCGAGTGAATCCAGCAGCGGGTCGCCCGGGCGGACCCCGGCGGCCAGGAACGCCGCGTACAGGAGCAGCGGGCCGATCCAGCGGTGGGAGCGCAGCAGCAGGACGCTCTGGTATCGCAGCAGGCCGGTCACGGCAGCTCCTCCACGGTTCGGATGTGCCAGGGCGACTGCGCGGTGAGCAGTTCGCGCAGCACCGCGTCCGAGCGGGCGGCGGGCACCGTCAGCAGCAGGCCCCCGCCGGGCGCGGGCTCCGCGGCCAGGCCCGGGGGCGGCTCGGAACCGGGCGGTCCGGCGGCCTCGATCCGTACGTACGGCCCCGCGTCCGCGGTCTCCCGTACGGGGACCAGCGCGACCCCCTCGACCCGGTGGTGCGCGTCGGCCGCGCCCGCGAGCCGCGCCGGGTCGTGGTCCACGAAGACCACGGTGCCTCCGGCGGCGGTCCGCTCGGCGACGGCCCGGTCCAGCTCGGCGCGGGCGGGCGCATCCAGGCCGGTCCAGGCTTCGTCGAGGACGAGCAGTCCGGGCTCGGCGAGCAGCGCCTGGGCGACGGCCACCTTCTGGCTGGAGCCCTTGGAGAGTTCGGCCAGCGGGGTGTGCGCGTACGCGGCGGCGCCGAAGCGCTCCAGCCAGCCGGCCGCCCGGTGCGCCGCCTCCGCGCGCGCGAGCCCGTGCACCCGGCCCATGTGGGTCAGGTAGGCCGTCGCCGTGAGCGGCAGCGCCGCCGGGAAGCGCTCGGGGACGTACGCCGTGCGGCGCGGGCGACCGGCGATCCGCCCCTCGGAGGGGGTGTCGATCCCGGCGACGATCCGAAGCAGGGTGGACTTGCCGCCGCCGTTGCGGCCTTCGATGCGGACGAGGGCGCCGGCCGGCAGGTCGAGTTCGACTCCGCGCAGCACCCAGGGCCGCCGCAGTCCGTAACGGCGGCCCACGCCGGTGAGCTTCAGTGGGCCGCCGCCGTCTCGGTCACCTCGCTGGGGCGGACGATGACGAAGCCGTCCCCGCGCAGCATCAGCTGGATGGCCTCACCGGAACCGCCGCGGATCATCGAGCCGACCGACTGGGAGCGGTGCAGGCCGGTCTCCAGCTGTGCGCTCCAGCCGACCACCGCGTCGGTGTCCACGTACACGGGGTTCTGGGCGGTGACCGGGATGATGATCGGGTTGCCGTCGCAGACCACGGCGAGCTTGCCGGTGCCGGTGAAGAGGCTGTTGAAGAGGCCGCCGCCGGTCATGCCGCCGCCCTTCAGCATCTTGATCTCGTACGAGAGCGTGGAGTCGAAGCAGAGCACGTTGCGCCCGTTGACGGTCAGCGAGTCGCCGGGCTCGAAGTCGATGATGAAGCAGTGCTCGGCCTGGTGCGCGAACCAGGCCTCGCCCTGGCCGGTCACGGACATCAGCGCCAGGCCCTCGCCGGTGACGGCGCGCTTGAGCATGCCGCCTATGCCCTGGCCCTTGCGTTCGAACCGGAGGTTTCCGCGGAAGGCGACCATCGAGCCCTGGCGGGCCAGCATGTCACCGTTGACGGTGTATTTCACCGACTTGGGGTTCTGCAGGGTCATGCCGGGCGTGGGAGACGGCTGGGCCATGTTCTCGGCCGCGAATAGATCGCTCTTCATGGACATGATCCTCGCCCGGGGCGGGACCCTGCGGCATCATCCCGAAGTCGGAGCCTGGCATCCTTGGCGGGATGAGCAGCCGGCACCGGAACCACACTTCAGACGTACCTGCGGTCGGGGCGGACAGCCCTTTCCGGCAGGAACGCATCGCCCGCGACGAGGCACCGCAGTTCGTCCTGCCCTTGGTGGTGCGGATCGAGAAGGCGGAACCGCCGGCCCGGACGGACGCGCTGGAGACGGCGGCCCGGGCCGTGCTGGTCCTGCTGACGGACGAGCGGGCGCACGGCGAAGGCGAGTGGGCCGAGGCGGTCCGGGACTGGCAGGACGCGCGGATCCGGAAGGTGGTGCGGCGGGCGCGCGGGGCGGAGTGGCGCAAGGCCGCAGCCCTGCCCGGTGTCACGGTGCACGGTCACATGGCGGAGGTACGGGTCTTCCCGCCGGTGCCGTTGGACGGCTGGCCCAAGGAGCTCGCCAAGCTCCAGGTCTCGGGGACCGACCTGGACGACCCGGAGCCGGTTGCTCCGGCCACGCCCGGGATTCCGGTGCTGTGGCTCAACCCGGACCTGGAGATGTCCGCAGGCAAGGCGATGGCCCAGGCCGGGCACGCGGCGCAGCTCGCCTGGTGGGAGCTGACCGGCCGGGAGCGCACCGCCTGGCAGGACTCCGGTTTCCGGCTGGAGGTACGGACCGCAACGCACGAGCAGTGGCCGGAACTGAGCGGGAGCGGGCTGCCGGTGGTCCGGGACGCCGGTTTCACGGAGATCGCCCCCGGCTCGGCGACGGTGGTCGCGGACCACCCGGCACTGCGGGCGCGTCTCTCCGGCGGAGTTCCGGGCTGACGCAGAACCTCACATGTGGACGGCGCGCCCTGGCCGGCGCACTGGAACGCGACCGGTGGCCCCTGCCTTCCCTCGCAGCGGCCACCGGCATCGGATCCCTGGCCGTCGCCCTGTACACCCTGGTGGCGAGGTAAGAGCAACCAGTGCCACGGCCGGCACCGCAGCCCTCACACGACCGCGCCCCCTCTCCGGTGGGCCGCCAACTCCCGACAGTCGGCGGCCCCTCTCATCCCTTCAGCGAGCCAACGAGCTGTGCGCGCTCGCGCAGTTCGCGGACTGCCCGCACGGTGGCGTAAGGCTGGAGACGCAGCGTCATCACCTCGAAGTGCTCATCGCCTCGCGCCGAGGAAAGGCCCTCGTACTCGTCGAGGAACCGGCCCCACGACTCGCACGCAGCCTCAACGTGACCGATGGCAAGTTGCCGTTGGGCTAGCACCCCGTACGCGTGCAGACGCCCCTGATGTTCGTTGGCGGGCTGGACGCGGATGGACTCCTTCAGCGTCCGGACCGACCCCGGCATGTCCTTCGTCTCGTTGAGGACGTGCGCGACGTGGAAGAGGTACGCCGTCCGGTCGTAGCCGCCGATTGACTCACGGCGGTCGTCTGCCTGCGTGAGTGCCTGCTCTGCCTCGCGCAGCCGGGCGAACGCGCCGCGCTTGTCGCCGACCATCGCGGCCCCGTGTGCCTGCTGACCCCGCAGGAACGCAACCAGCCGGGGACCAGCCACCGGAGCCGCCTCGGCGGCCGAGTCCGCCAGCTCCAGGGCACGACGTCCGTAGCCCAAATTTGATGCCTGGAGGCTCATCCCGCGCAGCGTCCGGCAGTACGTGACATGGTCCTCGGCCTCCCCAGCCAGCTTCAGGGCGCTCACGTAGTACTCCTGGCCAAGCCTGTGCTGCCGCTCGTACATCGCCATCCACCCGGTGAGGTAGACGAGGTCAGACGCAGCAGCCAGCAGGCTGCGGCGTACGGGCGCCGCGGCCTCGGCCTTCAACCAGGGGCCCACCGTGTTGACGAGGAAAGCCGCGGCCATCGGACGGGCGTGGCCGGCGCCGAGTTCGTCGAGGATGTCCGCGATCCGGTCGGTCATCGTCTGTACGGCGGCCACCTGACCCTGACCCACGCGGGTAGTCCCCTTGCCCGGCCCGATCGGGTCCGGGCTGTCGGCCCGAGCGAGCGAGGGGAACAGCGGGATGGCAAGCGCGGCGGAGAAGACGCCCGCCGCGATGACGCGGCGTCGGGATGGATCCATGTCGGCCCTTCCGAGATCTACGAGGTCCCGAACAGTGTCCGGCGCCTCGCCGCCGGGCGGCGGTGTGAGACCGGCTTCGGCGTAGGTGACCGGGCGGGCGAGCTTCCGCTCGAACGCTTCGATGATCAGTGCTCTGACCTGCGCGCGAGGCTGGTGGCCTGCGATCCATTGGGATACGGCGGGCTGGCTGTACTTGAGTGCGATCCCAGCCTCGGCACCAATGCGGTTGATGATCGATGCGAGCTGGCTGCGAGACCATCTGGCCTGTTCAAGCAGGGCCGACAGGCCGACATTTGGTGTGCGTGAGTGGTGCGCCATGTGCAGCTCCCGACTGGTGCATGGCTTGCATACTTCTCCGACGCTTCAACGGTACTCGCGGGCAGGGGTGGTGGGGTTATCTCTTCATACCGAGCAGTGATCGAGCGGGAGTTCACCACCCGCTGACGACGGTAGGGAGCCCCCTGGTATGAGCCAGCCGCAGGACGACGATGACGGTACGACCGAGCTGGTCGCCCATGCCCTCGCTGAGTACGCGAAGCGCCCGTCACCGGAGGACGTGGCGCGGCTTGTCGACATGCTCCTGACCCGCGGGCAGGACATCCACGACATCGTTGCCGCGCGCCCCAGGCAGGATCTGACGGCCGGGGCCAGCGACGCCCTTTACGAATGGGAGTACTTCTCCCGGGTGGGGCCTCTCGGGTCGGGCCCGCATGCGAACTGGAACCACTGCCGCGCCCTGGCCCGCATCATCAAGCGCTTGATGCACATGGCGCATGCCCACACGACCGCGAGCGCCTCGTGACCGAGCTCGGCCGGCAGGTCGCGTACGTCGCGGTCGTGCTCAGCGTCCTGGCCGCAATCGTCGTCGGTACCCACTGCCCCCCGCCCAGCCGTGTTCCTGCCAGGGATGGCACGGCTGGGCGGGTCGCACCTCCCAACACATCGAGGAGGCACCACCATGAGTACCACCTCCACGCTCAAATTTGCGTGGCTGGAAGTCACCGGCTTCTGCAACGAGCAGTGCGATCACTGCTACGCGGGCTCCGGGCCCGACCGCGGCCACGGCACCATGACCGTGGCCGATTGGGTGGACGTGATCAACCAGTTCGCCGCGATGGGCGGGTTGGACGTGCAGTTCATCGGCGGGGAGCCCACCCTCTACCCACACCTGCCCGAGCTGATCGCGCACGCCGCCGGCCGCGGTCTCGGCGTCGAGATCTTCTCGAACATGACGCACATCCGGCCCGAGGTCTGGGAAGCCATCACCGTGTACGGCGCCAAGCTGGCCACGTCGTACTACAGCGACGATGCCACCGAACACGACTCGATCACCCAGCTCCGGGGCGCGCACCGCAAGACCCGCGCCAACATCCAGCGCGCCGTCGACCTCGGCATCCCCATCCGCGGCGGCGTCGTCAGCCTGCGGGAAGGACAGCGCGCGCTGGAGGCTGCGGCCGACCTCCAGGGCATCGGGGTTCAGCAGGTCGGAGGTGACCGCATCCGAGCGTTCGGCCGGGCATCTCAGGGTGCCCGCCCGCAGATCAAGGATCTGTGTGGGCACTGCGCGCACGAGAAGTGCGCGGTGGGTCCGGAAGGCGCGGTGTGGCCGTGTGTCCTCGGCCGGTTCATCGATGTCGGCAACGTGCGCGACGAGCCCCTCGCCGACATCTGGACCGGCGAGCGTCTCGCCCGGGCCCGTGCCGACATTGCGGCCGTCCACGGCCCGGGCGCGGCCGCCTGCACCCGGCCGCAGTTCCTCCCGATGTGCGGCCCATGCGGTCCCTGCACGCCCTCGGTGGGCCACTGCGACCCGGAGGAGGCGGCCCTCGGCGCCGCTACGATCGCCACCACCTGACCGACCCGGCCCACCCCGGAGGAACACGTGATGGACCCGCACGGTGACCACATCCTCAGCTGGCCAGCCCCTCCCGGGCAGGAGCGCACCGAGGAGCAGTGGGCGGCCATTGCCGGGCAGGTCCGGCACGCCGCGAACAAGCTCGGCCAGCCGCTCCCGCTGTGCATGCTCGGAGAGCCTCAGCAGTGTGGGCGGTCGGCGCAGCAGCATGCGCTGGCGTGGGCGGCAGAGTTGAAGGCGCGTTCGCACCACCTGATCGAGTCATACGCACCGTCGGTCGAGGCCGCCGGCTACGCCGCGGGGGTGTTGTACAAGGAGCGGCTGGCCGCGCTGCGCGAGCCTGCCGTGTAAGGACCGCCCCGGTCGGCACCCCTCCCGCCGAAGGATCTGCCCTCACGGAGCCGGGGTGACCTTCGTGGTCGACCTGCAGACGGGTGCGCCCCGGAACGTCGAGTGCTCGGAGTGCGTCCCGGCCTGAAGGCTGATTTGAGCGCGTAGCCCCGGCCGGAGTCGTATTCCGGCCGGGGCTACCCGCGTACGAGGTGCGCGAGCGGGACCCCGAGCACGTCGGCGAGCACCCCACCGCACTTCTGGCCGGCCCCCGGCAGATCATCGCCGGGGCCCGGTCCCATGCACGGACCCGGTCGATACAAGAACCCGGGTGATGCGCTGCTGTCTCCGGGATCTTGCAGGAATCAGTGCAAGAGTTCTGGCGGGGGCCGCCGAGATCGCCATGTCCAACACACCAACCGGCCCGCACCGTTCTGAATAGCTGACGTTCAGAATGGAGCCCGTTACGCCCTCGCGGTCCTCATGCAGCCGCCGATTCCACCTCAACGGCAAGCCGGGGTACCGGACCGGCAATTACTGGCATTGAAAACGCGAAGCACAAAATCGTGTCCATTCTCCGCACATAGCCCGTCAGGGCATAAGTTGGCGTGCCGTCAGGTAGCGATCTGCGGCCCATTGCCGTCAGTTGTATCCAGGGCGGCGGCCGCCTTTCTCTCGAGGTGGAGGTGCTGGTGGTCAGTCGCGAGATTGAACAGACGGCAGCGGCGAGCGGCAACATGAACACAAAAGACGACCTGAAGGGATACGTTCACATCTTCCCTGATTTGCTCTTCGCTTTCAGGCGAAGCATTCGACGTGCCGCAGGTCGGCGCCGTCCGGGGACCAACCGGGTCGGGGCAGTAGCGGCCCTGACCGCGGCGCTCGTGCTGTTCTGCCCCGGGCTCGCCCTGGCGGCGCCGGGGGACCTGGATCCCACCTTCGGCACCGGCGGCAAGGTGACCACCGACTTCGGCGGCGGCCTCAACGAGTTCGCCAACGCGGTTGTGGTGCAGACCGACGGCAAGATCATCGCCGTCGGAGGCAGCGACACGGGCCTCGGCAGCGACTTCGCGCTGGCCCGCTACAACACCAACGGCAGCCTGGATACGACGTTCGGCACCGGCGGCAAGGTGACCACCGACTTCGGCGGCACCGACGCGGCCTTCGGAGTGGTGGTACAACCCAACGGCAAGATCGTCACCGCCGGCTACAGCGACGCGGGCGGCACCGCCAGCGACTTCGCGCTGGCCCGCTACAACACCGACGGCAGCCTGGATACGACCTTCGGCACCGGCGGCAAGGTGACCACCGACTTCGGCACCGGCCGCAACGACGTGGCCAACGGGGTGGCGCTGCAGACCAACGGCAAGATCGTCGCCGTGGGCTCCAGTGCCTTGGGCACCGCCAACGACTTCGCGCTGGCCCGCTACAACACCAACGGCAGCCTGGATACGGCCTTCGGCACCGGCGGCAAGGTCATCACCGACTTCGGCGGCGACGGCGACATCGCCTCCGCCGTGGCGCTGCAGACCAACGGCCAGATCGTCGCCGCCGGCTTGAGCAACTCGAGCGGCACCTTCGATTTCGCGCTGGCCCGCTACAACACCAACGGCAGCCTGGATCCGACCTTCGGCACCGGCGGCACGGTGACCACCAGCTTCGGCGGCACCAACAACTGGGCTTTCGGGGTGAAGGTGCAGTCCGACGGCAAGATCGTCGCCGCCGGCTTCAGCAACTCCAGCGGCAGCTTCGATTTCGCGCTGGCCCGCTACAACACCAACGGCAGCCTGGATCCGACCTTCGGCACCGGCGGCACGGTGACCACCGACTTCGGCGGCTTCGACATTGCCTTCGGTGTGGCAGTGCAGACCAACGGCCAGATCGTCGTCGCCGGCTACAGCGACTCGGGCGGCACCTTCGATTTCGCGCTGGCCCGCTACAACACCAACGGCAGCCTGGATCCGACCTTCGGCACCGGCGGCAAGGTGACCACCGACTTCGGCGGCTTCGATGCGGCCTTCGCTGTGGCGCTGCAGGCCGACGGCAAGATCGTCGCCGCCGGAAGCAGCGACTCCAGCGGCACCAGCGACTTCGCGCTGGCCCGCTACATGGACGGCACCCCCTCCTTGACCATCGACAAGAGCCACACCGGGGACTTCACTCAGGGGGACCAGGGCGTCTACACCATCACGGTCGGCAACAGCGGGCCCGCCTCCACCAACGGCAGCACGGTCACTGTGCAAGACACCCTGCCGGCGGGACTCACCACCCTCAGCATCACCGGTCCGGGGTGGCACTGCACCTGGGCGACCCTCACGTGCACTCGCAGCGACGTCCTGGCCGACGGGGACAGCTACCCGCCCATCACCCTGCGGGTCAACGTCTCCTGCGATGCCCCTTCCTACGGCACGAACACCGCCACCGTCACCGGAGGCGGCGACAGCACCACGCACACCGCTGAAGACCCCACCACCATCAACCCCACCGAATGCTGCGTCGTCGGCCGTTGTTGCCACCCCGACGACTGGGGAAGCCGGAGTCCTGCCACTCCCCGTTGCTGATCCCGAGAGGACTGTCCCTTCCGGGCATACAGCCTGGAAGGGACAGTCGCTCATGCGATCCCGCCCCGGCGAGCACCGTCCGTACTGGGTACGCTTCCGACGACACGGCCGGGCCCGGGCCCGCCGCTCCCCCTGCAATCGCTGTGTTGCACCGGGAGCCGGCGGGATCGCACCCGGCTCGGGCTCCCGGAACCTCAGATGTTGCTCTGAACGTCCCCTTCCTGTGGTTGGCCCGGCTCCGGCGGGGTCATGACACCGGCACACGGACCGGCACACGGGACCGCTGAGAGGGGGCAAGGGGACATGAAGCCCATGGCACACCTGGGGGTGGGCATAGGTTGGCGGCCGGAGATCGCCGACGCGGTGGAGCGGCTGCCCGGCCTGGACTGGGTCGAGGTGGTGGCCGAGAACATCTGCCCCGGCCACTTGCCGGACCCGCTGCGGCGGCTGCTCGACCGAGGCGTACGCGTCGTCCCGCACGGCGTCTCGCTGGGCCTCGGCGGCGCCGACCGGCCCGACGCCGCGAAGCTGGCCGCACTCGGGGAGCGGGCGGTGGCGCTGGGGGCGCCGCTCGTCACCGAGCACATCGCGTTCGTACGGGCGGCCTCGCCGGCGCTGGAGGCGGGGCACCTGCTGCCGGTGCAGCGGACCCGGGACGCGCTGGACGTGCTGTGCGAGAACGTCCGGATCGCGCAGGACGCCCTGCCGGTGCCGCTCGCGCTGGAGAACATCGCCGCGCTGATCTCGTGGCCCGGCGAGGAGCTGACGGAGGCGCAGTTCCTGACGGAGCTGGTGGAGCGGACCGAGGTCCGGCTGCTGATCGACGTGGCCAACCTCCACACGAACCGGATCAACCGCGGAGAGGACCCCGCCGCGGTGCTGGACGCGATCCCGCTGGAGGCGCTCGCGTACGTGCACGTCGCGGGCGGCATCGAGCGCGGCGGGGTGTGGCACGACACGCATGCGCATCCGGTTCCGGCGGTGGTACTGGACATCCTGGCGGAGCTGCGCCGGCGGGTCGACCCGCCCGGTGTGCTGCTGGAGCGGGACGACGACTTCCCCGCGGAGGCGGAGCTGGCCGGGGAGCTGGCCGCGATCCGGAAGGCGGTCGGCGCCCCGGGACCGGCCGCCGCCCCCGCCCCCGCCTGCGCTCCGGAGCCCGCTCCCGAGGCGCAGGCGCAGGCGCACCCGGAGCGACCGGAGGAGCGACCGGAGGAGCGACCGGAGGAGCCGGAGCGGGCGCGGGTGCGGGTCGGGCTGGAGCAGGCGGTGCTGTTGTCCGCGCTGGTCGCGGGCACTCCCGTGCCCGAGGGGTTCGACCGGCAGCGCGTACGGGTGCAGGCCCGGGCGCTGGCCGCCAAGCGGGCCGGGGTCGTCGCGAAGCTCGCGCCCGAGCTGCCCGGGATCCTCGGCGGCGAGGATCCGTTCCGCGAGGCCTTCCTCGCGTACGCCCGCAACCGGCCCATGACCGCCGGGTACCGGCGCGACGCCCTCGACTTCGCCGAGCACCTGCTGATCCAGGACCTGCCCGCCGACCCCGCCGCCCGGCGCCGGCTCACCTCGTGGTGGCAGGACCGGGTCGGTGCGCGGCCGCCGCGGCGGATCGTGCGCTGGGCCCGGACCTTCGTGGGGCGTGCGGCATGAACGCTCTCGCCATCGCGATCTGGATCGCCGTCCTCGGCTCCACCGTCCTGCTGCTGCGCGGTGTACGGCGCTCCCGGCCGCGCGGGGCCGGCCCGGCCCCGCGGCTGCACGACCTGTCCGAGGCCGCGTTCATGGCCGGCGGACCCGGCACGGTCGTGGACGCCGCGCTCGTCTCGATGCTCGGCGACGGCCGGCTGGTGGTCGGCGGTCCCGGAATCGTCCGGGTGAGCCCCGGGGCGCGGGCCGGCGACATCGCCGAGCGGGCCGTGCTCGAAGCCCATCGGCAGGCCCCGTCCGGCTGGCTCTACCAGGTGCGGTACGCCGCCATGCTGGCCCCCGCCGTCCAGGAGACCGGCGACGCGCTGGCCGCCCGCGGGCTGCTCGTCCCGCCCGGGTCCGGGCGCAGACGGCGGCGCCGGGCGGTGGCCCAGGCCGTGGTGTGCGGGGTGCTGCTCGTGCTCTCCCTGCCGTTGACGTTCGTCGCTCTGGCGCTCCGTCCCGAGGCGTCGGAGCTGCCGTTCATCATCAAGGTGTTCCCCGTGCTGCTGGGCGGGATCGTGGTGGGCGGCGCCGTCGCCGTGCGGGCCGGGCAGCGGCTCACCCCGGCGGGGCGGGCGGCGCTGCGCGAGATCCGCACGCAATACGTCAACGACCGGACCCCGCACGTGCAGACCGCCCTGTACGCGCTGCGCGGGCTGCGGGACCCGTACCTGCGCGAGCAGTTGGTGCCGGCGGCCCGAAGCACCCGGCTGGCGGCCGCCCAGTCGCGCTCCGCGCCGCGCAGCTCGTCGTCGCACTCCTCGTCCTCGTCCTCGTCCTCGTCCTCGGGTGACTCCTGCGGGTCTTCCGCCGCGATCCTGCCCGCCGTATGGTGCGCGGGCAGCGACGTCGGGGGAGGCTCCGGAGGCGGCTGCGGGTCCTCGGGGTCGAGCTGTTCCTCCGGCTCCGGCTGCGGCTCGTCCTCCGGCAGCTGCGCGAGCAGCGGTTCCGGTTGTTCCAGCGGTTCCAGCGGTTCCAGCTGTTCCAGCAGTTCGAGCTGCGGCAGTTCGTCGGGTTCGAGCTGCGGCAGCAGTTCCTGACCCGGCACTTCTCCACCTCGTGGGAATCAGCCATGTGCTGGGTCCGGCTCCTCCTGACGGCCTGGGCAGGGGTGCCGGCGTCGTGCACCCTCCTGCTGAGGGCCGCCGCCGCAGCCTCGGTGCCCGTGCCAGCACCCGACGGGGGTGCGGGCGCCGGACGCCGCCACGAACGGCGCGGCGGGCCCCGCGGTGCCGGCGGCCGCGACGGCCGCGGCCGCGCTGTGCGTTCCGGCGAACGGGACGGCCGCCCTGGTGAGCCTGTGCTGGTTCGCGCTCCCGCTGCGGCTCGTCGCGCTGGACCGGGAGCAGGGGCACGGGGACTCCCTCACGGCCGTGGCGCTGCGCGGAGTCCGCGTGCTCACGGATCCCGCCCTACGGGCGGCACTGGCCCGGGCAACGGGGGGATTACGGCCGACACCCGGTGGTGGTCCTGTACAAGGGAGCCGCCCGGCGCATCTCATCGGCTCAACCGAAGAGATGAAGGCGGCCCATGATGCGGACTCCGCTCGCACGCCGCGCAGTCGCCGCGGCGTTCCTGTCCCTCACCCTGTCCACCGCACCCCCCGTAGCGGGCTCCGCCGCGGCCCCACAGACCCGGACAACGGCCCCCGGCCCCGCCCCGGGGGCGGCCGTCGCGGACGCCGGGGCCGAGCTCGTCGCCCGGCGCGCGGCCGGGGCCGCCGCCGGGGACACCGGCGGGGCGCGGGGTGCTCCGCCCGGATCCGCCGGGGGCAGCGGGCTCGTTTTCCGGGACTGTGCCGCCGCCGGGGAACTGCCCCCGCCCGTGCGCTGCGCGACCCTCCGGGTCCCGCTCGACTACGCCCGGCCCGACGGCCCGCAGATCTCCCTCACCGTCAGCCGCGTCACCGCCACCGGCCGCGGGGGCGCCGCCCGCCAGGGCGCGCTCGTCTACAACCCCGGCGGCCCCGGCGCCTCGGGCATGTTCTTCCCGCTCGTCGCCGGCCTCCCGGAGTGGCAGCGCATCGGCGCCGCCTACGACCTCGTCGGCTACGCCCCGCGCGGGGTCGGCCGCTCCGCCCCGCTGTCCTGTGAGGACCCCGCCCGCGTCCAGGGGCCCATCCAGGTCCCGGCGGAGCCCTCCGCCGCGTACAAACGGCAGCGCGTCGCCGCCGCCCGGGCCTATGCCCGCGGCTGCGCGGAGCGGGCCGGCGGGGCCCTGCCGTACTACACGACCCTCGACAACGTGCGTGACCTGCACGTGCTCCGCGCCGCGCTCGGCGAGCAGAAGCTGACCTTCATGGGCGCCTCGTACGGCACGTACCTGGGGGCCGTCTACGCCACGCTCCACCCCGGCCGCGTCCGCCGGATGGTCTTCGACTCCGCGGTCGATCCCGACCCGCGCCGCATCTGGTACGCCGACAACCTCGGCCAGGCACCGGGGTTCGAGCGCCGCTGGTACGACTTCCGCGCCTGGGCGGCCCGGCACCACGCCGCGTACCGGCTCGGCGCCACCCCGGCGGCGGTGCAGGCGAGTTACGAGCGCGTCCGGGACGCGGTGGCGCGCACTCCGGCGGGCGGGGCCGTCGGGACCGGCGAGCTCCAGGCCGCCTTCCTCCAGGCCGCGTACTACGACGATGTGTGGCCGGAGCGGGCGGCCGCGCTCAGCGCCTTCCTGGCCGGCGATCCGGGCCCGCTGACCGAACAGGCCCGCGCGGACCCGGAGTCGGCGGCCGCGCGCGAGAACGCGCGCGCGGTGTACACGGCGGTGCTGTGCAACGACGCCGCCTGGCCCGCGGAGTGGGAGACCTGGGACCGCGACAACACCGAACTGGCGCGCCGGGCGCCCTTCGAGACGTGGGCCAACGTCTTCCTGAACCTGCCCTGCGCGTACTGGCCGGTCCGCGAGCGGCAGCAGCCGGTGGCGGTGGGCGCGCAGCCGGCGCCGGTCCCGCCGACGCTGATCGTCGCGGCGGAGCGGGACGGGGCGACCCCGTACCCGGGGGCGCTGGAGCTCCAGCGGCGGCTCGGCGCCGGGGCCGCGCTGGTCACGGAGACGGGGGCCGGCACCCACGGGGTGGCCGGCGGACGCAATGACTGCGTGGACCGTCACGTGGAGCGGTATCTGCTGACGGGTGACACCTCGGGGTGGCGTGTCACCTGTGCGCCGCATCCGGAGCCCGCACCGGTGTCGCTGGACGACCCGGCGGCGAAGGCCCGCGGGTTGGTACCCGGGGCTCTGCTGCCGCCAGTCGTCTGAACTTCCGGGCGGGATCTCCGGCTGCGTCGTTTCGGGGGCTGGGCCTCCCGATCCACCGGAGGCCGCTCCCCAGTCAAGAGAGCAGTCCTCCGGTTCCTTCCCCCCAGGGGAGGTATCAGGCGAGCCCGGCCACCAGGTCGGCGACGGACTTGCGGCGCCCGGTGTAGAAGGGCACCTCTTCACGGACGTGCATACGCGCCTCGGAGGCACGCAGGTGACGCATGAGGTCGACGATGCGGTACAGCTCGTCGGCCTCGAAGGCCAGCATCCACTCGTAGTCGCCCAGCGAGAACGACGCGACGGTGTTGGCACGCACGTCGGGGTAGCCGCGGGCCATCTTGCCGTGGTCCGCGAGCATGCGCCGGCGGTCCTCGTCGGGCAGCAGGTACCAGTCGTACGAGCGCACGAAGGGGTAGACGCTGACGTAGTCGCGCGCGACCTCGTCGGCCAGGAAGGCCGGGATGTGCGACTTGTTGAACTCGGCCGGGCGGTGCAGGGCCATGTTCGACCACACCGGCTCCAGCGCGCGGCCGAGCCTGGTCCGGCGGAACAGGTTGTACGCGGTCTGCAGCTCGTCCGAGGTCTCGGCGTGCCACCAGATCATGATGTCCGCATCGGCGCGCAGGCCGGAGACGTCATAGGTGCCGCGGACGGTGATGTCCTTGGCGGCCAGCTGGTCGAACAGCTCCTGGACCTCGTCGGCATAACCGGCGCGGTCTTCGGGCAGAACGTCCTTCAGCTTGAAGACGGACCACAGGGTGTAGCGGATGACCTCGTTGAGGTCCTTCGCCTTCTTCCCCGCGTTGGGAATCTTCTCTGGTGCAGTCATGTGTCCATTGTCCCGTGCGCTGATCAGTGGTCGGTGCCAGGGGTGCCCAACGTGGCCATCACCACGTCCGCGGCCTTGCCCGCGCTCGCGATGCACGCCGGGATGCCCACGCCGTCGTACAGCGCTCCGCACACCGCGAGGCCGGGCAGGGCCGCGACGGCGCCGCGGATCCGGGCCACACGGGCGAGGTGGCCGACCGGGTACTGGGGCAGGCCGCCGTCCCAGCGGGTGACGGTGGAGGCGACCGGCCGGGCTGCGAGGCCCACGGCCTCGCCGAGGTCGCGCAGCGAGACCTCGACCAGCTCGGAGTCCTCGCGGACCAGGTCGCCCTCGTCGCCGAACCGGCCGACCGAGGTGCGCAGCAGGAAGAGCTCGGGGTCGGCGCCGGCCCAGGCCCACTTGTTGCTGGAGAAGGTGGAGGCCTTGATGGTCCGGCCGTCGACGGGCGGTACGAGGAATCCGCTGGCGCCACCCCCGGTGACCGCGGCGGGCAGCTC
Organism: Streptomyces sp. NPDC097981; assembly: GCF_040302565.1. Classification (NCBI taxonomy): domain Bacteria; kingdom Bacillati; phylum Actinomycetota; class Actinomycetes; order Kitasatosporales; family Streptomycetaceae; genus Streptomyces; species Streptomyces sp. NPDC097981. Next base: position 105,812 of record NZ_JBEORW010000031.1, read on the forward strand.
GGAGCGCCGGAAGGCCATCGTGACCAGGGCCATCGAGGCGTACTCGACGGCCCGCAGCTCGGCGGCCGCGGCCGGCGCGAGACCGTCCAGCAGCCGGGCGGCGGGCCCGGCGGGGACGGCCAGGACCACGGCGTCGGCATCGATCGTCTCCGCGGCGGTGACGACCCTCCAGCCTCCCGGCGTACGCAGGACCTCGCGCACGGCGGTACCGGTGCTGATCCGTGCCCCGGCCGCCCGGCACGCCTCGGCCACGGCCTGCGGAAGCCGTCCGATGCCGCCGTCGATGCCGGAGAAGACGGGCCCGGCCTGCCGGGGCTGTTGCGCGGCCCGCTGCTGGAGTTCGCGTACGCCTTCGCCCAGCGAGCGGTGCGTACGGGCTGCCTCGAAGAGCTGCGGGACGGCGGCGCGCATGGAGATGCGGTAGGCGTTGCCGGCGTAGACCCCGCCGAGGAGGGGCTCCACCAGGCGGTCGACGACCTCCGGTCCGAGGCGGGCGGCGACGTACTCGCCGACTGCGACGTCCTCGCCGATCTCGGTGGGCGGCAGCCCGCGTTCGGCCTCGATCCGGGCCAGGCCCGCGGCGGAGAGCACCCCGGAGGCGGCGAGCGTCGCCAGGTCGCCGGGGACGCCCATGACGTGGCCGCGTGGCATGGGCCGCAGCGCGCCGCGGGTCCAGAGGTGGGCGGTGGCCGTGGCGGGCGGCTGGAGGGCGTCGGCCAGGCCCACGGCCCGGGCCAGCTCCAGCGCTTCGGGGCGGCGGGCGAGCACGGATTCGGCGCCGAGGTCGACGGGGGCTCCGGCGAGCTCGCCGGAGCGGAGCTTGCCGCCGAGGCGGGGCCCGGCCTCCAGGAGCGTGACGCGCAGGCCGTCGGCGAGGAGCCGGTGGGCGGCGGCGAGGCCCGCAATGCCGCCGCCGATCACGACCGCATGGCCGGCCGGAGCCGGCCGGCCGTTCCCGCCGGTCGTACCGCCCGCGCCCGCCGCACCGTCCGTACGCATGTCCGCTTCGTGCATGGACACATCGTCTCAGACCGTTCGGCGGCCGATCACCGAGGCCGGACCGTGACCGCATCGGGACCGGCCCGGGACCGCCGGGGCGAAACCCGCGACGGGACCCTGTACGTCACAACGGCGACATCAGCCGATCCCCGGGGGGTACCACCGATGCACACCAGCACGAGAGCCACCGCGGCAAGGCACCGCGGCGCGGCCGCCGTGGCCGCCCTGTCCCTGGCCGGAGCGCTCGCGCTCACCGGTTGCGGCGCGGCCCAGGACAGCGGCGGCCGGGCCTCGGCCGACAAGGCCGCGGCCGGCGCCCCGGAGGCCGCGGCCCAGGGCAAGCCGGGGGCGGCCGCGGCGGCTCCCCCGGCGGCCTCGGGGGCCGACGCGGCGAAGAACCCCTCGCAGCCGGCCGCCGTACGCCCGAACGTCATCCGTACGGCGTCGCTCGGCATCGAGACGGCGGACGCGCAGAAGGCCCTGTCGGCTGCCCGGACGACCGCGGAGGGCGCGGGCGGGTACGTGGGCAGCGAGTCCACGCGGCGCGGCGAGGACGGCCGGGTGACCTCGACGCTGACCCTGCGGGTGCCGGGCGACCGCTTCGACGCCGTGCTCGGCGCCATGGAGGGCAGCGGGAAGCTGCTCAGCCGCAAGGTCGAGGCGCAGGACGTGACGCAGAAGGCGGCCGACGTCGACAGCCGTGTCGCATCGCAGCGGGCGAGCGTGGCCAGGGTGCGGGAGATGATGGACAAGGCCTCGGCGCTGAGTGACGTGGTCATGCTGGAGAGCGAGCTGAGCAAACGCCAGTCGGACCTGGAGTCGCTGCTCGCGCAGCAGACGGCGCTGAAGGACCAGACCTCGATGGGCACGATCACGATGGAGGTCTCGGAGCCGGCCCCGAAGGCGGTGTCGGAGAAGAAGGACGAGGAGCCGTCCTTCACGGGCGCCCTGAGCGGCGGTTGGAACGTCTTCACGGCGATCGTGCGGTACCTGGCCCTGGTGGTCGCGGTCCTGCTGCCGTTCGCGGTGACGGCGGCGCTGGCGCTGCTGTGCTTCCGCGTGTACCGGCGGCTGCGCCCGGCGAAGCCGAAGGCGGGGCCGAAGGCGGGGCCGAAAGCGGGGCCGAAAGCGGGGACTGCGCCGAAGGTCCCGGTGGTTCCGGGGGCGCGGTCCGCGGACCCGACGGAAAAGACCGACGTCCCGGACTGAACACGCATTCGGCCGTAGCGTGTTCGGTAAGAGACGGCGGCGCGGAGGGCGGGGCGGGCGATGGCGACGGAACGACTGGTGGTGGTCGGCGGCGACGCGGCGGGGATGTCCGCCGCGTCACAGGCCCGGCGGCTCAAGGGTCCGGCGGAACTGGAGATCACGGCCTTCGAGCGCGGGCACTTCACCTCGTACTCCGCGTGCGGGATCCCGTACTGGATCGGCGGCCAGGTCGGCGGGCGGGACGCGCTGATCGCCCGGACGCCCGAGGAGCACCGGGCCCGGGACATCGACCTGCGCATGCGCACGGAGGTGGTGGAGCTCGACCTCGCCGGTGGCCGGGTCCGTACCCGCGACCTGGATTCCGGATCCGAGGCCTGGACGGGCTACGACAAGCTCGTCCTGGCCACGGGTGCCCGGCCGGTCCGGCCCCGGCTGCCCGGAATCGGCGCGCACGGGGTGCACGGCGTCCAGACCCTGGACGACGGCCAGCGCCTGATGGACACCCTGCAGCGTACGGAAGGCCGCAGGGCGGTCGTCGTCGGCGCGGGGTACATCGGCGTGGAGATGGCGGAGGCGCTGGTCGCGCGCGGGTACGAGGTGACGGTCCTGCACCGCGGGCAGCAGCCGATGGCGACCCTGGACCCGGACATGGGCGCCCTGGTGCACGGCGCGATGAACCGGATGGGGATCCGTACGGTGTCCGGGGCGGAGGTCACGAAGATCCGCACGGACGAGGACGGCCGGGCGTGCGCGGTGGCCACGGCCGCGGGGGACGAGTACCCGGCGGACGTGGTCGTCCTCGGCATCGGCGTGGAGCCCCGCACGGCGCTGGCCCGCGCGGCGGGGCTGCCGCTCGGCGAGTCCGGCGGCATCCTCACGGACCTCTCCATGCGCGTCCGGGGGCAGGAGAACATCTGGTCGGGCGGCGACTGCGTGGAGGTCCTGGACCTGGTGGCGGGCCGCACGCGGCACATCCCGCTGGGCACGCACGCCAACAAGCACGGCCAGGTGATCGGCTCCGGCGTGGGCGGCGGCTACGCCACGTTCCCGGGCGTGGTGGGCACGGCGGTCAGCAAGGTCTGCGACCTGGAGATCGCCCGTACGGGCCTGCGCGAGCGCGACGCCCTGGCCGCCGGCCTCCGCTTCGTGACGGCGACGATCGGCTCGACGACGACGGCGGGCTACTACCCCACGGCCGCGGACATGACGGTCAAGATGCTGGCGGAACACCGCACGGGCCGCCTGCTCGGTGTCCAGATCGTCGGCGGTGCGGGCTCCGCGAAGCGGGTGGACATCGCGGCGGTCGCCCTGACGGCGGGCATGACCGTGGAGCAGATCGTCTCCCTGGACCTGGGCTACGCCCCGCCGTTCTCCCCGGTCTGGGACCCGGTCCTGGTGGCGGCCCGCAAGGCCGTCTCGGCAGTGCGGGCGGCGTCCTCCTAGGGCCCGGCCCCGGCGTCAGCGGGCCGTCTTGGTGTGGACGTAGTCCACCAGGCGGGTCAGGGCGTCCGGGTCCGTCGTCGGGAGGACGCCGTGGCCCAGGTTGAAGACGTGGCCCTCCAGGCCGGACGCCGCCGCGAGGACCTCGTCCGTCTTCGCCCGCACGGCCTCCTCGGTGGAGAAGAGCACCGCCGGGTCCAGGTTGCCCTGGAGCGCCTTGCCGGGGCCGACCCGGCGCACGGCTTCGTCCAGCGGGACCCGGTAGTCGACGCCCATGACGTCCGCGCCGGCCTCACTCATGAGGCCGAGGAGCTCGCCCGTACCCACGCCGAAGTGGATGCGCGGGACTCCGTACGAGGCGACGGACTCCAAGACCTTCGCCGATGCCGGCATCACCGAGCGCCGATAGTCCGCCGGGGCGAGCGCGCCGACCCAGGAGTCGAAGAGCTGCACCGCGGAGGCGCCCGCCTCGATCTGGACCTTCAGGAAGGCGGAGGTGATCTCCGCGAGGCGGTCCAGCAAGTCGGCCCAGAGCTCCGGGTCGCCGTACATGAGCGCCTTGGTGTGCTCGTGGTTCTTCGACGGGCCGCCCTCGACGAGGTAGCTCGCGAGGGTGAAAGGCGCACCGGCGAAACCGATCAACGGCGTGGCGCCCAGTTCACCCGTGAGCATGCCGATCGCCTCGGTGACGTACGGGACGTCCTCCGGGGTGAGGTCGCGCAGCTGTGCGAGGTCCTCGCGGCGGCGGATCGGCTGGGCGACGACCGGGCCGACGCCCGGCTTGATGTCCAGGTCGATGCCGATGGCCTTCAGCGGGACCACGATGTCGGAGAAGAAGATCGCGGCGTCCACGTTGTGGCGGCGGACCGGCTGGAGCGTGATCTCCGTGACCAGGTCGGGCCGCATGCACGACTCCAGCATCTGCGTCCCCTCGCGCACCTTGCGGTACTCGGGGAGCGAGCGCCCTGCCTGCCGCATGAACCACACCGGGGTGTGCGGCACCGGCTCCCGCCGGCACGCCTTCAGGAAGGCGGAATCGTACGTCTGACTCGGCTGGCCCTGGGGGCGGTCATTGGCGCTCACGCGCCAAATCTTCGCACGTATGAAGAAGTGCCCGGCCCGGTCTGGGTGTCCCTGCGCCGCACGGACCCTCGTTCCGCCTAGTCTTCCCCGCATGGCTGCGGCTCAGGGACGATTTTCAGATGGCGCTGACGGCATGGACAGCGCGAAGGAGAGCTCCGTCCCGCTCCCGTTCCGGCGGGCGGTCGACGGCTTGAAGAAGGCGCGCCTGCGTCCGGGGATCGAGATCGACCCGGCGAGACCGCCCCAGCGCCTGGCCCCGCACACCTACGCCCTCGAAGCCGCGGTCGTGGACGGTGAGGACGACCTGGCCGACGGGCGGCTCATCCTGCTCCATGATCCGTCCGGGCACGACGCCTGGCACGGGACCTTCCGGCTGGTGACGCTCGTACGCGCCGAGCTGGAGCCCGAGATGGCCGCCGACCCCCTCCTCCCCGAGGTGTGCTGGTCCTGGCTGACCGGGGCGCTCGAGGCGCGCGGCCTGGCGTACGGGGAGGCGAGCGGGACCGTGACGATGGCGAGCTCGCACTACTTCGGCGGGCTGTCGGAACGGCGGCCGGCCACGCAGATCGAGATCAGGGCCTCGTGGACGCCGCGCGAGGGCGTGGGCGGGGTACCGGACACCTCGGCGCACCTGTCGGCGTGGTGCGAGCTGCTGTGCCAGATCGCGGGGCTGCCGCCGGTCGGGCCGACGGACTCGGATACCGGTGTCGTCTCCCTGCCACAGCGGCGCGGTCCGCACCACCCGTAGCCGTGGCGCCGTCCGGCGGCACCCGGGCGCTCCCCCTCCTCCGAATGCACCGGGCCCCGTAGAACGGCCGATCGAGGGCCGGCGGCGGTGTGTCGGAACCGGGCGCCCGTTGTGGGCTTCTGATCACCCGATGATCGATCGTGCGTCCGAATTGCCCGAATTGTTACTCACCAAATCGTGATCATTCTCTAAAGCCGGGCGGGTGACGTGCCGAAGGAGTCAGTGACCATCCGCACGGTTCACGCCGGCTTCCTTCCCCGAGCCGGCCGTCCCGCCACTCCCCCAGGAGGCCTAGGTGTCCGTTCTTCTCGAGCAGCCCGCAAGCCTGGTCGCCTACCGCCCGAACAAGCCGACGGCCATGGTCGTCGTGGCCGACCCGCGCGTGCGTTCCACCGTGACCCGCCATCTGTGGGCCCTCGGAGTACGTGACGTGATCGAGGCGTCGTCCATCGCGGAGGCCCGCCCCCGCGTCGGCAGCCCGCGCGACATCTGCGTGGCCGACGTACACCTGCCCGACGGTTCGGGTCTCACCCTGCTCTCCGAGACGCGGGCCGCGGGCTGGCCGAACGGCCTGGCCCTGTCCGCCGCCGACGACATCGGCGCCGTACGCAACGCCCTCGCGGGCGGAGTGAAGGGCTACGTCGTCACCGGCACGCGGACCAACATCGGGCTTCCCACCCGGCCCGGCGCCGCCCCCATCGGTGCCGCCGCCGCCCGTATGCACCGCCGCCCCCCGGGTGCCCCGAGCCACCCGGGCGGCTACCGCGAGCTCTCCGGCCGCGAGGTCGAGGTCCTGCGCCTCGTCGCGGAGGGCCAGTCCAACAAGGCCATCGGCGTCTCGATGGGCCTGTCCGCCCTGACCGTCAAGTCCCACCTCGCCCGGATCGCACGCAAGCTGGGCACCGGCGACCGGGCCGGGATGGTCGCCGTCGCACTGCGGACCGGGATCATCCACTGACACCCGCCCGGCGACTCCCGGGCGAACTGCCGGGGAAGCCGGGGAAACGCCCGTGCCTGCGCCCCGCGCCCGTCGACGGAACGTTCCGGCGACGGGCGCGCCGTATCCGCGGATACCCTTGAGCGGTGACCGACGCCCAAGAGACCGCAGCAGACCTGCGCACCACCACCGGGGGCGGCCCCCCGGACGACGTCGAAAAGGCGCCGATTCCGTTGCTCGAGCCCCGCGAGGGGATCCCTCCGGTGGTCGCCGACGAGGACGCACTCGCCCGGGTGGTCGCGGCCTTCGCCGCGGGCACCGGGCCCGTGGCCGTCGATGCCGAGCGCGCCTCCGGATACCGCTACGGCCAGCGCGCCTATCTGGTGCAGCTGCGCCGCGAGGGCGCAGGATCCGCGCTGATCGACCCGGTCGGCTGCCCCGACCTGTCCGCGCTGGGCGAGGCCCTGTCCTCCGCCGAGTGGATCCTGCACGCCGCCACCCAGGACCTGCCGTGCCTGCGCGAAATAGGCATGGTTCCCACCTCCTTGTTCGACACCGAGCTGGCCGGCCGCCTGGCCGGGTTCCCCCGGGTCGGACTGGGCGCGATGGTCGAGAGCGTGCTCGGCTACGCACTGGAGAAGGGCCACTCCGCGGTCGACTGGTCCACCCGCCCGCTCCCCGAGCCGTGGCTGCGCTACGCCGCGCTCGACGTGGAGCTGCTGGTGGACCTGCGGGACGCGCTGGAGAAGGAACTGGACCGGCAGGGCAAGCTGGAATGGGCCCGGCAGGAGTTCGACGCCATCGCCGCCGCACCGCCCGCGCCGCCGCGCAAGGACCCGTGGCGCCGCACGTCCGGCATGCACAAGGTGCGCCGGCGCCGGCAGATGGCCGTCGTACGGGAGTTGTGGGAGTCCCGGGACCGGATCGCGCAGCGGCGTGACGTGTCGCCCGGCAAGGTGCTGGGGGATGCCGCGATCGTCGAGGCCGCGCTCGCGCTGCCGGCGAACGTGCACGCGCTGTCGGCCCTGCCGGGATTCGGGCAGCGGATGGGCCGGCGCCAGCTGGACCAGTGGATGGCCGCCGTGGACCGGGCGAAGGCCCTGCCCGAGAACGAGCTGCCGCAGCCGGGGGCGACTCCGGCGGGTCCGCCGCCGCCGCGTTCCTGGGCGGACAAGGACCCGGCGGCCGCGGCGCGGCTGGCGGCGGCGCGGACCGCGGTCTCGGCGCTCGCGGAGCGGCTGAACCTGCCCCAGGAGAACCTGATCACCCCGGACACGGTCCGCCGGCTGTGCTGGGAGCCGCCCCAGCGGCTCGAAGCGGACGCGGTGGCACAGGCCCTCGCGGGCTACGGCGCCCGCCCGTGGCAGATCGAACAGGTCACCCCGGCCCTGGGGGGGGGCGCGGCCCCCCCCCCCCCCCCCCCCCCAACCCCCCCAAACACCCCCCCCCCCCCCCCCCCCGCGGCCCC
>NZ_JBEORW010000032.1:0-99649 GCF_040302565.1 Streptomyces sp. NPDC097981
CGCGTGTACAACGCGGCCAACGCCGCCTGCAGCACCATGAACAGACTGGCCCCCGACCGCCGCGCCAACTCCACCAGCCCCGCATGGAGTCCGGCGTCGATCCCGACGTCCAGCAGGTCGCCCTCGTACGACATGGCAGCCGGACGGGGCCGGTCGACCGGCAGCTGCAACTGGTCGGGGAGCCCGGCCAGCGCCTCGGTCCAGTAGCCGACCTGGCGGGCGAACGCGCTGTCCTCGTCGTGCTCGTCGCCCAGGATCTCGTGCTGCCACAGCGTGTAGTCCCGGTACGTCACCGGCAGCGGCGGCCAGTCGGGCGCCCCGCCGCCCCTGCGGGTGGCGTACGCGGTGGCGAGGTCGCGGGCCAGCGGGCCCATCGACCAGCCGTCACCGGCGATGTGGTGCATCACCACCAGCAGCACGTGCTCCTCCGGCGCCAGCGCGAACAGCTCCGCCCGCAGCGGCACCTCCGACATCAGGTCGAAGGGCCGCCGGGCCGCCTCGCGCAGCAGCCCCGGCACCTCCGCCTCACTGGCCGTGCGGACCGCGAGCGGCACGGCGACCTCGGCGGCGTCCAGCACCCGCTGGCACGGGATGCCGGCGCTGTGCGGGAACACCGTGCGCAGGGTCTCGTGCCGGGCCACCACGTCCGCCAGGGCGGTGCGCAGCGCGGTTTCGTCGAGGTCGCCGGACAGCCGCAGCGCCAGCGGCATGTGGTAGGTGGCGCTCGGTGCCCCGAACTGGTGGAGGAACCAGAGCCGGCGCTGCGCGAAGGACAGCGGCATCGGCTCACGGCGCGGCCCGGGGACCAGGGCCTTGCGGGCTGTCGCGGCGTCGTGCAGCCCGGCCGCGAGCCCGCCCGGCGTCGGCGTCCGGAACAGGCTGCGCAGCTCCAGCTCGGCACCGAGGGTCGCGCGGACCCGGGACACCAGCCGTGTGGCGAGCAGCGAGTGCCCGCCCAGGTCGAAGAAGTCGTCCTCGACCCCGACCTGCGGCACGCCCAGCACCTCCGCGAACAGCTCGCACAGGATCTGCTCCTGAGGCGTCCGCGGTGCCCGCCCCGCCCCCGTGCCCGCGTACCCGGGTACGGGCAGCGCCGCACGGTCCAGCTTCCCGTTCGGCGTCAGCGGCAACGCCTCCAGCAGCACGAAGGCGGCCGGGACCAGGTAGTCGGGCACCCGTTCGCCCAGGTACGCCGCCAACTCCGCCGCGGTGGCGGGGTCCTGGGCCGGGGGCACCACGTACGCGACGATCCGGGTGTCGCCCGGCCGGTCCTCCCGGGCGAGCACGGCGACCTGGGCGACGCCCGGGTGCGCGGCCAGCTCCGCCTCGATCTCGCCCGGCTCGATCCTGAAACCGCGGATCTTCACCTGGTGGTCCACCCGGCCCGCGAACTCCAGCTCTCCCCCAGCCTCCGGCCGGGGGGACCCCCAGGCGCGCCAGCGGGCCAGGTCGCCGGTGCGGTACATCCGCGAGCCCGGCGGGCCGTACGGGTCGGCGACGAACCGTCCGGCGGTGAGCCCGGGCCGGTTCAGGTAGCCGCGGGCCAGCGTCACCCCGGCCAGATACAGCTCGCCCGTCACACCGGGGGCGACCGGACGCAGGCCCGAATTCAGCACGTACGCCCTGCTGTTGGCGATCGGGCGGCCGATCGGCACCGGCAGCGGGCAGTCGGCGGGGTCGGCGGGCAGCTGGTAGGCGGTGACGACATGGGTCTCGGCGGGACCGTAGTGGTTGTGCAGCACCCGGCCCGGCCGACGGCTCTGGAGGCGGCGTACGGCACCGCCGAGGCGCATCGCCTCGCCGGCCTGCGCGACCAGCCGCAGGCTCGGCAGGTCCCGTCCGGCCTCTTCGGCGGCCTCGGCCACCGCCTCGATCACCAGGTTGGGCGCGAACAGCTCCTCGACCCGGTGCCGGTCCAGCCAGTGCGCGAACAGCTCGGCACTGCGGCGCTGCTCCTCGGTGGGGACCACCAGGGTCTTGCCGAACAGGAGGGCGGACAGGATCTCCTGCACGGAGACGTCGAAACTGATCGCGGTGAACTGCGCGGTGCGCGTGCCGCTCTCGCCGCCGACGGCCTCGTGGTGCCACCGCAGCAGGTTCAGCAGCCCGGCGGCGGGCATCACCACGGCCTTGGGCCGGCCGGTGGAGCCGGAGGTGTAGATGACGTAGGCGGGGTGCCGCGGGTCGTGCGCGCTCACCGGGTCGCTCGCCGGGTGCTCTCCCGTCACGTCGACGGCGGCCGGGTCGTCGAGGACCACGGTCGGCCTCGCGTCGTCGAGCATGTACGCCACGCGGGCAGCCGGGTAGTCCGGGTCGATCGGCAGGTATCCGGCACCGGTCTTGAGCACCGCCACGATGGCGACCGCCAGTTCCGGGGAGCGTGGCAGGCGCACGGCGACGATCTGCTCGGGGCCCGCCCCTTGCGCGATCAGCGCGTGGGCGAGCCGGTTGGCGCGGGCGTTGAGCTCGCGGTACGTCAGCACACTGTCCTCGAACACCACCGCCGAGGCCTCCGGGGTGGCCCGGACCTGGGCCTCGAACAGGGCCGACAGGCCGGGCTCGGGGGCCGGGCGCGCGGTGTCGTTGCGCGTGATCAGCAGCTCGTGCCGCTCCTCGGTGGTGAGGATGTCGATCCGGCTCAGCGGCCGGTCCGGCTCGGCGGCCACCGCCGCGAGCAGCCGCAGCCAGCGGGCGACGAGCGACTCCACCGTGGCGCGGTCGAACAGGTCGGTGGCGTACTCGACCCGTCCGACGATGCCCTCGGCCGGCCCGCCGGTGCCGCCGCGCTCCAGCAGGTGGAACGCGAGGTCGAACATCGCCGTGGGCGTGTTCACCAGCACGATCCCGGCATCGAGGCCCGGCAGTTCGAACGCGGACCGGGGTACGTTCTGCAGCCCGAGCAGGACCTGGAAAAGAGGCTGGCGAGCGAGCGACCGAGCCGGGTTGAGAGCCTCGACCACGTGCTCGAAAGGCAGTTCCTGGTGGGCGTACGCGGCGAGCGCCGTCTCCCGGACCCGGGCCAGCAGCTCGGCGAACGACGGGTCGCCCGACGTGTCGGTCCGCAGCACCAGGGTGTTGACGAAGAAGCCGACGAGCTCGTCCAGGGCCTGGTCGGTCCGGCCGGCGATCAGGCTGCCGACCGGGATGTCCGTTCCCGCGCCCAGCTTGTCCAGCAGCGACGCCAGCGCGGCCTGGAGCACCATGTACATGCTGGCGCCGTGCTCCCGGCCCAGTCGGAGCAGTGCGTCGTGCAGCTCCGCGTCCAGCTCGACCGCCAGGTGCCCGCCCGCGTAGGACGCGGTCGCCGGGCGGGGCCGGTCGGCGGGCAGCCGGATCTGTTCGGGCAGGTCGGCCAGCTGGTCGGTCCAGTAGGCCACCTGACGGGTGAACAGGCTGTCGGGGTCGCTGCGGTCCCCGAGCAGCCGGTCGTGCCACAGGGTGTAGTCGGCGTACTGCGCGGGCAGCGGCGCCCGCTGCGGCTCCTCGCCGCGGCAACGCGCCGCGTAGGCGGCGGCCAGGTCCGCGGACAGCGGGCCGAGCGACCAGCCGTCACCGGCGATGTGGTGCAGCACCAGCAGCAGCACGTACTCGTCCGCCGACAGTTCGAACACCTCGCCGCGCAGCGGCGGTTCGGACGCGAGGTCGAATCCGCGGGCGGCGGACGCCACCAGCAGCTCCCGCAGGTGTGCCTCGTCGGTCCGGGTGGACGGCAGCTCCGGCCGGGCCGTGCCGGCGTCCAGTACCTGCTGGTACGGCACGCCGTCCACCGCGGGGAAGACCGTGCGCAGGCTCTCGTGCCGGTCGACGACGTCCCCGAGCGCTGCTTCCAGGGCCTCCCGGTCGAGTGGCCCCGACAGCCGCCAGGCCAGCGGGATGTTGTAGATCGGTGCGGCGCCCTCCAGCTGGTGCAGGAACCACAGCCGCCGCTGGGCGAACGACAGCGGCACGCGGTCGGGGCGCTCGGCGCGGCTCAGCGCTGGGCGGGCCCGGCCGGCCCCTCCCAGCGCGGCGGCCAGCCCGCCCACCGTCGGCGTCGCGAACAGGGTGCGCAGCTCCAGCTCCACGCCCAGGGTCGCACGGACCCGGGCCGCCAGCCGGGTGGCGAGCAGCGAGTGCCCGCCCAGGTCGAAGAAGTCGTCGTCCGCGCCGACCTGCGGGAGGGCCAGAACCTCGGCGAACAGCTCGGCGAGGACCTGCTCCTGGGGGGTGCGCGGCGCCCGGCCGGTCCGTGATCCGGTGAACTCCGGCTCTGGCAGAGCGCGCCGGTCCAACTTGCCGTGGACGGTCAGCGGCAGGACGTCCAGGAGGACGAACGCGGCCGGCAGCATGTAGTCGGGCAGCTGTTCGCGCAGGTGGGCGCGCAGCTCGTCCGGCTGGGGCTCCGCGCCGGCGGCGGGCACCAGGTAGGCGACCAGGCGCGTGTCGTCCGCCCGGTCCTGCCGGGCAATCACGGCGACCTGGCGGACGTGCGGGTGCTCGGCCAGGGCCGCCTCGACCTCGCCGAGCTCGATCCGGAAGCCGCGCACCTTCACCTGCTCGTCAGCGCGGCCGGCGAACTCCAGCTCGCCGTCGGCGCGGCGGCGCACCAGGTCGCCCGTGCGGTACATCCGTTCCCCTGCCGGGCCGTACGGGCAGGCCGTGAACCGCCCGGCGGTGAGACCCGGCCGGCCGAGGTAGCCCCGCGCCAGGCCGGTACTACCCGCGAGGTACAGCTCCCCGACCACGCCCGGCGGAACCGGCTGGAGCCGCCGGTCCAGCACGTAGACGCGGAACCCGGCGATCGCGCGGCCGATCGGCGGCACACCCGAGCCCGGCGACAGCGGCTCGCTCATGGTGGCGCACACCGTGGTCTCGGTCGGACCGTAGCCGTTGAACATGCGCCGCCCCGGCGCCCACCGCGCCACCAGCTCCGGCGTACACGCCTCGCCCCCCACCATGAGGGTGGGAACCGTCACGTCCTGCGGCGCCAGCGCCGCCAGCACGGACGGCGGCACCAGCGCGTGGGTGAGCGCGAGGCCCGGGTCGGCCAGCGCGGCGACCGGCTCGGTCGCGGGTGCCAGCACCAGCGTCGCCCCGGCCAGCAGGGTCGGGAAGATCTCCGACACCGAGATGTCGAAGCTGAGCGAGCCGAGCTGGAGCACCCTGCTGCCGGCCGCGATGCCGAGCCGCTCCCTCTGCGCGGTCACCAGAGCCGGTACGCCCGCGTGGCTCACCACGACGCCTTTGGGGCGGCCGGTCGAACCCGAGGTGTAGATCACGTACGCCGGATGCCGGACATCCACCACAACCGCCGGATCGGTGTCCGGCCGGTCGCCCACCTCCGCCACCATCGACGGATCGTCGATCACCACCGTAGGACGGGCGTCCTCCAGCATGAACGCGATCCGCGCCGCCGGATACCCCGGATCAACCGGCAGATACGCCGCCCCCGCCTTCAACACCGCCAGCACCGCCACCACCGACTCCACCGACCGCGGCAGAGCCACCCCCACGACCCGCTCCGGCCCCACCCCCTGCGCGATCAGCGCATGCGCCAGCCGATTCGCCCACGCATCCAGCCGGCCGTACGTCAACTCCCTGTCGCCGCAGACCAGCGCGACAGCCTCCGGCCGCTCCTCGGCCACGGCCCGCAGCAGGGCGGGCAGGATCGCGCCCGGCGCCGGGCGTGCCGCACCGTCGGCGGCGGGCAGCAGTTCCCGCCGTTCCTCGGCGGAGAGCAGGTCGATGCGGCTGAGCGACCGCAGCGGGTCGGCGGCGGCCGCGGTCAGCAGCCGCACCCAGCGCGCGATCATCGTCTCGACGGTCGCCGGGTCGTACAGGTCGCTCGCGTACTGGACGCACACGTCGATCCCCTGGGGGGAGCCGTCCTCCGCGTGCCGCTCGGACAGCGAGAAGACCAGGTCGAGCTTGGACGTGGTCGTGGCCAGCTCCACCTCGCCGACCCGCAGGCCGGGCGGGGCGAATTCGGCCCGGGAGTTGTTCTGCAGCACCAGCATGACCTGGAACAGCGGGTGGCGGGAGAGCGAACGCACCGGGTTGAGGGTCTCGACCAGGTACTCGAAGGGCAGGTCCTGGTGCGCGTACGCGCCCAGCGCCGTCTCCCGGACCCGGCCCAGCAACTCGGCGAACGACGGGTCGCCCGAGGCGTCCGTGCGGAACACGAGGGTGTTGACGAAGTACCCGACCAGCTCGTCCAGCGCCTGGTCGCTCCGGCCGGCGGTCAGGCTGCCGACGGGGACGTCGTCGCCCGCGCCGAGCTTGCTCAGGAGCGCCGCCAGCCCGGCCTGGAGCACCATGAAAAGGCTGGCCCCGCCGGTTCGGGCGAGGTCACGCAGGCCGCGGTGCAGCTCCGCGTCCAGCCCGGCCCGCACGAATCCGCCCCGGTGCGAGGCGACCGCAGGGCGGGGCCGGTCGGCGGGCAGCCGGAGCTGCTCCGGCAGGTCGGCCAGCCGGCGGGTCCAGTAGGCCGCCTGACGGGCGAACGGGCTCTCCCCGTCGGTGGCCTCACCGAGCAGCTCGTGCTGCCACAGGGTGTAGTCGGCGTACTGGACCGCCAGTGCCTGCCGCCGCGGCTCCTCACCGCGGCAGCGGGCCGCGTACGCGGCGGCCAGGTCGGCGGACAGCGGGCCGAGGGACCAGCCGTCACCGGCGATGTGGTGCACCACCAGCAGGAGCACGTGCTCGTCCGCGGACAGCTCGAACAGCGCGGCATGCAGCGGCAGTTCGGTCGCCAGGTCGAAGCGGCGGGTCAGCGCCGGCGCCAGCACGCCCGGTAGCTCGGCCTCCGTGGTCCGGCGCACGGTCAGCGCCGGGCGGGCCGCCACGGCGTCCAGCACCTGCTGGTGCGGCACGCCGTCCACCACCGGGAACACGGTGCGCAGGCTCTCGTGCCGGGCCACCACGTCCGCCAGGGCGTCGTGCAGCGCCTGCCGGTCGAGCGGGCCGGTGAGCCGCCATGCCAGCGGGATGTTGTAGTTCCCGCTGGCACCCTCCAGCTGGTGCAGGAACCACAGCCTCCGCTGCGCGAACGACAGCGGAATCCGCTCCGGCCGCCGATAGGGCGCCAGGGCCGCCTGCGCCGGCCCGGCCCCCGCCAGTGCGGCGGCCAGGCCGGCCGGCGTCGGCGTCTCGAACAGAGTGCGCAGCTCCAGCTCCACCCCGAGCGTCGATCGGACCCGGGCGGCCAGCCGGGTCGCCAGCAGCGAGTGCCCGCCCAGGTCGAAGAAGTTCTCCTCGACGCCTGCCCCGGCCACCCCGAGGACCTCGGCGAACAGCTCGCACAGGATCTGCTCCTGCGGCGTGCGCGGCGCCCGGCCGGTACCCGCCACGGCGAGGTCCGGTGCGGGCAGAGCCCCGCGGTCCAGCTTGCCGTTGACGGTCAGCGGCAGCATGTCCAGCGCCACGAACGCCGAGGGCACCATGTGGGCGGGCAGCCGGTCGGCCAGGTACGCGCGCAGGTCGGCCGAGCGCGGCGCGCGCCCCGGGGACGGCACCAGGTACGCGACCAGCCTGGTGTCGTCGGCCCGGTCCTGCCGGGCCAGGACGGCGGCCTGGGCAACGCCCGGGTGCGAGGCGAGCGCCGCCTCGATCTCACCCGGTTCGATCCGGAAGCCGCGCACCTTCACCTGGTCGTCCGCGCGGCCGACGTAGCGCAGGCTGCTGTCTGCGTGTCGGCGCACGACATCGCCGCTGCGGTACATCCGCGACCCGGCCGGCCCGAACGGGTCGGCGACGAAGCGGCCGGCGGTCAGACCCGGCCGGTCGAGGTAGCCGCGCGCCAGGCCGGCGCCCGCGACGTAGAGCTCGCCCGCGACACCCGGAGCCACCGGCCGCAGGCCGGCGTCCAGCACGTACACGCGCAGGCCGGCGATGGCCGCACCGATCGCGCCGGCGGCACCGGCCGCGCCCTCCGCGGCATCGGACCGGTCCAGAGCCGCGTGGGTGACGTGGACCGTGGTCTCGGTGATGCCGTACATGTTGACCAGGCGCGGCGCGTCGTCGGGGTGCCGCTCGTACCAGCCGGCGAGCCGGGCGGTCTCCAGTGCCTCGCCGCCGAAGACCACGGTGCGCAGGGCGAGCGAGCGCCCGGTCTCCGGCGCCTCCTCGTCCGCCTGCATCAGCTGGTGGAACGCGGACGGTGTCTGGTTCAGCACCGTCACGCCCTCCCGGACCAGCAGCTCCAGGAACAGGTGGGGGGAGCGGCTGGTCGCGTAGTCCACGACGACCAGCCGCCCGCCGTACAGCAGCGGGCCCCACAGCTCCCACACCGAGAAGTCGAAGGCGTAGGAGTGGAACAGCGTCCAGACGTCGTCGGCGGAGAAGTCGAACAGCGCCCGGGTCGCGCCGAACAGCCGCACCACGTTCCGGTGCGGCACCACGACGCCCTTGGGCCGGCCGGTCGAGCCGGAGGTGTAGATGACGTAGGCCGGGCACCGCGGGTCGACGGGGACACCCGGGTCGCCGTCCGGGCAGGCGGCCACCAGCGCGGCGGTCGCCGGGTCGTCCAGCAGCAGCCGGTCCACCGGGTCGGCGCCGGGCAGTTCGCCCACCCCGCCCGTGGTCAACAGGAGTGCCGGCCGCGCGTCCTGGAGCAGGTGTGCGATCCGGGCCGCCGGGTAGTGCGGGTCCACCGGGACGTAGGCGGCGCCTGCCTTGAGCACCGCCAGGACGGCCACCACCAGCTCGGCCGAGCGCGGCAGCGCCAGCGCCACCAGCTGCTCCGGCCCGACACCCCGGGCGATCAGGGCGTGCGCGAGACGGTTGGCCCGGGCGTTCAGCCCGCCGTACGTCAGTGCGGCCTCGCCGCTCACCACTGCGACCGCGTCCGGGTTCGCCCGCACCTGCCGCTCGAAGAGCGCGGTAAGGCTGCTCTCCGGGATCTCCGCGCACCGGTCATGGCCGGTCGGCAGCAGCTCCCGGAGCTCCTCGGCGGACAGCACGTCCACCGCGGCGACCCGCCGGCCGGGGTCGGTGACCACGGCCCGCAGCAGCCGGAGCCACCGCTCGACGATCGCCGCCGCAGAGGCCTCGTCGAACAGGTCGGTGCTGTACTCCAGCACGCCCGACAGCCCGTCCGTGCCGGGCTGTTCGGCCAGGATGAAGGTCAGGTCGCACTTGGCCGTCCCGGTGTGGACGTGCTCGGTCGCCACCTGGAGCCCCGCCAGGTCGAACGCGCCCGCCGGCGCGTTCTGCAGCGTGAGCATGGTCTGGAACAGCGGGTGGTGCGCCAGCGATCGGGCCGGGTTCAGCGCCTCCACCAGGTGCTCGAACGGCAGGTCCTGATGGGCGTACGCGGCCAGCGCCGTCTCCCGGACCCGGCCCAGCAGCTCGGTGAACGAAGGGTCGCCCGACAGGTCGGTCCGCAGCACCAGGGTGTTGACGAAAAAGCCGACCAGGTCGTCCACGGCCTCGTCGGTGCGTCCGGCGACCGGGGTGCCTACGGGTACGTCGGTGCCGCCGCCGAGCTTGCCCAGCAGGGCGGCCAGGGAGGCCTGGAGCACCATGAAGAGGCTGGCGCCGCCGTCGCGGGCGAGGCTCCGCAGGCCCTGGAGCAGCCCCTCGTCGACGTGCACCGGCACCTGCGCGCCGCGGTGCGACATCACCGCCGGGCGGGGCCGGTCCCACGGCAACTCGATGTGGTCGGGCAGTCCCGCCAACTGCTCGGACCAGTAGGCGAGCTGACTGCTCAGCAGACTGTCCGGGTCCGACGCCCCGCCGAGCAGCTCCTGCTGCCAGAGTGTGTAGTCGGCGTACTGGAGCGGCAGCGGCGCCCACTGCGGCTCCGCCCCCGCACAGCGGGCCGCGTACGCGGTGGTCAGGTCGCGCGAGAGCGGGCCCGTCGACCAGCCGTCACCGGCGATGTGGTGCACCACCAGCAGCAGCGCGTGCTCGTCCGCTCCCAGGGCGAACAGTTCGGCGCGCAGCGGCGGTTCCTCCGCGAGGTCGAAGCCGTAGCGGGCAGCCTCGGCCAGCCGGCCCGCCAGCTCGTCCCGGGTGAGCTCGGTCACCCGCAGCGCGGGCCGCGCGGTCCGCGCGTCCAGCACCCGCTGGCACGGCACGCCGCCGACCACCGGGAACACCGTACGCAGGCTCTCGTGCCGCTCGGCGACGTCCGCCAGGGCGCCCTCCAGCGCCTGCCGGTCGAGCTCTCCCGACAGCCGAAGCACCAGCGGCACGTTGTACGTGGCGCTCGGCCCCTCCATCCGGTGCAGGAACCACAGCCGCCGCTGCGCGGAGGACAGCGGCACCGCCTCGGGCCGCTCGCGCCGGACGAGCGCCGGACGCGCCCGGCCGGCGCCGTCCACCGCCGCCGCCAGACCCGCCACCGTCGGCGCGTCGAACAGGTCGCGGAGGGTCAGCTCCACACCGAGGACGGACCGGGCCCGGGCGACCAGCCGGGTGGCCAGCAGGGAGTGCCCGCCGAGGTCGAAGAAGCTGTCGTCCGGCCCGGCCCCGGTCACCCCGAGTACCTCGGCGAACAGCTCGCACAGGATCTGTTCCTGCGGTGTCCGCGGGGCGCGGCCGGTGCCGGTCGGGGCGAGGCCGGGCACAGGCAGGGCACGCCGGTCCAACTTGCCGTTCGGGGTCAGCGGCAGCGCGTCCAGGGTCACGTACGCGGCCGGCACCATCTGCTCCGGCAGCCGTTCCCGCAGATGGCCGCGGAGCGCTGAGCCGGTCGGTGCGGCGCCGGGCGCCGGCACCACGTAGGCGACCAGGCGGGCGTCCGCTTCGGTGCGCACCACCACGGCGGCCTGCGCGACCTCCGGGTGCTCGGCGAGCACCGCCTCGACCTCGCCGGGTTCGACCCGGAAGCCCCGGATCTTGACCTGGTCGTCGGTGCGTCCGAGGAACTCCAGGTTCCCGTCCGAGCCCCACCGCACCAGGTCGCCGGTGCGGTACATGCGTGATCCGGCCGGCCCGAACGGGTCGGCCACGAATCGCCCGGCGGTCAGACCCGGCCGGTTCAGGTAGCCGCGCGCCAGCCCCGCGCCCGCGACGTACAGTTCGCCCGGCGCCCCGGCGGGCGCCGGCCGCAGTGCGCCGTCGAGCACGGCCAGCCGGGCGCCCGCGACCGGCCGGCCGATGACCGGCCGCGGGCTCGACCCGAGCGGCGCAATCACCGAGTTGACGGTGCATTCGGACGGCCCGTAGAGGTTGAGGGCGCGCACCCCGCCGGCCGCCCGCAGCTGGTCCCACAGCTGTTCCGGGGCGGCCTCGCCACCGGCCGCGACCACCGTCGGGCGCTGCAGCGGGTCGCTCAACAGGCCGCAACCGAGGAGGACTTGGAGGTATGAGGGGGTGGCGCCGACGTAGTCGAGCCGACAGCGCCTGGCGTAGTCGACGAAGGCGTCAGGGTCGGTCCAGGTCGCGTGGTCCAGGACGTGGAGCTCGTGGCCCGCGAAGAGGGCGAAGAGCTGGTCCCACGCGGCGTCGAAGGACACCGACGTGGTCAGTGCCACCCGCATCCGATGCCCGGGCGGCACCTGGAACAGCAGCGGCCGCTGGTTGGCGAACAGGTTACGCAGGCCGCCGTAGGTCGTCACCACGCCCTTGGGCCGTCCGGTGGAGCCGGAGGTGTAGACGATCTGCGCCGGGTGGCCGGGGTCGACGGCCACCGCCGGGTCCACCGGCGGCCGATCCGCCACCAGTGCGGCCGTCTCCGGGTCGTCGAGCACCAGCCGGTCCGCGGGGCCGGACCCGGGCAGCCGGTCACGAGTATGGGCATCGGTCACCAGCAGCGCCGGCCGGGCGTCGTCGAGCAGGTGGGCGATCCGGGCGGCCGGGTACTCCGGGTCGACCGGGAGCCAGGCGGCCCCGGCCTTCAGCACCGCGAGGATCGCCACCACCAGGTCGGCCGACCGGGGCAGGGCCAGCGCCACCGGCCGCTCCGGGCCCGCACCCCGGTCGATCAGGGTGTGGGCGAGCCGGTTCGCCCGCGCGTCCAGCTCCGCGTACGTCAGGGCGAGGTCCCCGCACACCAGCGCGACCGCGTCCGGCGTCGCACCGGCCTGCGCCGCGAACAGCTCGGGCAGGTGAGCGGCGGGGACGTCGGCCACCGGTCCGGTGCCCGCGGCCAGCAGCTCCCGCTGCTCGTCCGCGGTGAGCAGGCCGATCCGGCCGACCGGCTCCTGCGGGTCGCAGTCCGCGACGGCCTCCAGCAGCGCGAGCAGGTGCCGGTGGTGGGCGGCGAGGTCGTCGTCGCCGAAGGTCTCGGGCGAGCCGTGGAGCTTGATCTTCAGGTCGCCGCCGCCCCGGTGCCCCAGCGCCCAGACGGCCAGCCCGGTGGTCGCCCCGGTGTCCAGGTGGTGCACCGTGGCGGGCTGCCCGGCGAAGGCCGGCGGGGCGGCGAAGGCCATGATGTTGACGATGAGCGGGAACGCCGAGCCGATGATGCCGGGCAGGCCGAGGTCGCGGAGCAGGTCCTCGCTGCGGTAGCGCTGGTGCGCGAGGGCGGCGCCGACCTCCCGGGCCACTTGGGCGACGAGGTCGCGCCACCGCAGGTCCGGCCGCACCGACAGGCGCAGGAGCACCACGTTCGACACCGCGCCCGGCGTCGACATCAGGGCGGGGTCGGCCGGTTCGCGCCCGGTGACGGGAAGACCGATGACGACGTCCCGGTCCCCGGTCAGGCGGTGCGCGTAGAGCGCGATCGCGGCGATCAGCACGCGGGACCAGCGGACTCCGGCCCCCTCGGCCGCTGCTCGCAACGCGTCCGGGCGGAACACCGCCGACTCCGCGGACGATCGGAGGGCGCTGCCCGGGTCGCCGAGCGCCCGGCCCGGGAGCCGGGTCGGGGCCGGCCGCTCGGCAAAGCGCTCCGTCCAGTACGACCGGTCCTCGGTGAACCGGACCGAGGACCGGTAGTCGGCGTCGCTTGCGACCAGGTCGCCCAGTGAACG
Source organism: Streptomyces sp. NPDC097981 (assembly GCF_040302565.1). NCBI lineage: Bacteria > Bacillati > Actinomycetota > Actinomycetes > Kitasatosporales > Streptomycetaceae > Streptomyces > Streptomyces sp. NPDC097981. The sequence continues at coordinate 12,900 of NZ_JBEORW010000032.1, forward strand.
GAACGCGGACTGCGGCACCGGGCGGCCCTCGGCGAGCGCCGTGTACGTCTGCGCGACCCGCTGCCGGATGAGGGCGTAGCCGAACCCGTCCATCACCAGGTGGTGGTAGTTCTGGTACCAGAGGTGGTGCGTCGGTGAGAGCGTGATCAGCGCGTGGCTGAACAGCGGGTCGCGGGCGAGGTCCAGCGGGCGCACCCGGTCCCTGGTCATCCACTCCAGAGCCGCTGCACGCGGTGCGGGTTCCGTGCTGAGGTCGAGCCGGACCGGTTCCCAGCCATGCGCAGTGCGGACCGCCTGGCGCGGCCCCTCCCCGTCCTCGACGAAGCCGACGTGCAGCGCGTCGGTCTCGTCGACCACCCGGCGCAGCGCGGTCGCGAACAGCTCCGGGTCGACCGGCCCGTGGATCTCCAGGTACTCGCCGATGCGGTAGATCGGCAGAACCGTCCGCGAGTGCTGTTCGGCGAGCCAGATCTCGCGCTGAGCCGCCGTCAGGGGAAGGGCGTCGCCGTCGCGACGGGACATGAAGGTACCTCCGGGAGTGTGGGCACGCGGGGGCGCGGGGGCGCGCGGGGGCGCGCCGACCGCGGGGTGGTCACGCGGTCGGCGGGCGGGTGGTGTTCCTGTTCGCGGTCAGGCGGCGGGGACGCCTGCCTGGAGCTGCCAGAGGGATGCGTAGAGTCCGTGCTGGGCGAGCAGGTCGTCGTGGGTGCCCTGCTCGGCCACGACGCCTCCCTGGTCCATGACGTAGATCCGGTCGGCATGGCGGACCGTGGACAGCCGGTGAGCGATGATGATCATGGTCCGGTCGGCGGCGAAGCCGCGCAGCGCGCGCTGGATGGCGGCTTCGGTCTCGTTGTCCACGGCGGAGGTGGCCTCGTCGAGGATCACGACCGGTGAGTTCCTGAGGATCGCCCGTGCCAGGGCGATCCGCTGCCGCTGGCCTCCCGAGAGCGCGGCACCGCGTTCGCCGATCACCGTGTCGTAGCCGTCCGGCAGCGCAGCGATGAAGGTGTGCGCCTCAGCCACCGCCGCGGCCTCGGCCACGGCGTCGTCCGGGGCCGCGAAGGTGCCGTAACGGATGTTCTCGGCGATGGTGCCGTCGAAGAGGAACGGGTCCTGCGAGACGAAACCGATCGCGTGGCGGAGGTCGCTGCGGGAGAAGTCCCGCACGTCCCGGCCGTCGAGCAGCACGCCGCCGGACTCCGTGTCCTGGAAGCGCGTCAGGAGCCTTGCGATCGTCGTCTTGCCGGAGCCGGTGGCGCCGACGAGTGCGGTGACCCGCCCGGCGGGGATCGTCAGCGAAAGGTTGTCCAGCACCGGCGGCCGGTCGGGGTAGGCGAAGGTCACCTCGTCGAGCACGATCTCCCCGCGCACCTTCTCGACGTCGAGCGGGTCGCCGGTGCCGTTGGTCTCCACGGGGAGGGCGCGCAGCCGCTCGACCCGGTCGTAGGCGGCCAGCGTCCGCTGGTACTGGTCGACGATGCCGCCGAGCCGGTTCATCCGCAGCAGCACCATCTGGGGCAGCCCGATCAGCGGGCTGAACACCTCGAACGGCAGGGCGCCGGTCAGCACCGAGCGTCCGCCGAGCAGCAGGGTGCCCGCCATCGAGGTGGTCGTGCAGACCCGTACGACCTCCGCGTGCCCGATCGCGCTCAGGTCGGTCTGACGGCTGCTCTCCTGCGCCGCCGCGCCGAGCCGGTCGATGCGCTCCGCCTCGTACTCCTCGGTGCAGAAGCTCTTGACGGTGGCGCTCGCCTGGAGGGTGTTGACGAGCTGGCTGTGCAGCCGGGCCCGGTCCTCGCCGGAGACGGCGTAGTCGGCCGAGGCCTTGTCCTGGTAGCGGAACGACAGCCAGGCGATGACCGGGATGGGCAGGAACGCGATCCAGGCGATCTGCGGCGCCAGCAGCAGGAACGCCGGCACCAGGACGAGCAGGCTGGTGCCCAGTTGCAGCAGGTCGTTCGCGGAGGTGGTGAAGAAGGCGCCCAGCTGGCCGACGTCCTCCGTCAGCGCGCCGGCGACCCTGGTCGTGCGCTCGCCCTCCAGGTACCGCAGTTCCAGGTGCTGCACGTGCGCGTACGTCCGATTGCGCCAGTCGTGCTGGATGTCCTGGCCGAGTCTGCGCCACTGGAGGTTCGAGGTGTACGAGAGGCCGGCAGTGGCGGCACAGGCCGCGGCCACCAGCCCTGCCAAGCCCCAGAGTTGGGCGGACGCGGTGGTCAGCCCGAGCCGGGCCAGCGGCGCGGCCCGGCCCTTGATGAGCACCAGCGCGCTCCAGCCGAGGAGCGTGGCGAGCGCCATCTCCGAGACCTGGCAGACGACCGACAGCGCTGATGCGCGGTAGAGCCGTCGGCGGTGCGGGCCGACGATCTCCACCAGGGGGTGGCGGGCGGCCTCCGGCCCGGCCGGCTCCCGGGCTTCGCCGACCGTGCTGCGCCAGGCCCGCCGGACGACCACCGTGGTCGCCGTCGCCACGGCCCCCAGGGCCATCAGGCTCTTGTTGAACCCCGGGCGACGGACGAGCGCCAGTCCGGCCACCGCACCGCCGGCGATGGCGAGCGCGGGGCCGACGCCGAGGCGGTCCGCACGCGGCGCGGTCGTCTCGGACGTGGTCGCCGACGCCGGCCGACCGGTTCCGGCGAGCACACGGGTCCCCCCGCTCGCGCCGCTGGGCGCGAGCACGGCGACGGCCCGGCGCAGCAGACCGCAGATGTCGCCTGCGCGGACGCCCGCGTCGTGACGGATGAGCACCCCACCGGTGACCGGGTTCGCCTGCGCCTCCGTGATGCCGGGAATCCGCCGGAGGGCCGCCGCGAGCACTTCGGCGGCTTGCGGCCGTCCGCGGACCAGTCTGACGTCCCAGCGCTGCCGGCCCGGAATGACCGAGCGTGGACGCACGTCCATATCCATGGAACCGTACCCGGCTTCGGCACCCAACAGAGCTGGCATGTGTACGATCACCTGTTACGTGAGGTCGCAATATCGCGCCCGTGGGCGCGGCGGAATGCTGCGACGGATCCGAAATTCTGAACCTGAAGATGTCGGGTGGCGATATTCCGGGCGCCGCTGCCGCGCGGGCACATGGGGAACCATGTGCCCGCGCGGAACAGACTGCGGACCCGCCCGGCTCAGTGCGCCTTGACGCCTGCGCCTGCGGTAGCGCGGATCTTGGAGGCCCGGTTCTCGTCCTCGGACCGGCCGGGGGCTTCGCTCTTGGCGCTGTGCGAGGGACCGCCGGCGGCGCCCCTCGTCCCCTCGGTTCGGACGGCAGTGTCTCCGGAGGCGATCTGAGCGGCCACCATCTCGGCGGCAACCTCGGCCGCGAGGTCGTGAATGTTCTCTCCGGCCTCATGGGCCGCTTTCTTCACCTCAAGGGCCAGCCCCACGGACGTCTTGACAACGCCTCGCACCAGCGGCTTGAGAAGGATCTTGGCCACGGGGGCGGCGATGAGGCCGATTAGGAAGGGCGGAACGACGGGCGGCATGGTTCTCCATCCTCTCTGAGGAACATATGACAGGCGCTCGGGAACTTCCCCGAGCGAACTGACCAGGTCTCCGACCGGGAATTCTTCTCCTGAACCATTCGGCGGACGGCTCGACCTGCCCAAAACTCCCTGAAGTCGAGAGACCCACCGCCCGCTCGCGATCACGCTAAACCAGGAATGGCTGCCGAGGCCAATTAAACTGCCGGGTTCACCCGTGTGCGCTCCCGAATTCATCTTGTTTTCCTATTCCCTAAAAAAGCTCACGCGCCACCCGCCGTCGCAGGGCCGGGAACGGCAACCCGCCACCGCCCAGCACCACGTCGTGGAACGCGCGGACGTCGAAACCGCTGCCCTGCCGCGCCGCAGTCATGGCGCGCAGCTCGTGGAACTCCCGGTAGCCCGCCCGGTAGGTCAGTGCCTGCCCGGGCAGGTCGGTCGAGTAGCGCAGCAGATCGGAGTCGATCTGCCCGTCCGATTCCGTCGAGTGGGCCCGCATGAAGGCCCGCGCCTGGACCAGTGTCATCGTGCCGAGGTTGAGCCCCGTGTCGACGACGAGGCGCTGCGCGGTGAATCGCTCCTGGGCCAGCCGGCCGTACGCGTCCCACGGGTCTTCGTAGAGCCCCATCTCCCAGCCGAGCCCGGCCGCGTACTCGGCCCAGCCCTCGTTGAACGCGTCGAACGGCGAGACCTCCCGCCGCAGCTTCGGCAGCGCCTCGTTCTCCGCCTGCCTGGCAAGGTGGAAGTGGTGTCCGGGCGCCAGCTCGTGGTAGATCAGCGAGGCGGAACCGAGCAGCGACCGCTGCGCGAGGTCCGAGCCGTTGTACCGGTAGCGCCCCACGGGGTCGGTCGCGGTGGGCTGCTCGTAGTACCCGAAGGTCATCCCGGCCTCCAGCGCCGGGTCCAGGCGCGCCAGGCCGAACGGGGCGGCCGGGAGCGCCGCGAACCACCTCGGGAGCAGCGGGTCCAGGCGGTCGAGGTGGTGGCGGTAGCGGGCCTCCACCTCCTCGGGTGTCCTGGCGTGCAGACGGGGCTCGGCCCTCAGACGGTCGTGGACCTCGCGCTCGGTGCCCCGGAATCCGAGGACCGCCCGGACGTCGCGCATCCGCTCGGCCAACTCGCGGCAGTGGGCGAGGCCGAGCTCGTGCAGTCGCTCGGGCGCGACGTCGTCCGCGGTGTGGATCCGGACGAACTCCCGGTACGCCTCCTCTCCGCCCTCGTACCGGACCCAGCCGACGTCCTCGGGGGCGGCGCGCACATACGAGGGATCGTCGAGCACGGCGAGAAGGCGGTCGAAGGCCGGGGCCAACTCGCGCTCGACCAACCGGCCGACGCCCTCCTTCACCCGCCCGCGCACCACCGGCCCGAGCCCGTCGAGCCTGGCGTCGTCCACCTCCACCCGTCGTGCCAGGGACTCCCGCAGGCCGGCGATCGTGGTGCGCGCCCCGGCCAGGGCCGGCGCCTGGATGCGGACGCCGCGCGCCGCCTGCCCGACCACCTTGTCCCCGATCGTGGCGACCACCCGGGCGAGTTCGCGCACCAGGCCCACGTACCGCTCGCCGTCGCCTCGTTCGGTGAACCGAAAGGCTCCGAGGACCGCGTCGCCGTACAGCGACAGCGGGAACAGCCGGTACGGCGTGGCGGCGGGCGTCAGCCAGTGGCAGCGGCGGGCCCGCACCTCCTGCTCGGCCAGCGCCTCGACGAACGCCGCGGTGTCGGCGTCGGCCGGCTCCGCGCCGTCGAGTGCCCGCAGACGCTCCAGCACACCCGCCGCGCACCGTGCCCGCTCCTCGGCCTCGGCCTCCGACGCTCCCGGCAGGCTCTCGACCGGCAACCCCTGCCGCAGTCGCAGCATCGGGTCCCGCTCCAGCAGGAACTCCCAGTAGCGGGCCGCCAGGCGGCCGACCTCTTGGCCCGGTCCATCTGTCCTCATACGGACCAGTGTGGGCACCCGGCGCCGCCGGAGGTCCGGGCGGAGCACGGCCCCACCGGCGGTGTCCCCCGGAGGAGTGAACCGCGACCGCTTCCTCCGCCCCGGTCCGACGGGTGGAGGGCCAGGGTGGCGACGGCCCCCCGGGGTTCTCTGCCCTGCGGCCGGAACCGTCCGTCTCCGGGGACGTTGACGCCCGGCCGGCGCACGCGGTGGCAGCATGTGGCCATGCCCCGCCGCCGCGTCCCGCCTGCGGCCGCCCTCACCGCCGCGGTCGTCGCCCTGGCCGGATGCGGCGGCGCCGCCCGCTCCTCGACGGCCGCACCCGTCGTGGAGCACGGGACCGTCAGGATCGCGGTGCCCAGCGAGACGCCGAGCTTCAACCCGTACTCGGCCTTCGGCGCCGGACCGGCCCGGTACGCCTACGACTCGCTCGTCAACGCCGGATCCGGCGGCGCACTGGTCTCCGGCCTGGCAACGTCCTGGCAGGCCACCACCACCTCGGCCACGTTCACCCTCCGCCGCGGGGTGACGTGTTCCGACGGCACGGCCCTGACCGCCTCGGCGGTGGCCCGCGCGCTGACCTACGCGGGCGACCCGGCCAACCAGCTCGCCGGGGCCCGCACGATCCTGCCCGGTGTCCCGTTCACCGCGACCGCCGACGACGCCGCCGGCACGGTCTCGGCGACCACGACCGCCCCCTACCCGTTCCTCACCCGCACGCTCGGCCTGCTGCCCGTCGTCTGCCCGGCCGGCCTGGACCGGCCGCGATCGCTGGACCGGACCACCGCCGGAACCGGCCCGTACGTCCTGACCGGCTACGCCGTCGGCGGACCGTACGAGTTCACGGTGCGCGAGGGCTATGCGTGGGGCCCCGACGGGGCGACGACCGCGACGCCCGGCCTGCCCGCCCGGATCGTCGTCTCCGTGGTGCCGCAGGACTCCACCGCCGCGAACCTGCTGCTCACCGGGGGCGTCAACATCGCGACGGTGCACGGACCGGACCGCGCCCGGCTCACTGGCCACGGGCTCACCGCCTCCGACGCGGCGACCGTGGTCGGACTCACCTTCTTCAACCAGCGCCCCGGCCGCCCGCTCCGCGACCCGGCGGTGCGCCGGGCCCTGGTGGCAGCGCTGGACCGCCAGGGGCTCGCCAACGTCGCCGTCGGCGGCACCGGCCGGCCGGCCGGCGACTTCGGCGCGGTGGGCGCCGTCTGCCATGCCGACCTCGCAGCCGCCAACCTGCCCGCCCAGGACGCCGCCGATGCGCTGCGCGCGGGCGGGTGGACGAGGACCGCCGCCGGCCGGCTGGCCAAGGACGGCCGGCCGCTGCGGCTGCGTCTGATCACCAGCCCTGAGCTCGGCCCGACCCTGCCCTCCGTGGCCGAGCTGATGGCAAGAACCTGGACTGCGCTCGGCGCGGACGTCCGGCTCGTCAGCGAGAGCCTGCCCGCCCTCGTGAACGCGATGTACCAGACGGGGGACTTCGACGTCGTGATCGGCAGCACGCCTGGGTTCGCGCTCCCGGTCGGTTTCATCCCGTTCTTCTCCGGACCGCCCGCCGCCGGGGGCCTGAACTTCGCGGGCGTGGCGAACCCCGAGTACGACGCCCTCGTCGCCCAGGCGCTCCGGGAGACCGACACCGCCGGCTGCGACACCTGGAACCGTGCCGCCGCCGCCCTGTTCCGCGAAGCCGACGCCCTGCCGATCGCGGACGGACACAGCACCGTCTACGGCTTTCGCACCACCTTCGCCACCGGCTTCGGCGGCGGGATCATCCCCACCAGCATCCGCCTGCACCAGTGAAGGGGGCAGCAAGTTGTCCGTCCCGCAGTGGCTGCGCCGCCGTCCGTCGGCGACGTTCTGGGGCCGCCGCGCGGTCCGACTGGTCATCTCCCTCGGGGTCGTGCTGACCGCCTCCTTCGCGATGATCCGACTGGTCCCGGGCGACCCGGTGCGCGCCGCACTCGGCGTCGACGCCGCGCCCGCCCTGGTGGCCGCCCGCCGGCACCAGCTCGGCCTCGACCAGCCTTTCCCGACCCAGTTCCGGAACTACCTGGACGGCCTCCTGCACGGCGACCTGGGGATCTCGCTGGTCACCGGGGCACCGGTCGCCGAACTGGTCCGCACCAAGCTCCCGGCCACCCTGGAGATCGCGCTCCTCGCCTTCCTGCTCACCCTTGCCGTCGCCCTGCCCGGTGGGCTCCTCGCCGCCGTCCACACCCGTGACGGGCGGCGTCCGCGCGCCGAGCTGGCGTTCACGGCGCTGACCGCCGGCGTGGCCGGCGTGCCGGACTTCGTCGCGGCCGCGGGGCTGACCGCGCTCCTGGCCGTCGCGCTGCCGCTGCTCCCGGTGGCGGGCACGGCAGGCGCCGGGTCCTTCGTCCTGCCGGTCGTCGCGCTGGCCCTCGCCCCCACGGCCGTCCTGCTCCGCATCGTCCGCGTCGAGGCGCTGAAGGTGCTGTCCGAGGACTACATGCGCACCGCCCGCGGCAAGCGGCTGTCCCCCGCGCGGCTCTACCTCCGGCACGCGGCGCCGAACATGGCGACCGCCTCGCTCACCGTCGCCGGGAGCCTGCTGCCTGCCATGATCGCCGGCACGGTGCTGGTCGAGAAGGTTTTCGCCTGGCCCGGCATCGGGTCCGTGATGGCACAGTCCGTGGTCGCGCAGGACTACCCGGTGGTGCAGGCGACGGTGCTGGTCATGGGCAGCGCGGTGCTGCTCGTAGGCCTCCTCGTCGACCTGCTGCTCGCGCTGCTCGATCCTCGCTCGGCGATCCGGGAGATGTGAGCAACCGATGCCCCTTCCCACCGGTCGGCTCCGTTCCCCCATGGCCTGGGTCGCGGCGACGATGCTGGCCGCTCTGGTCCTGCTCGCCGTCGCCGGCCCGCTCGTCTGGGGTGCGGCCGCGGACCGCCCCGACCCTTCGGCGGTCCTCCAGGGCCCGTCCACCGCACACCCGTTCGGCACCGACGGCCTCGGACGGGACCTGCTCGCCCGGGTCCTGGCCGGCGCCCGCCCGTCCCTCCTGCTCGCGCTCGCCGCGACGCTGCTCGGCACGACCGCCGGCGTCCTCGTCGGGGCGTCCACCGCCGTCGTCGGCACCCGCACACGCCGCGGACTCGCCGCGCTGATCAACCTTCTGCTCGCCTTCCCCGCCCTGCTGGTCGCGCTCTTCCTCGCGGTCGTGTTCGGCGCGGGCGCCGTCGGGGCACTGCTCGCCCTCGCCGTCGCGAGCATCCCCGGCTTCGCCCGGCTCGCCCAGACACTCGCCGCCGGGGTCGCGGGAACCGACCACCTGGCTGCGGCCCGCGTCCTCGGTCTACGCAGGCACCGCCTGCTCTGGCGGCACGTCCTGCCCAACATCGCCGAGCCGCTGATGCTGAGCGCCACCACCGCGTTGGGCACCGCGCTGGTCGCCCTCGCAGCCTTAAGCTTCCTCGGGCTCGGCGTGCAGCCCCCCGCCTACGACTGGGGAACGCTGCTCAACCAGGGGCTGGACCGCATCTACGCGCAGCCGCTGCCCGCCCTCGCCCCGGGCCTGGCCATCCTCTACGCGGCCCTGGCCTTCCAGCTCCTCGGCGAGGTCCTGGCCGGAGGCCTCGCCCGGCGGGGCCTCCCGGCGCGACCGGCCGGACGACCGGCGGCGCCGAGCGGGCCCGCCGACGACGAACTGGTACTCCAGGTCGAGGACCTGACCGTCGAACTCCCCACGCCGCACGGCGTGCTCCGGCCCGTCCGCGGCGTCAGCCTCTCCCTCCGGGCCGGCGAGATCGTCGGACTCGTCGGCGAGTCCGGGTCGGGCAAGTCCCTCACCGCGCTCGCCGTCGCCGACCTCCTGCCGGAGCACGCCCGGGTGAGCCGACGAACGCTGCACCTGCTCGGCGCCGACCTCGCCGCCATGACGCCGAAAGACCGCCGCCGCCACCTCGCCACCGGGCTCGCCATGGTCTTCCAGAACCCGGCGTCCGCGCTCAACCCCTCGCTCCGGGTCGGCACCCAGCTCACCGAAGCCGTCCGGGCGCACCGGGGCACACGGCGCGCGGAGGCGGCCGAGCAGGCCGCGGCCACCCTGCGCCGGGTCGCCCTGCCACCGGCGGTCCTGCGGTCCCGCCCCCACCAGCTGTCCGGCGGCCAGCGGCAGCGCGTGATGATCGCGTCCGGTCTGATGGTCCGTCCGGCCCTCGTGATCGCCGACGAGCCCACCACCGCGCTCGACGTCACGGTGCAGCGGCAGATCACCGAGCTGCTCGCCGATGTCCGCCAGGACACCCGTGCCGCGGTCCTGTTCATCAGCCACGACGTCGCCCTGGTGTCCGGACTGTGCGAGCGCGTCCTGGTGATGTACGCGGGAACGGTCGTCGAGAGCCTCCCCGCGGACCGGCTGGCCACTGCCTCCCGCCACCCGTACACCCGGGCGCTGGTCGAGTCGGTGCCGGACCTCGCCGGAGACCGCGACCGCCCGCTGCGGACCGTGCCGGGAGCCTCGCCCGACCCGCTCGCGCCTGCGCCCGGCTGCCCGTTCGAGCCGCGCTGCGCACTCCGGCAGGACCGCTGCGCCGCCGAGTCCCCGCCGCTGACCGGACTCGACGCCGGCCACCGGGTCGCCTGCTGGCACCCTCTGCCGCTGCCGGCGGTCCCGTCATGACCGGCCTGCGGCTCTGCGGGATCACCGTCCGCCACGACGGACCGCGCGGCCCGGTCACGGCGGTGGACCAGGTCTCGCTGGAGGTCCTTCCCGGCACCACGGTCGGGCTGGTGGGCGAGTCCGGCTCGGGGAAGTCGAGTCTGGCGCGCGCGATCGTCGGGCTCGTACCGCTGCACGGGGGCCGTGTCCTGCTCGACGGCCAGGAGTACGACGGCCGCACCGTACGCGCCCGGCGCAGGCTGGGCCGCCTGGTCCAGGTCGTCTTCCAGGACCCGGACACCGCCCTCGACCCCCGCATGACCGTCCGCCAGACGCTCGCCGAAGCGGCCACCGCCTTCCGGCGCCTCGACCGGCGCACCGGCGCGCAGCGCGTCGCCGAACTGCTCGACCTCGTCGAGCTGGACCAGCGGCTCGCCGACCGCCTGCCCCGGCAGCTGTCGGGCGGGCAGCGCCAGCGCGTGGCCATCGCGCGCGCCCTGGCCGTCGAGCCCGGTCTCCTGATCGCCGACGAGATCACCTCGGCCCTCGACGTCTCCGTTCAGGCGTCCGTCCTCAACACGATCCGCCGGCTGCAGCGCCGGTTGGGCCTGTCCATGCTGTTCATCGGACACAACCTGCCCGCGGTCTGCCACGTCTGCGACACGGTGGCCGTGATGCGCCACGGCCGGATCGTCGAGACGGCCCCGACCGAGACCCTGCTGCGCGACCCACAGCACCCCTACACCCGCACGCTGCTCGCCTCCGTGCCCACTCTGCGGCCGCAGCCGCCCGGTACCGCACAGCCCTCTGAGAGGCCCTCATGACCGCAGGACGACCGGACGCGGTGGTGGTCGGCGCCGGTGTGATCGGCGCCGCCGTAGCCCTCGAACTCGCACGCACCGGCCGGCAGGTCGTCGTCGTGGACAAGGCCGGCGCCGCCGGCCACGGCTCCACCAGTGCGTCCAGCGCGATCATCCGGTTCAACTACTCCACCTTCGACGGCGTCGCCACCGCATGGGAGGCCCGCCACCTGTGGGCATCCTGGCCGGACCACCTGCGGCTCGGTGGAAACCGCCCGCTCGCGGCGTTCCGGCACACCGGAGCCGTGCTGCTCGACGCCCCCGGCGGCTCGCCGGGGGACGCCGCCGCCCTCTTCGACCGCGCCGGCGTCCCGTACGAGCGGTGGGACGCCGCGACACTCCGCAGGCACCTCCCCGGGATCGACCCCGGGCGCTACGGGCCGCCGAAGCCGGTGGACGACGAGGCGTTCTTCACCGGCCCCGCCGGCCAGCTCGGCGCGCTGTTCACCCCCGACGCCGGGTACGTCGACGACCCGCAGCTCGCCGCGCAGAACCTGGCGGACGCGGCGGCCGGGCTGGGCACACGCTTCCGGTTCCACAGCACCGTTGTCGGCGTCGGCCAGCGCGTCGGCCGGGTGGCGGGCATCCGGCTCGCCGACGGCACGAGGCTCACCACCCCGGTCGTCGTCAACGCCGCCGGCCCCTGGTCAGGGGGCCTCAACCGGCTGGCGGGCGTCGGAGGCGAGTTCACCATCGGCGTACGACCGCTCCGGCAGGAGGTCCACCAGGTCGCCGCGCCCGATGGTTACGGCACCGCCGCGGACCCCGGGCCGGTGGTCGCCGACCCCGACCTCGGCACCTACCTCCGGCCGGCCCCCGGCGGCCACCTCCTCATCGGCGGCACCCAGCCGGCCTGCGACCCGCCGGACTGGACCGACGATCCGGACAAGGCCAGCCCCCATGCGACCGTCCACGGCTTCCGCACCCAGGTGACCAGGGCGGCTCACCGCTTCCCCGGGCTCACCGTCCCCAACCGACCCACCGGCATCGCGGGCGTGTACGACGTCGCCGACGACTGGACCCCGATCTACGACCGCACCGCGCTCGACGGCTACTACGTCGCCATGGGCACGAGTGGCAACCAGTTCAAGAACGCCCCGCTGGTGGGCCGCTTCCTCGCGGCTCTGGTCGACCGGGTCGAGGCCGGCCACGACCACGACCGCGAACCGCTGCGGTACCGCTGCGAACTCACCGGCAACGCCGTCGACCTCGGCGCCTTCTCCCGCCTGCGCCCGGCCGGCGGGGGCTCCGGCACGGTCATGGGCTGACGACCGCGGGCCGCCGGTCAGCGGCGCACCACCGCACCGAGCTCCCGCGCCAGGTCCCATACCGCACCGACCACGAACTCCGGTACTTCCCGCGGGAAGTCGTGGCCGGTGCCCTCCGGTGTGTGGATCAACCGGGCCGCCGTCGACGCTGCCAGGTAACGGGTCCTGGCGCGGAGGTAGAAGCGTCGTATCCGCTCGGCCTCGGCCGCGTCCCGGGCGGCGTCCAGGACCGTCTCGCCGCCCGTGAGGTCCCGGGGCGTGACCAGGAGCAGCGGCAGGTCTCCGAGGTCCCCGTCGTAGACCACGGTCTCCCACCCCACCCGCGCCAGGCCGGCCGGGGAGAGCTCGGCGAAGATCGATGCGGCGGCGCAGTCCGCGCGGGTCCGGCCGCCGCTGCCGCGGTGTGCTCCGAACAGGTGTCGCACCGCCGTCAGCAGTTGCCTCCGGCGCGTCCCCGCAACCAGCGCGTTGCGCGGCGCGAAGGCGATGACCTCCAGCGGCGTCGGGTCCAGCAGCACGAGTCCGGCCACCAGATCGGGCCGCCGACGCGCCGCGTTCGCGACCAACAGACCGCCGAAGGAGTGACCGACCAGCAGGAACGGGCCGCGCTCCCCGGCGCCCTCCAGCGCGGCCAGCAGCTCCTCGGCCTCGACCGCCGTCGTCCGCGGGAACGGCCCGGCATCGCTCCAGCCCGACCCGGGCCGGTCGACCAGGACGGAGCGGGTCCGCGCCCCCAGCAGCGTGTGCAACTGCCGGAACTCGTCACCGGGGGCGTGTCCCCCGGGCATCCACACGACCGTCGGACCGCCCGCGGACTCCCCTGCGGCCAGCACGTGCATCCGATGGCCGCCCACGTCGACCAGCCGCCCGGGCGGCGCATGCGCGCCCGCCTCGCGGGCCACCAGCACCAGGTGTCGCACCGCTCCCGCCAGGAGCGCCGCACCGACAGCCACCACCACACCACCGAGCGTCACGACCCACGCCCCGCCCAGAGCCATGAGACCGACGCCGACCCCCACCACCAGCAGCGCGACCGGCAGCCCCAGCCAGTCACGGCTCAGCAACGAGAGCAGCGCGTTCGCGACCCGTCCGTCCTGGCGCATCGGCCCTCCGCGGAAGCACTCGAAAACCTCTCGCCACCCGGATCCTTCCCCGAACCGGCTGCCGGGACGCGAGTTCCCAGGCCACCATCGATCGGGGACGCACCGCTCGCAACCGGGATGCGCGAAGGACGCGCCGAAACACCGCGCCGTCGGGGTCGGCGAAGGCGGTGTTCGCCATCAGGCCGCGTCGCAGGAGGCCGCGGCGATGCCGACGCCCTGACCACGTTCCGCCGCGCAGCCCGCAAGGGCACACCCTCCGGCCGCACGTGGCGGCCCGTTCCGCGCTCGTCGCCAACCCGGTGCGCAGTGACGGCGCCCACGCCGCCGCACGGCGGTTGCCGACGTGACTGTCAGAGCCACGGTCTAGCCTTCCGGACATGGGACTTCACATATCGGTCGGCATGCTCCAGAACATGGCCGGCATCGAGGAGCACGAGGCGCTCGCGCGCTGGCAGGAGAGATTCGGCCTTCTCAGCCGGGCCTTGGCCGATGAGGGAATCGTCTGGCAGGAGCCGGCGTTGGGCGAGCCGTCGCATCTGCGTTTCACGGGTTTCCCCGCCGCCCATTTGCACCACCTGCGCCGCGTCTTCGTGCTGGCGGCCCGGGGCGAGTCCGTCACGCCCGCATCGGCCACCAGCGCCGAGCAGTACGAACGCGACGAGGACAAGGTCTTCGACGAGTCGACGATGATGAGCTCGCACCTGTTGTGCCACTCCGACAGCGCGGGCTTCTACGTGCCGGTCGACTTCGACGATCCGCTCTTCCTGCCGACGGACAAGCAGGTGGAGGGCGGCGGGATGGTCGGTTCCAGTCAGCAGCTGCTCGCCGAACTGTGCGGCATCGCTCCCGCCATCGGAGTCCGGCTCGACCGGGACCGGCACCTCTGCGACGAGGAGAGCGCCCACCTGGACACCGCGTCCGACAACCACTTCCACATGGAGAGGTCCGCCTGGCGCCGGCTGTACGAGGTGTGCCGCACGAGCATCGCCACCGGTCACGCAATCGTGTTCCACTGACGCCCTCGATCGCCCTGCCCCTTGAAGCCGTCTTCGGACCCGAGCGGACGTACCTGTACTCCCTGGGTAGCCGGCCGGGGTGCGCGTCGCCGGCGGCATCGCCCGCACTGCACGGCCGGTACGGCGCCCGGTTCCCGGGCTGTGCGTGGCTGTAGCGCGTGAGCGCGTACGCACGGCGTGTACCGGCTCCCGGTCGCCCTCAGGTGACGGCCGAGGCCGGCAACTCCCCGCTGATCTGCGGGGTGTCTCCGGCGGTCGGCAGGGTGAGCACCATGGTGAGCCCGCCGCCCGGGGTGTCCTCGGCGGTGAGTGTGCCGCCGATGGCCTCGGTGAAGCCGCGGGCGACCGCGAGCCCGAGGCCGACTCCCGCGCCGCGCGGGGCGTCGCCGTGCCGCTGGAAGGGTTCGAAGATGCGGTCCTTGGCCTCGTCGGGGACCCCGGGCCCGCGGTCGACGACCCGCAGTTCGACGCGGTCGAGCAGGTAACTGGCGGACACGTTGACGGGCTGGCCGTCCGGGCTGTACTTGACCGCGTTCTCGACCACGTTGGCCACGACCCGCTCCAGTAGGCCACGGTCGACGGCCACCATCGGCAGGGTTTCCGGGATGTCGAGGTCGACACTGCCGTCCGGTACGCCGCCCAGGGCCATCGGGACGACCTCGTCGAGGTCCGTCTCCCGGATCAGGGGAACGACCACACCCGTGTTCAGGCGGGACATGTCCAGGAGGTTGCCGATGAGCGCGGCGAGCCGGTCGGCGCCTTCCTCGATGCCTTCCAGGAGCTCGGCCTTGTCCTCCTCGGACCACTCCACGTCGTCCGAGCGGAGGGAGGAGACGGATGCCTTGATGCCGGCGAGCGGGGTGCGCAGATCGTGGCTGACGGCGGCCAGCAGAGCCGTACGGATCCGGTTGCCCTCGGCGAGTTCACGGGCCTTGCCCGCTTCGTCGACCAGGCGCTGGCGGTCGAGTACGACGGCTGCCTGGGCGGCGAAGGCACCGAGCACGCGCCGGTCCTCGGCCGGCAGGACCCGCCCCGAGAGGGCCAGGGCCATGTTCTCGCCGATCGGCATGTCCACGTCGGCGTCCTCGGGGCGGCCCACGGGATGGGTGCCGACGGAGGCGGCCGTGGTCCAGGGTTCGACCTCGCTGGTGCGCTCCAGCAAGGCCACGGACTGCATCGAGAAGGTCTCCCGCAGCCGGTCCAGCAGGGCGTCGAGGGAGTTCTCGCCGCGCAGGATGCTGCCGGCGAGGAAGGAGAGGATCTCGGATTCGGCGCGCAGCCGGGCCGCCTGGTGGGTGCGGCGGGCGGCCAGGTCCACGACGGAGGCCACGGACACGGCCACGCCGACGAAGATCGAGATGGCGACGATGTTGCGCGGGTCGGAGATGGTGAGCTGGTAGAGCGGTGGGGTGAAGAAGTAGTTGAGGAGCAGAGAGCCGACCGCGGCCGACGCGAGGGCGGGGAGCAGGCCGCCGAGCATGGCGGCGGCCACGGTGAAGGTGAGGAAGAGCAGCATGTCGTTCGCGAGGCCGAGCTCGGGAAGGACCTGGCTGAGCAGCAGGGTGAGGAGGGCGGGGCCGACGATTCCGGTCAGCCAGCCCCAGATGATGCGGGAGCGGCCCAGGCGGGCGCCGCGCGCGACCGGCAGGCCGCGGCCCTTGGCGGCCGCATCGTGGGTGACCATGTGGACGTCGAGGTCCGGTCCGGACTCGACGGCCACCGTGGCGCTCACACCCCGGCCGAAGACGTACTGCCAGGGCTTGCGGCGGCTGACGCCGAGGACGATCTGGGTGGCGTTGACGCCCCGGGCGAACTCCAGCAGGGCGTGCGGGACGTCGTCGCCTATGACGTGGTGGAACGTGCCGCCGAGATCCTCGACCAGCGCGCGCTGGACGGCGAGTTCCTTGGTCGAGGCCGAGGAAAGGCCGTCGCTGGCCGCGATGTAGACGGCGAGGACCTCGCCGCCCGCGCCCTTCTCGGCGAGGCGGGCCGCGCGCCTGATGAGCGTACGGCCCTCGGGCCCGCCGGTGAGGCCCACCACGATGCGCTCGCGGGCCTGCCAGGTGGAGCGGATGTTGTGCTCGCCCCGGTATTCCTGGAGGTACTCGTCGACCCGGTCGGCGACCCAGAGAAGGGCCAGCTCGCGCAGGGCGGTGAGGTTGCCGGGGCGGAAGTAGTTGGAGAGTGCGGCGTCGACCTTGTCGGGCTTGTAGATGTTGCCGTGCGCCATCCGGCGGCGCAGGGCCTGTGGGGACATGTCGACGAGCTCGATCTGGTCGGCCCGACGCACCACCTCGTCCGGCACGGTTTCCCGCTGGCGGACGCCCGTGATCGTCTCCACGACGTCGCCGAGCGACTCCAGGTGCTGGATGTTGACGGTGGTGACGACGTCGATGCCGGCCTGGAGGAGTTCTTCCACGTCCTGCCAGCGCTTGGCGTTGCGCGAGCCCGGGATGTTGGTGTGTGCGAGCTCGTCCACGAGCACGACGGCGGGCCGGCGCGCGAGTGCGGCGTCCACGTCCATCTCCGTGAAGATGGTGTCCCGGTACTCGATCTCGCGCCGCGGGATCGTTTCGAGGCCGTGCAGCATCACCTCCGTACGCGGCCGGTGGTGGTGCTCGACGAAGCCGACGACGCAGTCGGTGCCGCGCTCGGTCCTGCGGTGCGCCTCGGAGAGCATGGCGTACGTCTTGCCGACGCCCGGTGCCGAGCCGAGGTAGATCCGGAGCTTTCCGCGTCTCATGTGATGTCGGATTCTCGTTCTGTTCGATGTGCCGTGTCTGTCAGGGTTCGAAGCGGTAGCCCATCCCCGGTTCCGTGATCAGATACCGGGGGTGGGAGGGGTCCGCTTCCAGTTTGCGCCGCAGCTGGGCCATGTAGACCCGAAGGTAGTTGGTGTGCTCCGCGTACGTCGGCCCCCAGACCTCCAGCAGCAGCTTGCGCTGGGACACGAGGTGACCGGGATGGGCGATCAGCAGCTCCAGCAGATGCCACTCGGTCGGGGTCAGACGGACCGTGCGCTCGCCGCGCACCACCTTCCTGGCCGCCAGGTCCACGCTGAACTCGTCGGTCGTGATCCCCGAGACCCCGGCGGGGGACGCGGGCTCCTCCTGCCGCCGGGTCGCGGCTCGGAGGCGGGCCAGCAGCTCGTCCATGCTGAACGGTTTCGTCACGTAGTCGTCCGCACCGGCGTCCAAGGCCCGGATCTTCTCCTCGGAGGTGTGCCGGGCGGAGAGGACCAGGATCGGAACCCGGCTCCAGCCGCGCACGCCCCTGATCACGTCCACGCCGTCCATGTCGGGCAGTCCGAGGTCCAGGAGTATGGCGTCCGGTTTGCGGTCGGCGGCGAGGCGGAGCGCCATGGCACCGTCGCCGGCCTCTTCCACTTCGAACTTCCGCGCCTGGAGATTGATCTTCAGCGCGCGTACGAGCTGCGGATCGTCCTCCACCACGAGCACGCGTGTCATCGTGTGGAGCCTTCCTTTCGTAAGGTGTGAGAAGCCGGAGCCGACGGGACGCTGACGCTCGCTCCCAGCGGTTGCCGGGGGAACTCCGCGCCCCGCCGGCTCCGGATCCGCGCTGTGGCGATCATCAGCTCGCGGCCAGGGCCTTGATCGCGATGTTGAGCTTGAGGACGTTGACGCGCGGCTCGCCCATGAAGCCGAGCGTGCGGCCTTCGGTGTTCTTCTCCACCAGCTTCTCGACCTGCTTGACGTCGAGCTTGTTCTGCTCGGCGACGCGGTGGATCTGGAGCTTGGCGTACTCAGGGGAGATGTTCGGGTCGAGTCCGGAACCGGAGGAGGTGACGGCGTCGGCCGGCACGTCTTCGGGCTTCACCTTGTACGAGGCCGTCGAGTTGTCCGCGACGACGGCGGCCTTGGCCGCGAGGACCTGGGCGCAAAGGGTGCCCTCCTCCTCGGTGCACTTGCCGTCGACCGCACCGCTGTCGGCGGCCTTGTTCGTGGCGCCGGAGAGGATGAGGGAGTACTGCTGGTTGACGGTGTTGGTGCCGAGGCCGTTGGAAGGGCGCGGCTGGAACCACTTCAGGTCCGGCTTGGCCGCCTCCTCCGCATCGTTCGGGTCCTTCTTGTCCAGGTTGTAGGTCTGGCCGATGAGCTCGGAGCCGACGACCTGGCCGCTCTCGTCCTTGATCTCGGAACCGTTGGCCTTGTCGCTGAACGCGACCTGGGCGAGACCGGTCACGGCGAGCGGATAGACGACTCCGCACAGGACCGTCAGGACCAGGAGTGCCCGCAGGCCCGCGCCGATCAGCCGTGCGGTATTGCCGACAGAGTTGTTCATGACGAATCAGCCGATTCCCGGGATGAGGGTGATGAGCATGTCGATGATCTTGATGCCGATGAACGGGGCGATCAGGCCGCCGAGTCCGTAGATCCCCAGGTTCCGGCGGAGCATCTTGTCGGCGCTGGTCGGCTTGTACTGCACGCCCTTCAGGGCGAGCGGCACCAGCGCGATGATGATCAGCGCGTTGAAGACGACCGCGGAGAGGATCGCCGAGTTCGGCGAGTGCAGGCCCATGATGTTGAGCTTGTCGAGCCCCGGGTACACCACGGCGAACATGGCCGGGATGATCGCGAAGTATTTCGCGACGTCGTTGGCGATGGAGAACGTCGTCAACGCACCACGGGTGATCAGCAGTTGCTTGCCGATCTCGACGATCTCGATGAGCTTGGTGGGGTTGGAGTCCAGGTCCACCATGTTCCCGGCCTCCTTGGCGGCCGAGGTGCCCGTGTTCATGGCGACGCCGACATCCGCCTGCGCGAGCGCGGGCGCGTCGTTCGTACCGTCACCGGTCATCGCGACGAGCTTGCCGCCGGCCTGCTCCCGCTTGATGAGGGCCATCTTGTCCTCGGGGGTGGCCTCGGCGAGGAAGTCGTCGACGCCCGCCTCCTCCGCGATGGCCTTGGCGGTCAGCGGGTTGTCACCGGTGATCATGATCGTCTTGATGCCCATGCGGCGCAGCTCGTCGAACCGCTCGCGCATGCCCTCCTTGACGACGTCCTTGAGGTGGATGACACCGAGGATCCGGGCACCCTTCTCGTCCTCGACCGCGACGAGGAGCGGCGTGCCGCCGGCCTCGGAGATCCGGTTGGCGAGCAGGTCTGCATCGTCCGCGACCCGGCCGCCCTGTTCCCTGACCCAGGTGATGACCGAACCGGCAGCGCCCTTACGGGTCTTCCTGCCGTCCACGTCCACACCCGACATGCGGGTCTGCGCGGTGAACGCGATCCATTCGGCGTGCGACAGCTCGCCCTGGTGGCGCTCGCGCAGCCCGTACTTCTCCTTCGCGAGGACCACGATGGAGCGGCCCTCGGGCGTCTCGTCCGCGAGGGACGACAGCTGGGCGGCGTCGGCCAGTTCTGCCTCCGTCGCGCCCTTGACCGGGACGAACTCGGAAGCCTGGCGGTTGCCGAGGGTGATCGTGCCCGTCTTGTCGAGGAGCAGCGTCGACACGTCACCGGCGGCCTCGACCGCGCGGCCCGACATGGCCAGGACGTTGCGCTGGACGAGCCGGTCCATGCCGGCAATGCCGATGGCCGAGAGCAGGGCGCCGATCGTGGTCGGGATGAGGCAGACCAGGAGAGCGGTCAGCACGATCATCGACTGCTTGGCGTCCGCGTAGATCGCGAACGGCTGCAGAGTCACGACGGCCAGCAGGAAGACGATGGTGAGGGACGCGAGCAGGATGTTGAGCGCGATCTCGTTCGGCGTCTTCTGCCGGGCCGCACCCTCGACGAGGCCGATCATCCGGTCGATGAAGGTCTCGCCCGGCTTCGTCGTGATCTTGACGACGATCCGGTCCGAGAGGACCTTCGTACCGCCGGTGACGGCCGAGCGGTCGCCACCGGACTCCCGGATGACGGGCGCGGATTCGCCGGTGATCGCGGACTCGTCGACCGAGGCGACGCCTTCGACGACGTCACCGTCGCCGGGGATGATGTCGCCGGCCTCGCACACGACCAGATCACCGATGCGGAGGTCCGTGCCCGGTACCTGCTCCTCGCCGGAGTCCGTCAGGCGGCGGGCGACCGTATCCGTCTTCGCCTTGCGGAGCGTGTCGGCCTGGGCCTTGCCGCGGCCCTCGGCCACCGCCTCGGCCAGGTTGGCGAAGATCGTGGTCAGCCACAGCCAGGCGGTGATCGCCCAGCCGAACCAGTCCGTCGGGTCCTTGATCGCCAGGACGGTGGTGACCACCGACCCGACGAGGACCACGAACATGACGGGCGACTTGACCATGACGCGCGGGTCGAGTTTCCTCACCGCGTCGGGGAAGGACTTGAGCAGCGCCTTGGGGTCGAACAGGCCCCCACCGACGCGCCCCGCCGGGGGCTTGTGCCCGGTGGGCAGGTCGTCGTGCGGAGCACGGGTCGGGGTGATGGTGCTCATGAGGCGAGCCCTTCGGCAAGCGGACCCAGCGCCAGCGCCGGGAAGTAGGTCAGACCGGTGATGATGACGATCGTGCCGACGAGCAGGCCCGTGTAGAGCGGCTTGTCGGTGCGCAGGGTGCCCGCCGTCTCGGGGACCGGGGTCTGCTCGGCGAGCGAGCCGGCCAGCGCCAGGACGAACACGATCGGCAGGAAGCGGCCCAGCAGCATCGCGATACCGATGGTGCTGTTGAACCACTGCGTGTCGGCGTTCAGGCCCGCGAAGGCCGAGCCGTTGTTGTTCGCGCCCGACGTGTAGGCGTAAAGGATCTCCGAGAAGCCGTGCGCGCCGCCGTTGGCCATCGAGTGGGCCGGGGTGGGAAGGGCCATCGCCGCGGCGGTGAAGCAGAGCACCAGCGCCGGGGTGATGAGGATGTAGCAGGCCGCGAACTTGATCTCGCGGGTGCCGATCTTCTTGCCCAGGTACTCCGGGGTGCGGCCGACCATCAGACCGGCGATGAACACCGCGATGATCGCCATGATCAGCATGCCGTAGAGGCCGGAACCGGTACCGCCGGGTGCGATCTCGCCGAGCTGCATGCCCAGGAGCTGGATACCGCCGCCCAGGCCGGTGAACGAGGAGTGGAAGGAGTCCACCGCGCCCGTCGACGTCAGCGTCGTGGAGACCGAGAAGATCGAGGAGGCACCGATGCCGAACCGGGTCTCCTTGCCCTCCATCGCACCGCCCGCCGCCTGGAGCGCCGGGCCGTGGTGCGCGAACTCGGTCCACATCATCAGGCCGGTGAAGACGAGCCAGATGATGCCCATCGTCGCGAGGATCGCGTAGCCCTGGCGGATCGAGCCGACCATCCGGCCGAACGTCCGCGTCAGCGAGAACGGGATGACCAGGATCAGGAAGATCTCGAAGAGGTTCGTGAACGGGGTGGGGTTCTCGAAGGGGTGGGCCGAGTTGGCGTTGAAGTAACCGCCGCCGTTCGTGCCCAGCTCCTTGATGGCCTCCTGCGAGGCGACCGCGCCGCCGTTCCACTGCTGCGTGCCGCCCGAGAACTGGCCGACCTCGTGGATGCCGGAGAAGTTCTGGATGACGCCGCACGCGACCAGGATCAGGGCGCCGATCACCGCGATGGGCAGCAGGATCCGGACGGTACCGCGCACCAGGTCGGCCCAGAAGTTGCCGAGTTCACCGGTACGGGAGCGCGCGAAGCCCCGCACCAGGGCCACGGCCACGGCCATGCCGACCGCGGCGGAGACGAAGTTCTGCACGGCCAGGCCGCCGGTCTGTACGACGTGGCCCATGGCCTGCTCGCCGTAGTACGACTGCCAGTTCGTGTTCGACACGAAGGAGGCGGCGGTGTTGAAGGCCTGGTCGGGGTCGATCGACACGAAGCCGAGCGATCCGGGCAGGCTGCCCTGCACGCGCTGGAGCAGGTACAGGAAGAGGACGCTCACTGCGGAGAAGGCCAGGACGCCGCGCAGATAGGCGGGCCAGCGCATCTCGGCCGCGGGGTTGGCGCCGATGGCCTTGTAGATCCACTTCTCCGGCTTGTAGTGCTTCCCGGAGGAGTAGACCCGGGCCATGTAGTCGCCGAGCGGACGGTATGCAAGTGCGAGCGCAGCGATCAGCGCGAGCAGCTGGAGCACACCAGCGATTTCGGGGCTCATATCAGTGCTCAGAACCTCTCCGGGTACACAAGGGCGAGGACGAGATAACCCAGCAGGGAGACGGCCACCGCGAGGCCGACGATGTTCTCGACTGTCACAGCTTGGCCACCCCTCGGGCGATGAGAGCCACCAGCGCGAAGACCGCGATCGTGGTCACGACGAAGGCCAGATCGGCCACCGTGAGCTCCTGGATGAAGTGATGAAATGGATTTCGGCCAGACGGCCGATGAAGAGCAAACCGCGAGCTCAGCCGGACGTTAAGACCTTTTGACGGACTTCATACGGGCGCACCGGAATCTTGACGCCGCCCTTACGGCAACGCAGCGCAGTGAATTGGTCACGGTGCGTCAGGTCGGCTGTAAGGACTCCCGGCCCGGCCGTATGGAGCGCGTGAGGAGTGGGGTCCCGGGCGTATGGATCCCGCCAAGGGCGCTGGGTGGTCTGCTTTTCGGCCTCGACGCTGTCCCTGTCTTTGCTCGATCGGAGGGACCGGCTTCATGGCCATGCACGCAGGTAAACCGGACACAGTGGCGGCACGGGGCCCCGGCGCGGAGGAGCCCCCCGACACCGGGGCCGACGCCTGTCACAAACTCACTGCGCTCCAGGGGCTGGCCGCGCTGTCGCTGGACGCCATGGCGTCGGTCGCGTACGGGCCCGAGGCCATCGTGCTGGTGCTGGCCGGCGCGGGGGTGTACGGGCTCGGGTTCACCCTTCCGGTCACCGTCGCGATCGCTGCGCTGCTGGCGGTGCTCGTGGCCTCGTACCGGCAGGTCATCGCCGCGTTCCCGGACGGCGGCGGCTCGTACGCCGTCGCCAAGCGTCACCTCGGGCGGCGCACCAGCCTGGTCGCCGCGGCCTCACTGATCCTCGACTACGTCCTGAACGTCGCGGTCTCCGTCACCGCCGGCGTCGCGGCTCTGACCTCGGCCTTTCCGCAGCTGTACGGCGAGCGGGTGTGGATCTGCCCGGGCATCCTGGTGCTGGTCACCGTCGTGAACCTGCGCGGCGTGGCCGATTCGGCGAAGCTGTTTCTGCTGCCGACCGCTCTGTTCGTGGGATCGATCCTCGCCATGATCGCGGTCGGGCTGTTTCGGGACGGGCCGGTGAGCACGGCCTCCGCGGCAGGTCACGCCTCCGCGCTCGGCGAGGGCGCGACCACGGTCGGCGCGCTGCTCCTGCTGAAGGCCTTCGCGGCCGGCTGTTCCGCGCTGACCGGTGTCGAGGCCGTCGCGAACGCCGTCCCGTCCTTCCGGGCCCCGGCCGCACGGCGGGCGCAGCGCACCGAGGTCGCGCTCGGCGGCCTGCTCGGCGTGATGCTGATCGGTCTGTCGGTCCTGATCGGCCGTTTCCATCTCCAGCCGGTCGAGGGTGTGACCGTCCTCGCCCAGCTCGCGGACGCCTCGTTCGGGCACAACACCGCCTTCTACGTCGTCCAGTTCGCCACGATGGTGCTGCTGGCGCTGGCTGCGAACACCTCCTTCGGCGGACTGCCCGTGCTGATGAGCCTGCTCGCCCGCGACAACCATCTGCCGCACCTCTTCGCGCTCAAGGCCGACCGTCAGGTGCACCGGCACGGGGTCCTCGCGCTCGCCGCCGTGTCCGCCGTCCTGCTCATCGCCTCCGGTGGTGACACCAACACCCTCGTCCCGCTCTTCGCGATCGGCGTGTTCGTCGGCTTCACCATCTGCCAGGTCGGCATGGTCCGCCACTGGCTCAGCGAGCACCCCGCGCGCTGGCAGGCCAAGGCCGCCCTCAACGGCTTCGGCGCGCTCCTCACCGGTGTCTCGGCAGTCGTCGTCACCGCCACCAAGTTCACCGAGGGCGCCTGGCTGATCGTCATCGCCCTGCCGCTGCTGGTCCTCGGCTTCGAGAAGATCCATCGCACGTACGCACGGATCGGGGAGCGCCTGGAGCTCGGGCGGATCCCGCAGCCCCCGACACGGGCGCGCTCGCTGGTCGTCGTACCCGTCTCCGGACTGTCGAAGCTGACGAGCAAGGCCCTGACCGCCGCCCGCTCGCTGGGCGACGAGGTCCTCGCGGTCACCGTCACCCACCCCGCCCCCGAGGACCGGCAGGCCGCCGAGGCCCTGCGCCGCGACTGGGAGCTCTGGAACCCGGGGGTCGAACTCGTCGAGGTCACCTCGATGACCCGCGCGCTCGGCCGCCCCGTCTCCGGGTACGTACGCGAGCTCGCCGAGGCCCGTCCGGGCGCGCAGGTCACCGTGCTGATCCCGGAGACCGAGCCGGCGCGCCTGTGGCAGCGGCTGCTCCAGAACCAGCGCGGGTCGGTCGTCGCGCACGCCGTGCGCAGGGACACCGACGCGGTGATCTGCCGACTGCGTTTCCGCATCAGCGACGACACGTGTTGACACCTCGTTGACGAGGCCTTGACGGCCTTCCGTACACGGACGTCAAGGATCCACCAATTCCCCCGGGTATCCGCGGAATTACTCAGAGCCGCCGGTAGATTCCTGCCCGTCCCGCCACCGGGGACCGGACCCATCCGCATGACGACGGCCTGAGGGGGCCATGCCGACAGGTCCCCGGAGGCGGGCCCCTCTGCCGCTCTCCGTTCTTCGGGCCCGATGGGCCCGCCCCGCATGCGGCCTGGGGCGACTCTGCCGATCTTCCACCAGAAGGCCACTTCATGTCTTCCGCTGCCGCGCAGCACACTCCTCCGGGTCTCGGGACTCCGCCGCGGTCGCCTGTGACCCGGCCGCCCCGCAAGCGTCCCGGCCACGCGAACATGCTGGAGCCGGAGCAGCTCGCAGCCTCGGCCCGTGAGGCGGTGCGCAAGCTCCATCCGCGTGAACTGGTTCGCAAGCCAGTGCTGTTCGTCGTTGCGGTCGGCTCCGTGCTGACCACCCTGTCCGCACTGTTGCACCCGTCGGTCTTCAGCTGGGTGATCAGCGTCTGGCTCTGGCTGACCCTGCTCTTCGCGAACCTCGCCGAGGCCGTCGCCGAAGGGCGGGGCCGCGCCCAGGCCGAGTCGCTGCGCAAGGCCCGTACGGACACGGTGGCCCTGCGGCTGAAGCACTGGACCTACGGGACCAACCTGCGCCGCGCCGAGACCGAGGCCGTCACCCCGGCCGAACTCCAGCCCTTCGACTTCGTCCTCGTCGAGGCGGGCGAGATGGTCCCGGCCGACGGCGACGTCGTGGACGGCGCCGCCATGATCGACGAGTCCGCCGTCACCGGCGAATCGGCGCCCGTGCTCCGCGAGTCGGGCGGCGACCGGTCCGGCGTCACGGGCGGTACGACCGTCCTGTCCGACTCCATCGTCATACGGGTCAGCTCGCGCCCCGGACACAGCTTCATCGACCGGATGATCGCCCTGGTCGAGGGCGCCAGCCGGCAGAAGACCCCGAACGAGATCGCGCTGAACATCCTGCTGGCCGCCATGACGGTGATCTTCGTCCTGGTCGTGGTCACCGTTCAGCCGATGGCCGCCCATGCGCGTGCCGCCCAGTCCACGGCCGTACTGGTGGCCCTTCTCGTGACGCTCATCCCCACCACCATCGGCGCGCTGCTCTCGGCGATCGGCATCGCCGGCATGGACCGGCTCGTCCAGCGCAATGTCCTGGCGATGAGCGGCCGGGCCGTTGAGGCTGCGGGCGATGTGAACACCCTGCTCCTCGACAAGACCGGCACCATCACCACCGGCAACCGGGAGGCCGAGCGCTTCATCCCGCTGCCCGGAGTCGACCACGGGAAGCTG
Source organism: Streptomyces sp. NPDC097981 (assembly GCF_040302565.1). Classification (NCBI taxonomy): domain Bacteria; kingdom Bacillati; phylum Actinomycetota; class Actinomycetes; order Kitasatosporales; family Streptomycetaceae; genus Streptomyces; species Streptomyces sp. NPDC097981. The sequence continues at coordinate 38,974 of NZ_JBEORW010000032.1, forward strand.
GCGGACGCCGCCCAGCTGTCGTCGCTCGCGGACTACACCCCCGAGGGCCGTTCCGTCGTCGCCCTCGCCGAGCGGTACGGCCTGACGGCCCCGGCGGAGCACGAACTGAGCAACCCGCGCTTCGTGGAGTTCAGCGCCAAGACCCGGATGAGCGGGCTCAACCTGAGATGGGACAACGGCGTCGGCTGCGCCATCCGCAAGGGCGCCGTGCAGGAGGTCTGCGACTGGGTCACGATGCGGGGCGGGAGCGTGCCGCCCGAGGCCGCCGATTGGTCCGCTCAGGTGTCCCGGTCGGGCGGCACGCCCCTGCTCGTCGCCGCCCACGACTGGGAAGGTCCGCGGGTCCTCGGGATCATCCACCTCAAGGACGTCGTCAAGGAGGGCATCCGGGAACGCTTCGCGGAACTCCGGAGCATGGGCATCCGTACGGTCATGGTGACCGGCGACAACCCGTTGACCGCCGCGGCGATCGCCGCCGAGGCCGGGGTCGACGAGTACCTCGCCGAGGCCACCCCCGAGGACAAGATGGCCCTCATCAAGCGGGAGCAGGCCGGCGGCAGGCTCGTCGCGATGACCGGTGACGGTACGAACGACGCACCCGCGCTCGCGCAGGCGGATGTCGGCGTCGCCATGAACACGGGCACCTCGGCCGCCAAGGAGGCCGGGAACATGGTGGACCTGGACTCCAACCCCACCAAGCTCATCGAGATCGTGCGGATCGGCAAGCAGCTCCTCATCACTCGCGGTGCACTGACCACCTTCTCCATCACCAATGACGTGGCGAAGTACTTCGCGATCATCCCCGCCATGTTCACGTCTGCGTACCCGGGACTCGGCGCGCTCAACGTCATGGGCCTGCACAACCCGACCTCGGCCATCACCTCGGCCATCATCTTCAACGCCCTCATCATCGTGGCGCTGATCCCCCTCGCCCTGCGCGGCGTCCGCTACACCCCGGCCTCCGCCCACGACCTGCTCCGCCGCAACCTCGCCCTCTACGGACTCGGCGGCCTGGTCCTGCCCTTCGTCGGCATCAAGCTCATCGACCTCGTGGTGTCCACCGTCCCCGGCCTCGGATGAGTTCCGCCGAGGCCGCGCGAAGCCGGTCAGTCCCGCGCACCGTTCCCGGGAGTGGCACGGGCGGCGGCGTGTTCGCGGGGGGTGGTGGGCTCGCCGCGGCGGACCGCGCCGGGGGCGCGGGCCGCGGGGTGGTCGGCGACGGCGGCCGAGGTCAGCTGCCAGGGGACGCTCGTCACCATCACACCGGGGGTGAACAGCAGACGGCTCTTGAGCCACAGCGCGGACTGGTTGTGCAGGAGGTTCTCCCACCAGTGGCCGACGACGTACTCGGGGATGAAAACGGCGACGACGTCGCGCGGTCCCGCACGGCGGATGGAGCGTACGTACTCCACGACGGGCCTGGTGATCTCGCGATAGGGAGAGTCGAGGACCTTCAGCGGTACGTCGATCTCGAAGTCCTCCCACTGCTTCTGGAGGTGGGCGAGTCCTTCCTTGTCGACGGCGACCGTGAGGGCCTCAAGGTGCGCGGGCCGGGAGGCGCGGGCGTAGGCAAGGGCCCGCATGGTCGGTTTGTGCACGGTGGAGACCAGGACGATGGCCAGTACGCGCGAGGGCATCTGCCGTTCGGTGCGGGGGTCGATGACGGCGAGTTCGGCGGCCGTTTGGTCGTAGTGGCGGCGGATGCCGCGCATCATCAGCCACAGCAGGACGGCGGCGAGCACCGCCAGCCAGGCGCCCTGGGTGAACTTCGTCGCGAGCACGATGACCAGGACCAGACCGGTGACGACCGCGCCCGTGGCGTTGATGACGCGGGCCAGCCGGTGGCGGCGGCGCAGGGCCGGGTCGGTCTCGGTGCGCAGTGCGCTGTTCCAGTGCCGGACCATGCCGGTCTGGGAGAGCGTGAAAGAGGTGAAGACGCCGAGGATGTACAGGTGGATGAGGCTGGTGACGTTCGCCTTGTAGCCCCACAGGAGCAGTCCGGCGACGAGGGCCAGGGCCAGGATGCCGTTGGAGAAGGCGAGCCGGTCGCCCCGGTTGTGCAGCTGGCGCGGCAGATAGCGGTGCTGGGCGAGGATCGAGGCAAGCAGCGGGAAGCCGTTGAAGGCGGTGTTCGCGGCCAGGATCAGGATCAGGGCGGTGGCGGCTTGGATGTAGTAGAAGCCGAAACTGTTGTTGCCGCCGAAGACGGCTGACGCCAGCTGGGCGATGACGGTGCGCTGGGTGTAGCCCTCGCAGCCGGCAAGGCCGATGAGCCGGCAGGAGTCTTCGGTGATGTGCACCTTGGAGATGATCGCGAGGGCCGTGACCCCGGCGAACATGGTGACGGCGATGATGCCCATCGCGGCCATCGTGGCCGCCGCGTTCTTCGACTTGGGCTTGCGGAACGCGGGTACGCCGTTGGAGATCGCCTCCACGCCGGTCAGCGCCGTACAGCCGCTGGAGAAGGCACGCAGGACCAGCATCAGCAGCGCCAGGCCCGCCAGGTTCGCGTCCCCCTCTGCCGGCTCGATGCCGTAGGCCGCGCTCTCGGCGACCGGGGCGTCGCCTATGAGGTAGCGGAACAGGCCGGTGCCGGCCATGATCAGCACGCCGCCGATGAAGAGGTAGGTGGGGGCGGCGAACAGCTGGCCGGACTCCCTCACTCCGCGCAGGTTCATTGCGGTCAGCAGGGCCACGAAGCCCACGGCCATCAGCACCCGGTATTCGGCCAGCGAGGGCAGCGCCGAGATGATGTTGTCCACGCCGGAGGCGACCGAGACCGCCACGGTCATCACGTAGTCGACCAGCAGCGACGCGGCGACCACCAGGCCGGCCGAGGGCCCGAGGTTCGTCGAAGCCACCTCGTACGAGCCACCGCCGCTCGGGTAGGCGTTGACCACCTGGCGGTACGAGAGCACGACCACCGTCATCAGTGCGATGACCGCGGCCGCGATCCACGGAGTGAAATGCAGATAGGCCAGACCGCCGAGGGTCAGGACCAGCAGGATCTCCTGCGTGGCGTACGCGACCGAGGACAGCGGGTCGGAAGCGAAGATCGGCAGGGCGAGCCGTTTGGGCAGCAGCGTCTCGCCCAGCTCCTCGCTCCGCTTGGCCCGGCCGATCACCAGGCGTTTGAGGACCTCGGGCACGTTGAGCACAGCGTGAGCGTAAGCCGACCTGCTCGTCCTCTCGACTGCCCATGGCCTCCGCGGCGCAGCACCGCGGGGTCCCGGATCCCGGTTTCCGCAGGTCAGCCTCCCATGTGCCGGGATGACACAGCAGTGGATGGGCGTTCCGCCATCGGCGTGAGAGCGGCCTGCCACGCATGTGCGCAGGACCGGGGCTGCGGCGCCGTTTCGATGCCGGCAACGTCTCATCAGCAACCCGTCAAGATCCGCTGAATCAGCCCGTTGTGCTTCTAGCCTCTGCCCATGGGACGCCGCATCGACGGATACATGCAGTCACCCGCGGCCGAGGCCGTGGCGCACGACAAGGACTGGGCCGGCGCGCTGTGTACCGCGGGCGTGTGCGCCGCGCTCCTCCTGGCCCTCCTGCTGCTGGTCGACATGGTCGGCGGAGCACTCACGGCACCCCGAGCCGCGCTGTGGGGCGGGCTTGCGGCGCTGCTGTTCGTCGTTCTGCTGCCGGACCGTGTCACGGCCGGCCCGTGCTGGCTGGCCTGCCGTGGGCTCCTGCGGGAGAAGCGGGTGCGGACGGACCGGCTGGTGTCCGTGCGCTGGTCGGGCGGGGACTCGCAGCGCCTGGTGCTCCGGGACATCCACGGCGTACGTCTTGAGCTGGACACGAAGGTGCTCACGGCCAATCCCCGCATCTGGCAGCTGCTGGAGCGAGGCGCCCATGCCTCCCGTGAACGCGGGGTCCTGACTTTCGGAGAAACGGATTGGCGGCAGCTGTCCCGGCAGATCGACCGTGACACCGCGCATCTCGTCTTCAAGGTCTCCGGCCTGCAATAGGCCCAGCGGCCGACACGCGTGCCGCTCACGGCCCGGTGCGCGTCGGCGTTAAGAACGCGTCAGGATCGGACCCTGCCCGTGCGCGGATAACCGCCTTCCGTACGCTTGCCCAGCCGTCGCATCGATGGCCGAATGCAAGCCGTACGAAGGAGTACCAGCGATGGCCGCGCCCGTCGTCCCCACCAGCCGCCTGCGAGCGTGGCTGCTTGAGGGCCTGACCGAGCAGATGAAACACCGGTCAGGCCCTCAGCCCGAGAAATCCAGCGCGCCCGGTGAGTCCGGCAAGACGGCAAAGTCCGGGACCGCGGTTCACGGGCGGCCGTGGTGGCGGGTGATGTGCCTGACGGGCCTCGACTACTTCTCGACGCTGGGCTACCAGCCCGGTATCGCGGCACTGGCCGCCGGACTGCTGTCGCCGGTGGCCACGATCGTGCTGGTGATACTCACGCTCTTCGGAGCACTTCCGGTCTACCGGCGGGTGGCTGAGGAGAGCCCGCACGGCGAGGGCTCGATCGCGATGCTGGAGCGGCTGCTGTCGTTCTGGAAGGGCAAGCTGTTCGTCCTGACCCTGCTCGGGTTCGCGGCGACCGACTTCCTGATCACCATCACCCTCTCCGCGGCCGACGCCACCGCGCACCTGGTGGAGAACCCGCACTTCACCAGCATGCTGGGCGGCCATCAGATGGTCATCACCCTGATCATGGTCGCCCTGCTCGGGGCCGTGTTCCTCAAGGGGTTCAGCGAAGCCATCGGCGTGGCCGTGGTCCTGGTGATCTCCTACCTCGCGCTGAACGTCGTCGTCATCGCGGTCGGACTGTGGCAGGTGATCACCGAGCCGCACGTCATAGCCGACTGGTCGGACGCACTGACCACTCAGCACGGCAACGTGTTCATGATGATCGCCATCGCGCTCCTGGTGTTCCCCAAGCTGGCGCTCGGCATGTCCGGGTTCGAGACCGGCGTGGCCGTCATGCCGCACGTCCAGGGCGACCCGGACGACACCGACGCGAAGCCCGCCGGCCGCATCCGGGACACCAAGAAGCTGCTGACCACGGCTGCCGTGATCATGAGCGTCTTCCTCATCACCAGCAGCTTCGTCACGACCCTGCTGATCCCGGCCGACGAGTTCAAGGCGGGCGGCGAGGCCAACGGCCGCGCCTTGGCCTACCTGGCCCACGAACACCTCGGATCGGCCTTCGGCACGGTCTACGACATCTCGACCATCCTGATCCTCTGGTTCGCCGGCTCCTCGGCCATGGCCGGCCTGCTGAACCTGATGCCGCGCTACCTGCCCCGCTACGGCATGGCACCCCACTGGGCCCGCGCCCTACGCCCGATGGTCATCGTGTTCACGCTCATCGCGTTCCTGGTGACCTGGCTCTTCGACGCCGACGTCGACGCCCAGGGCGGCGCCTACGCCACCGGTGTCCTGGTCCTGTTCACCTCGGCATCCGTCGCGGTGACCATCGCCGCCCGCCGGGCCGGGGAACGCGGCTGGACCATCGGCTTCGCCGTGATCTCTGCGGTCCTGGTCTACACGACCGCGGTGAACGTCGTCGAACGCCCCGACGGCGTGAAGATCGGCGCCTGCTTCATCGCCGGCATCATGGCCCTCTCCCTCCTCTCCCGCCTCGCCCGCGTCTTCGAACTGCGCGTCACCCACGTCGAACTGGACGACATGGCCGAGCGGTTCATCCGCGACACCGCCAACCGCACCATCCGCTTCATCGCCAACGAACCCGACCGGCGCGACAAAGCCGAGTACCGGGACAAGGTCCGGCAGACTCGGGACGACAACGACATCCCGGCCGGCGACGACGTCCTGTTCGTCGAGGTCACCGTCCTGGACCCGTCCGAGTTCGAATCCGGGCTGCGCGTACGGGGCGAGGTACTGCACGACCGCTACCGGGTGCTGACCCTGGAGAGCTCCGCCGTCCCCAACGCCCTGGCGGCCCTGCTCCTGCACGTCCGCGACACCACGGGGCAGCGGCCGCACATCTACTTCGAGTGGACCGAGGGCAACCCGATGGCCAACTTCCTCCGCTTCTTCCTCTTCGGACAGGGTGAAGTCGCTCCCGTCACGCGCGAGGTCATCCGCGAGGCAGAGCCCGACCGCGGCCGCCGCCCCCACGTCCACGCCGGCTGACAGCGGACCGGCTGTCATTGCCGCCGTCGACTGTGGCCCCCGGTGATCGGGGAGCGGATGCGGCAGTGCAGCCCCACTCGTTTCAGCCGCGGGATCCGTGGGAACACGTAGGCCGCCCGGCCGCAGCAACCCCCTGGAGCTGCGAGCCGAGCGGCCCTTGTGTCATGCGACGGCCACGAGTGGGAGCACGGTCACGTCGCTCCGGCCCCCCACGGTCCGGCCACGCGTCATCCCGGCGGTGTCAGGTCCACTGCCCTTCAGTCGCCCACGAACCCGTCTCGGGCTTCCGTCGCGAGATCATTCTGCTCGACCGCCAGGCCTTCAGGAGCACTTCTTGACGCGCCCCTGCCGCGGAGCCGGCCATCCTTGACGCCTTGTTGACGGCTCCCGGTCACCGCACGTCAGAAGCCCGTCAAAGCCGGGCCCGGGATCTTGCCGGGAAGCATTCCGATGCGCTGGGATGAGTCCGTGAACAGCGGTCCGCGCTACGAAGACCGGCCACCGTCATGGCGGAGCCGTGCCATGGTGGCGCAGGTGCCGCCGGCAGCGCCCGCTGCCCGCCCGGCCTTCTGAAACCGGCCGCGCGTCGTCCGCTCCACGTACCTGCCACCGGCTCGCCGAAGCCGGTGACAGCAGCGACGTAGGGGTTTCTCACCTTTCCCCGCATGACCTGAGCCCACGCCCGCCGCTCCGCGCCGGGGTGCTGGGCGTACGCGTCATGCCTGCATCCAGGAACCGACATGTCTGCAACCCTTTTTTCCGGCCGCACCGTGCTCGTCACCGGAGCCACCACCGGCATCGGCTTCGAAGCCGCCCGCATGCTCGCCGAGAGCGGCGCCACCGTCCTCCTCCACGGCCGAACCCCCGAGGAGGCCCAGGCCGCCACCGACCGGCTGATCGCCGCCGCGGGCATCGACGGCGCGCTCCTGCACCCGCTCTCCGCCGACTTCTCCCGCCTGGAGGAGGTCGAGAACATGGCCCACGCGGTGGTCCGGAACCACCCTCTGCTGCACGCGCTGGTCAACAACGCCGCGATGGCCGCCCCCGAGCGCCACACGCTCACCGCCGACGGCAACGAGATCGCCTTCCAGGTGAACTTCCTGGCCCACTACCTCCTCACCAACCTGCTGGAGCCGGCCCTGACCAGCGACCCCGGCGGCCGCGTCGTCAACGTCTCCTCCTCCCTGCACCGCACCGGCGCCATCCAGTGGAACGACCCCCAGCGCATCCGGCGTTACGCCCGCCTCGCCGCGTACGCGCAGTCCCAGCTGGCGCTGACCGTCTTCGCCGCCGATCCGCGCGTCACGGCTGTCTCCGTCGACCCGGGTGTCTGCGAGACCGGCTTGCTCCCCCTCTACGGACACGAGGGCGCACCGGCTGCCGAGGGTGCGGCACATGTCGTACGCCTCTGCGACCCGGCCGTCGAGATCGTCAACGGCGCCTACTACGACCGCTCCGAGCGTGTCGCCCCGGCCCCGGCTGCCACCGAGGACCGCACCGTCAAGCGCCTCAACAAGCTCGCCGACCTGCTCGTCGGCCACACCGCCTGAAGGGATCCCACGCCGTGTCCAAGCGCGCACGCAAGAAGAGGGCCCGCCGCAAGAAGGGCGCCAACCACGGCCGCAGGCCCGGCCGGTAAGCCACTCTCCTCCCCGCGGGGCGGCCCTCCGAGGCTTCATACGGGTTCCCGGAAGGCTTCAGCGGAATTCGGCGAGGCGCGGCCGCAGCCCGAATACGATCAATCCGGCTGCGAGCAGCAGCGCGACGCCGGCCGCGGGCGCCAAGGTGACGAGGGAGTCACGGCCTTCTGCCGTCGCCCGGTCGAAGTGCGACCGGTTGATGGCGATAACCTGGTCGAGGGCCTTCATCCACGCTCCGAAGTGCGCGTTGGAGGTGTCCGACGCCCAGCCGACGCAGAAGACGATGGCTTCCGCCTGCTTCCCCTCCCCCACCAGCTTCCGTAAGGTCCGGTCGTCGTGCTCATAGACGGCATACGCCTCGACGGCCTTCTCGGCGGCGTCCCGCTCACCGGCGAAGGTGATGTTGTCGAGCTCGCGACGGAATTCACCGGAGAAGCGCTTGTCGTGCCGGTCCGACCGGTAGGCGGCCCAGGTCTCGGCGAGCTTCGCGTCGTACGTGGGCAGGCTCGCGCCCTCGATCCCGTACAGCTGCTGCGACTTGTCGTGGAAGGACTCCTCGTAGCCCGCCCTGCGGGACGGGTCGAGGAGGTAGCGGCTCTCGTCCGCGTTGGCGTCGTAGCCGATCGCCTTGGCCCGCGACAACGCGACCACCGAATCGAAGGAGTCCCGACGCGCGACCTTCATCCGGTCGTCGTTGAGCGAGAGGAGCTGCGCGCCGGACAGCACAGCGACCACGGCGCACAGGGTGGCGGCGGCCAGGGCCGGATTGAAGACCCGTTGGAAGCGACGGGCGAGACGCACCTGGAACAGGACGAGCGCGGCAATCAGCAGTACGCCCAGGACGGCTTCGGCGACCCGCTGCACTGCGAGGTCGCCGCGGGTTCCGTCGTACATCCGGTTGTAGACCCGGTTGTTGGCGTCGACCAGCTCACGCGACTCCGGTAGCAGCCGCGCCGAGAGGAGGTCGGTCGCCGTCCGGTAGTCCGCGCGGGCGGCGTCCTTGCCGCCGGGGTGCTCGTCGTTCTCCAGGGCCCGCCCGATCAGCTCCTGGTAGTGCGCGAAGTCGTCGGTGATGGTGATGACGGTGTTCTCGGTGGCCTTGTCGCCCTCGGCGGCCGCGGAAAGCGTGCGCAGGGAGCGGCTGATGGTCTCCTGAGCCGCCGTGTAGAACCCGGTGGCCTTGGCGTACGACTCGTCGAGCCGCCCCTTGCCCATGCCCGATTCCCCGCTGGACAGAAGGATGTTGGCGGCTTGGGCGTCCATGTCGTTGAGCGCCAGGTTGAGCTGGGTGGCGGCGACCGTACGGGGTGCACTGCGCTGGACGGTCTCGTCCCAGGCGCCGGACATCCCGAGCGAGGCCACACCGAGCAGGAGGAGCAGGCCGGCGGCGAGCAGCAGGCACGAGGCACGGCCCAGGCGCAGCCGACCGGGAAGGGACTCCCCGTAGCGGTCGACCAGGTACCGGACGAGCCGGGCGACGGGGATGGGAGCCCGTCGCCTCGGCCGTCCTGTCCGCAGCCCCCCTCGGGCCGGCGGGCGCGGGATCTCCCCCTCAAGAGCGGGGGGTGCGTGGTGCGTTCCGGTGGTTTCCGGAACCCCCGCTCCCGAATGCTGCTCGGTACCGGCGGTGATCGTCACTCGCCCTCCAGCCTCACACCACGGACCGCTCGTGCGATCCCGTGCAGCAGAAAGCATGGGGCTCAGTCGTTCGATTCAGGCCAGTTGTTAACGGGCCCCTGATGCCGGAGCCGTAGGTTTGACGTGTTCTTGACGGGATCCATGCGCTCCCGTATCAGGGCAGGTCAGTACGGGCGCCCCGGCCTTCGGCAGTGGCTGCGGTGAGCGGCTGGGCAGCAGGCAGGGCGAGGACCATGGTGAGCCCGCCTCCAGGAGTGTCTTCGGGCGTGAGTTTGCCGGCCATGGCTTCGGTGAGGCCTCGCGACAGCGCGAGGCCGAGCCCGACGCCGGTGGTGTTGTCCGTGTCCCCCAGGCGCTGGAACGGCACGAAGGCCTTCTCCCGGTCAGCGGCGGGCAGCCCCGGACCCCGGTCGACGATCCGGAACTCGACACGGTCGGCGAGCGCGCTCGCCGTCAGCAGGACGGGCGTACCCCGGGGGGCGTGGCGGGCCGCGTTGCCGAGGAGGTTGGCGACCACCCGCTCCAGCAGGGGTGGGTCGGCCAGCACGGCGGGAACCGTGTCCAGCCCCCGGACTTCGATCACGGGCGCGTCGGGCGGCAGGGACTCCAGTGCCGCCGGCAGCACCTCTTCCAGGACGGTGGGGCGCAGGCTCAGGGTCAGCGCCCCGGCCTGGAGGCGGCTCATGTCGAGGAGGTTCTCGATCAGCCGGCTGAGGCGCGCCATCGACTCGTCGGCGGTGGCCAGGAGTTCGGCCCGGTCCTCCTCGCTGAACTCCACGTCGCTGCTGCGCAGGGAGCTGATGGCCGCCCAGCCTCCGGCGAGCGGGGTGCGCAGGTCGTGGCTGACGGCGGCGAGCAGCGCCGTACGCATCCGGTCGGCGGCCTTGACGGGCTCGATCTCGGCAGCCGCCTCGGCGAGCCGGGCCCGCTCGACGGCAGCGGCGACGTGCGCGGCGAAGGCGGTGAGGACCCGCCGCTCGGAGGACGGCAGCGTACGGCCACGCAGGACCAGGTACGCATCCTGCCCGATCGGCACCCGAACGACGGGGACTCGCCCGGCGCCGTCGCTCATGGGATCGGGTTCGTTCACCAACTCGACGGAGTCCATGGCGAAGGTCTCCCTCGCCCGCTCCAGGAGTGCTGGAACCGTCTGGTCTCCTCGGACGATCGATCCGGCCAGCGAGGAGAGCGTCTCGGCTTCGGCCGTCGCCCTCGCCGAGCGACGCGACAGCCGAAGCGACCGGTCCACCACTGCGGCCACCGTGCCGGCGACCACGGCGAACACCACAGTGGCCAGCAGGCTGTCGAGTGTCGTCGTGAAAGCCCCCGTAGGCGGTATGAACCAGTAGTTGAGCAGCAGCGAGGCGGTCACCGACGCGACAACGGCGGAGACCACCCCGCCCACACAGGCCACACCCACGACGGTGAGCAGGAAGAGCAGGGCCTCGCTCGTGAGGTTCAGGCTCCCCCGTGTGTGGTCGAGCAGGAAGGTGAGGGCGATGGGAAGCACCAGCCCCGAGACCGGCCCCGCGATCAGCCGTGACGTCGGCAGCGTGCGCCGCCGCGACTGCAGCAGGCGCCCGCCGCCCGCCCGTTCATGGGTGACCATGTGGACGTCGATGTCCTCGGAGTGCCCCACGACCGTCTCCCCGATGCCGCGTCCGGTGAGGAAGCGCTCCACGCGGCTGCGCCTGCTGGTGCCGAGCACCAGCTGGGTCGCGTTCTCGGCACGGGCGAACTCCAGCAGGGCGGTGGGGACATCGTCCCCGACCACGGAGTGGTAGCTGCCGCCGAGGCTCTCGACGAGCGCCCGTTGCCGGGCTAGCGAGGCGGACGAGGCCCCGGCGGCCAGGCCGTCACTCCGGGCGATGTGCACGGCGAGCAGGTCGCCGCCGGCGGACCGGGCGGCGATCCGGGCGGCCCTGCGGATGAGCGTCGCCCCCTCCGGGCCGCCGGTGAGGGCGACGACGACACGCTCCCGGGTCTCCCACACCCCGCCGATGCCGTGTTCCGAACGGTACTTCTGCAACGCCTCGTCGACCCGCCCCGCCACCCACAGCAAGGCCAGCTCACGCAGGGCGGTGAGATTCCCGACGCGGAAGTAGTTCGCCAGCGCCGCGTCCACCTTCTCCGGCGCGTAGATGTCGCCGTGGGCCATGCGGCGCCGCAGCCCCTCGGCGGGCATGTCCACCAACTCGATCTCGTCGGCACGGCGGACCACGTCGTCGGGCACCGTCTCGTGCTGCGGCACCTTGGTGATCTTCTCGACCACGTCGTTGAGGGAGTCCAGGTGCTGGATGTTCACCGTGGTGACGACGTCGATCCCCGCGGCCAGCAGCTCCTCGATGTCCTGCCACCGCTTGGCATGGCGCCCACCGGGCACATTGCTGTGCGGGAGCTCGTCGACCAGGGCCACCTCCGGCCGCCGCGCAAGGACCGCATCCAGGTCCATCTCCTCGAACGGACTGCCCCGATACGTACGCGGGGAGCGAGGCACGACCTCAAGGCCGTCGAGCTTCTCCTCCGTGCGGCGGCGGCCGTGGCACTCGACGAACGCCACCACCACATCCGTACCGCGCTCCGCCCTGCGCCGCCCCTCGTCGAGCATCCGGCAGGTCTTGCCCACCCCGGGCGCTGCACCGAGAAAGACCTTCAGCCTCCCGAACCGCACATCCGTCACCGCCACCGAACCCGCCTCCGCATCCCGGACACCCGCGTCTGCCGGGCATGCCGTATCGAGGTCATCATCAGGTGAGATCTGCCCCTGACACGGTCCGTCCTCAGGACCTTGACGCGGTCCTGACCTGGAACTTCCGGGGCGGCCCTGCAAGTGACCGACGGACCGTCAACACCGCGTCACGGCTGCGTAGGCAAGCCGCCAAGGGCGCGTCAAGAGGCTTCCGCCCCTGCAGATGGCTGACGTTCCCTGGGCACAGCTGTCCTGTGCCAGGATCACGCCATGACCGCCGGCACCCGTCCACGAGGAAATGACCAGCCCATGCGCCGCACGATCGCCGTCACCCGTTCGCTTGCCCTCGGAGCCGTGCTCACCGCGGCGCTGACCGGCTGCGGTGACGGAGGCGGGAAGCCGGACGGGGCCGCGATCTCGCTCGTGAGGGCTGCGAACACCCATATGGAGAACGAGTCGTTCCACGCCGCCGGGACCACGACCGCTTTCGCCGGCGGCAAGCAGGAGACCTGGTGGGACCCCGCTCTGGGACTCCGCATGGAGGTCACGGGCGGCGCGTCCGGCACGGTGTTCTGCAAGGACGGAACCTCGTACACGAGCGCCGACCTGTTGGCCGCGGCGCTGCGGCGGCGCGGCCAGCAGATCACGGTCCCCGCCGCGCTCCGGTCGGCCTACGTGACCACCAGGACGGACCGGGGCTGCTCCTCCTACTTCACCATCGCGGAGACGGGACACCGGGCGGCGGACAAGGACCGGAAGACAGGCGGCACGCAGGCGTCGGCCGTACAGGTGAGCGCGGGAGCCGCCGAGGACGTCTACCTCATCGGGACCGACGCACAGCGCCTGCTTCTGCTGGAGTCGCGGCGTGACGGGCGCACGAGCAGCACCGCGTACGACTCGTTCGGCGAGAAGTTCACCACGATCGCCATGCCGGTGCCCGAGAAGACCATCACGATGGACGCGTTCCGTGCGCAGGTCACCAACTGAGCGGACATACGGCAAGGAGGCGCCTCCCGCGGTAGGCCACTTGAAGCAACCGGGCCCTGACGGGAGTAGTGCTCCATCTTGACGGCTGTTTGACGGACACCGGAAGGGAAGCGTCAAGGAAGGCGGGGAAGCCTTGAGCCGGAGCCCGGGGCCAGGTTGGATGAAGCACGTGAACACCGCTCTGCGCCATGACGACCGGCCGCCTCATACGGTGCCGCCGGCCATGCGCACCGTGCGCCGTCCGGTGCGCTGACGCAGCGGGCTCGCCTGCGGCCGCCGACTGTTCGTCCACTGCGGCCGTTCCTCCCTCGCCCCGGCTCCCTTCCCGGCCGCACCCGCCGCTACGGCCGGCCGACGGCGCATGCCCGGTCGCAGCCGGCCTTGACGGTCTTCGCCGCAGATCCGCGTGTCATGGCCGTCTCGGTCCGCTCCGGCGTCTGTAACACCGCTCTGCTTCACCTGTACGGGGCCGAGGGCGTGAGTCCGGCCGAAGGCACCCGGCACGTGGTACGGCTCTGCGACCCTTCGGCCCCGCTTCCGTCATTCCCCGGGGGTATTCCACCGTGTTCGAAATCCCGTCACACCAACTTCCCTCCCTCACCAGCTGGTTCCCCTCCGGCACGCCCGGTCCCGGCGCCCTCGTCGAGCACGCGCTGTCCACCGGCACGGGCCGCTGGTGGGTCGACCGCGCCATCCGGCCGCGCGCCCTCGCTGTCGCGTGCGGAGACCAGGTACTGCTGCGCGGCGACCCCCAGGCCCTGGCCGTCGGCGCGCTCACGCCGTTCGCGTTGAGCTACGTCGAGGCCCCGGCCCGCTTCGGGCCCGCGCTGTACTCCGCCTTCGACCGGGTGACGCCGTGGGAACGCATGGTCTACGTCCATCAGGCGCCGACCGCCATACCACCGGTGCGGCGCGGAGTGACCGTACGCCGGCTCTCCGCCGAGGACGCACTCGCCCTCGATTCCCTGGGCTCCGACAGCGCCTGGATCCATGCCACCTGGGGCCGGACGGTCAATCTCGCCTCCTCCGGCTACGGCTGGGCCGCGTTCGCCGATGGCCGGGTGCTGGCTCTGGCCTGCACCCGGTTCAAGGGCAGCGCCTACGAGGACATCGCCGTCCTCACCCACCCCGACCGGCGCCGCGAACGCCTCGCCCTCGCCTGCGTCACCGCGCTCACCCGGGACATCGCCGCCCGCGGCCGCACTGCGAGCTGGTGCTGCTCGCGCGACAACAGGCCCAGTCGGCTGCTCGCCTGGACGGCAGGTTTCCGGCTGGCCCGGGAGTACGTCCACCATGTCACTGGTCGGCCGGTCCCCCGTGGGATTCCCGCGGCGGTCCCTGCATGACCGGCCGCCGCTGCCCCAGGGCTGATCCTCAGCGGTGTCCCGAGTCGGGCAGGGTGAGAGTCACCCCGAAGGCTTCGCTCTCCTCGGTGTCGAAGGTGCCTCCCATCGCCTCCGTGAGATCTCGGGACAGACGCAGGGCCAGACTGTCCTCCCTCGACGGATCGGTCCGGCCGCCGCTCACGCGGATCCGGACGTGGCCCGGCAGTGCCTCGGCCAGCAGGACCGTGGCGTGCTCGGTCGCGCCGGAGCGCAGGCCATCTGCGATGAGAGCGGTGAGCACCCTCGTCAGCAGGGCGGCGTCCGCAATCACGTCCGGCAGCGACGCCGGCAGCCGGACTTCGAGCGTGCGGCCACCGGGGCCGATGTCGTCCAGGACCGCGGTCAGTACCTCGTTGACGTCGACGGGCCGCAGGTAGAGGTCGAATGCGCCGCCGTGCAGCCGACTCAGATCGTCGAGGTCGGCGACGATCTGGTCGGCCCGGCGTACTGACGCGAGCGCCGTAACGGTATCCGGGTCCGGCCCGTCGAGCGCCGATTCGGCAGTGCGCAGGCGTTCCCGCAGGTCTTCGCCCGCCACCCGGATCAGCGCCGCGCGCGTCCGTTCCGCCTCGGCGAGATCGTCGGTCGCGGCGGCGCGCAGGGCGAGGCGGCCGTGCTCGTACGCCATGCCCAGCTCGGCGGCGCACGCACCGAGGACCTGCTGGTCGTCCCCGCTCAGGGAGCCGCGTGCGGCCAGCACCAGGCCCTCGGCGACGGGACATTCCGCGTCGGCCTCGTACGGGCGCTCCGGAGGGCTCTCGCCGGCGCTGGCGACGACGTACCAGCGAGGGCCGGCGGTGTCCCCGGAATCGCGCTCCAGCAGGCTGACGGCGGACAGCCCGAACTCCTCCCGGACCTGTTCGACGAGGCTGGGCAGGTCCTCTCCGTGGGCGACGGCGGTGGCCAGGCGGGTCATGGCACGGGCCTCGGCCGTGGCGCGGACGGCCTGGCGGGAGCGCCTGGCCGCCGCCCCCGCAGCCCCACCGACCAGAGCGGCGGTGACGACGAACACCGACAGCGCCACGATGTCGGATCCTTGTTCGATGTCCGGCGTGTGCAGAGGCAGGACGAAGTAGTAGTCGGCGAGCAGGGCCGCTCCCACCGAGGCGGCGAGAGCCGGCAGCAGCCCGCCCACCAGTGCGGTCACTACCACCGAGAGCAGTTACACCACGAGGACGGTGGACAGGTCGAGGCGGTCGCGCAGCGCGGCCATGGCCACGGTCAGGACAGGCAGGAGCAACACGGCTCCCGTCAGCGCCGCCCAGAACCGGCGCGGTCCGGTCCCGCGGCTGCCGCCCGGACGCGGAAGCCGTACCGGGCGGCCGGTGCCGGCCGCCTCCTCGTGGGTGACCACATGGACGTCGACGGGGCCGGAGGCGCGCACCGTACGGTGCCCCACCCCGGGCGCCAGCATCATGCCGAGCCGCCCGCGGCGGCTGGCGCCGAGAACGATCTGGGTGACGTTCTCCGCCCGGGCGAAGTCCATCAAGGAGGCGACCACGTCGTCACCCGTGGTCTGGTGGTAGCCGCCTCCGAGCGACTCCACGAGTCTGCGCTGACGGTCCAGAGCGGCGGGATCGGTCGTGGCGAGCCCGTCGGCCGGCACCACGTGCAGGGCCAGCAGCTCGCTGCCGGGGGTCCGGGCAGTGATCCGGGCCGCCCGGCGGATCAGGGTCTCGCCCTCCGGTCCGCCGGTGAGAGCGACGAGGATCCGTTCCCGTGTCTCCCACGGGGCGGCGATTCCGTGCTCGGCGCGGTAGCGCTGCAAGCCCTCTTCGACCCGGTCGGCGAGCCACAGCAGCGCCAGTTCGCGCAGTGCGATGAGGTTGCCGACCCGGAAGTAGTGGGTGAGGGCCGCCTCGATGCGGTCGGGCGCGTAGATGTCGCCGTGGACCAAGCGTCGGCGCAGCGCCTCGGGAGGCAGGTCGACGAGCTCGATCTGGCCGGCGCGGCGGGCCACTTCGTCGGGGAGGGTCTCGCGCTGCCGGACCCCGGTGATCTGCATGACCACGTCGTTCAGCGACTCCAGGTGCTGCACGTTGACCGTGGTGACCACATCGATGCCGGCGTCCAGGAGCTCCTCGACGTCCTGCCAGCGCTTGGCGTTGCGGGTGCCGGGGACGTTGGTGTGGGCCAGCTCGTCGACCAGGGCGACCTGGGGCCGGCGGGCCAGCACGGCGTCAAGGTCCATCTCCGTGAACGACACGCCCCGATGGGTCAGGGCCCGCCGCTCCACCGTCTCGATCCCCTCCGCCATCGCGGCGGTGGGGCGTCGCCCGTGTGCCTCGACGAACCCGGCGACCACATCGGAGCCCGCGGCCCGCAGCCGCTGGCCCTCCTCCAGCATGGTGTAGGTCTTCCCCACCCCCGGGGCCGCCCCGAGGTAGATCTGCAGCCGCCCGCGCGCCATGGCACTTCTCCCGCCGACACCTCCATGGTGCGATGCGCAGGCTCCGGCCGCAGCCTGCCACGCCCTGATCACACGACCGGGTACTGGTCCGCCTCGCCGGTACGCAGGACCTGGGCGTTCTGCACGGCCGGGGCAGAGCCGGCGTGTCCGCCCCGCGCGGCCTCGGGCGCGAAGGTCCGCGCCTGCTCCAGGGACATGGCCTCGTCGTTGACGTGGTCGAAGATCCCGCTGGTGTGGTTCAGCAGCTGCCTGATGCTGATCTTCTCCGGCTCGTACCCGGGGCCGCGGACGACGTCGGGCAGCCACTTCTCCACCGAGTCGTCGAGGCTGAGCCGGTGTTCGGCCGCGAGTTGCAGCACCACGGTGGCCGTGAACGTCTTCGTCGTGCTCCCGACGCGGAAGCGGTCCTGCGGCCGGCGCTGCCACCCGGTCGCTGTGTCGGCCACTCCTGCCGTGCCGAACCACGTTTCACGGCCGTCGCGGATCTCGGTCAGGATGCCCGGCACTCCCCCGTCGGCCACGGCCCGGTCCAGCACCTGCTGAACTCCGGAACGGTCGCGAGGAACTGCTGCGGCAGTGGCCATCCGAGGATCCAGCTTTCCAGCGCCTGTACCTGACCACCGATCAGGCCGTCGGCCGGGGCCGGGACGATCCGCGCCTGGAGGTACTCGCAGACGAGGTCAACGCCTTCGGCGGACTCAGGGCACCGGACTCGGAGGGCGCCGAGCCGGTTCTCGCCCTCGACGCCCTCGTCGCCGTCACCCTCATGGCGGCGCAGACCGGCAAGCCCCTACCGGCCCGGGAGCGACTCATCGAGCCGTGCCGGATCCGCGCGAAGACCGGCTGACATCGCCCACGGATCCGGGCACCGTTGCGATCAACAGCGGTCCGTGTCGGACGTCCGGCACGGGAATCACCTCACCAGGTCGGCGGTGTCCAGCGGCCTGCGCCACGCAATGCGCCGGCGTACGGCGTCCAGGTCGGCCTGGAGCGGGCTCGGCGGCACGGCCAGGACCGGGCAGGGGGCGTGCGCCAGACAGTACCGGGCCACCGAAGGCCGCAGCGCGCGGAGCAGCCCCCCGCGCGAACCGGTACCGACCACAAGCAGGTCATCGGCGTCACGGACCGTGTCCAGCAGAGCGGAGCCCGGGGTGCCCCGGACGGCCAGACCGGCCAGCGTCACGCCCGGCCTGCCCTCGCCGAAGGCGGTGCCCAGCACCTCACGCAGCCGCGATACCGCCGCGGCCCGGGATTCGGCGAGCAACGGCGTTCCACCCCCGGTGCGTCGGCCGCCCGGGTCGCCCAGAGGCGGCTGCCAGGCCAGCACGACCCACAACTCCGCGTCCCGCACCCGGGCCTCGGCGCGTGCCCGGTGCAATGCCGTCAGGCTCCCGAGAGATCCGCACGTACCCGCCACGACTCGTCCTCGCACCGTCCTGCCCTCCCGCTCCATGCCTCGCGCCATCCATTGAACGGCCGCGGCAGGGCATCGGCGGGCTTCGCTTACGGTCTTCTGACGCCGGAACCGGAAACCCTGACGGGTTCCTGATGCCACGGCCCGCCGGCCGCCAGCGACGTGCATGAAATCGACCGATCACCGTCAAGGTGCCGTCAGGAGGTCACACGGAACGCGCGGAAGCGGGGATGGCTTCGGTGATGCGCCCCGGACTGCCTCCCCGCACCCGGGGCGCCACCCAATCATTCGCGGTTCCTCAAGGAGGACCCCATGTGTCGCTCACCGACGGCTCGGCGACTGAGCCACATCCCGAAACTGCAGCCGTCCGGCCTTGACGCGGTCCTGCCCCGGCCTGCCCGCGTTGCGTCACGTTGGCGTCGTCAACTCGTAAAGATCACGCCAAGGGGCCTTCCGCGGCGTCGGTGACTGAAGTTCGCTGGGCGCGCAGGGCCGTCCTCAAGCGCGCCCGACCGCTCCCACAGCAAGGAAGACCGATGTCCTTCGATCAGGAATGGGCCGGAATGAAGGCGGCCGTCACCGACCGGCAGACGGCCATGCGGCTCAACCACGTCGATCCCGGCGGCGGTGGCGGTCCCACGCCGCAGGGGGACCTCGTCGTCGACCAGCAGGACCTGGCGGCCGTCGGCAACGCCGCGTTCAAGCTGTACCAGCGGCTTGACACCGACGGGGACCATGCGAAGACCAGCACCACCGACGCCGCCGCCGCGATGAAGAAGGACTTCGCGCTCGGCGCGGCCCTGTCGACCGTCGCCGAGAAGTGGAACGAGCAGGTGAACACGCTTCTGGCAGCCTGCGCGCACATCTCCAACCACCTCGACTACACGAAGAACGCGCACGCGGACGGCGAGTACTGGATCGCGACGCAGTTCACGTACGAGCAGCTGGACAAGGGCTTCGAGGAGAGGGCACAGCACTGATGGACCTGGACGCCCTGCGGTACGGGGACTTCTCGAAGCTGTCCACCACCGTGAACGACTGGTCCGCGATGGTGGCGAAGCTGTGGGAGCTGGAGGCGGACGCCCGCGCCGACATGGGCGGGAAGGCCGCCAAAGCGGACTGGGCCGGCGTGAACGCCACCGTCACACGCGAGTTCATAGCGAAGACCGCCAAGGAGTTCGCCGACGCGGCCACCGAGGCGGGCAGCATCTGCAACATACTGCGCGATACGCACGGCGAGCTCGTCGACTGCAAGGCAAAGCTGAACGAGGCCATCGAGCGGGCGCTGGCCAAGAACCTGACCGTCGTGGGGACCGGCAACGGCGGCTTCACCGTCACCATGAACATCCACCCGGACCGCGCCGCCAAGGGCCACACCGTGCCCGAGCACACCGCGGCCGACGCCACCGCGTTCCGCGACGAGGTCCAGGGCATCCTGGAACGCGCCACCGAGAGCGACAACACCGCCGCTCAGGCCCTGACGATGCTGGTCAGCCAGACCCCGTTCGGGTTCTCCGACGCCGTCTACTACGACCGCGACCGAGCCGCGGACGGCCTCAAGGACGCGGAGCGGATCGCGAACCTCCTCAAGACCAAGGGGGACGGCATGTCCCCGGAGGAGTTCGACCGGCTGAACAAGGACCTGGCCGCGCACAAGGACGACCGGCTCTTCCAGGAGAAGCTGGCCACCACGCTCGGACCGCGCGGCCTGCTGGACTTCTGGGCCGACCTCTCCGACCCCTCCGACGGCGGCGCGCTGCAACGCGCACGCCTGAAGGAGCTCGGCGACTTCCAGAACAACCTCTCCCTCGTCCTGTCCGGTGCCACCCAGTCCGACAGCCCGGCCATGCGAACGTGGGAGAACGACATGGTCAAGCTGGGCGAGGAGCGCATCCAGACGCGCGGCACGCAGGTGTACGGGTACCAGCTGATGAGCAACCTGATGCGGACCGGCGACTGGGACAACCGTTTCCTCGGCGACTACGGAAACGCGCTCGTCGCCACCGAGAAGAAGATGAAGCTCCCCCAGAACTACTGGAACGGCGGCGTCCCGGCCATGCCGAAAATGAACTTCGTCGGCGAGGACTTCGGCCGCGACCCGATGACCGGCTTCATGACCGCCCTCGCCAACAGCCCCAACGCGGCGACCGAGTTCTTCGACGACGACCACGCCCAGTACGTCCTCAAGGACCGCCACTCCTTCGACGACACCCCACTGAACGGCAAGGACGGCAACTCCTCCCGCGAAGCGACCGGCAACGCCCTGGTCGCCGCCGCGACAGGGGTGAACCCCCTCGATCCGACGGCGCAGCCGGTCGACCACACCCCCGGACACCGCCAGGTCCTCGACCGCTCGCTGAAGTACCTCTCCGAGGCGGGCAACGACTTCCCCTCCGAGATGCGCGACGACATGGCCAAGGTGCTGTCCAGCCACAGCGACGTGGTCCACAACACCGCGAGCGCCATGTCCGACGACCCGAACGACCCCAGACTCCTCGACCGGGGCCAGTTGCTGGAGGTCAGCAAGCAGATCTCCCGCGACCAGAACGCCTACGGCATGCTCAACGAGGCCATGAACCGCGAGATCATCAAGGACATCTACGCGGACCACCCGAAAGACCCCAACGAGACCCTGCAGAACGGCGGCCGGACGATCGGCTTCCTTGAGGAAGCCCGCTACCAGGCGCTCAAGACCGACAAGGACGACCCCAGCTGGGACGCGAAGTGGCTTTACCACGGCTTCGGGACGGCAGCGAACTTCATCCCCGTCGTGGGAGACGTTGCCCAGCGCGGTGTCGACGCACTCGCCTACAACTGGCAGCTGGACGAGCAGGCTCGTATCGACGAGGGGCTCCAGAACCAGAGCCGTGAGACGTTCAAGTACAGGGAGAACCAGTTGAAGGCGCTTTCCGAGGAGTGGGCCAAGGCCAACCCCGGAAACTCCTACACCCCCAGGACCCTGGAGCAGGAAATCAACTCGGCGGCGCTGACCGGGAACGACCGGGCCAAGGGTCTGGCAGGCGCCAAGTGAGGCGCCGCTACCGTGCCCTTGCGGCGGTGGCCCTGCTGCTTGGGGCATCGGCGTGCATGAGCTCGGGAGGTTACGCCGTGCCCGATGACCTGTGCGGTGTGCGGGTGGGCGCCGACCTGCTCAGACCTGTTCTGGCCCCCGGGAAACAGCTCAAGGTGGAGAGCTCGGACCACGCGCCGGATGCACCCCGCTGCCAGGCGGTGGTGGACCACCGGCGGGTCCTCTATGTGAGAGGCGATGTGGTCTCACTGGACGAAGACCCCATCCAGAGCACGCGGGAGGAGCTAGAGCGCTGGGGCCATCCCGAGAAGATCGCGGTGGGGGATGACGGCCGGGTGGCCGACGGCACCGTCATCGCGTTCACCTCGTGCACCTACCACGGCGAGAAGCGCAGGTTCGCGGCGCAGGCCAACATGGAGGGCAAACTGAAGGACGACATGTCCGCCACTCGGGAGGCCCTGACCCGTTTCATGGCCGCCTACCTCCCCGCCGCGTCGAAGGCAGTGGGCTGCCCCCGCTGACAGCACGCCTGCCGCCGCTGCGGGCCGAGGTCCGGACCCTGCGCCGCAGGGGCGGAGTCGGCCGAGCCGTCCCTATAGGGTGAAGGGGGTGTGCCGGGAAGTCTGGTCGGCGTGCGGGCCGGCCGGCCCGTTCTGATCGGGCTTCGGGGGCGGCATGCGCAGCGTCGGTACGGTTCTGTTTCTCGTGGTACTGGCGACCCTGGTGGCCACCGGTGCCCGGCGCTGGCGTATCCCCGCCCCGTCGCTCCTCGTCGTGGCCGGACTGGCCGTGGCCATGCTGCCCGGGACCCCGGCGATACACATCACCCCCGAGATCATCGGGCTCGTCGTGCTGCCGCCCCTGCTCTACGCCAGCGCCGAGGACGTCTCCTGGCGCGAACTGCGCGCGGTCTGGAAACCGGTGAGCGTGCTGGCCGTGGGTCTGGTGCTGGCCTCGGCCGCCGTGGTGGGCTTCGTCGCCTCCGTCCTCACCCCGCTCTCCTGGCGGATGGCACTCGTCCTCGGCGCCATCCTCGCGAGCACCGACCCGGTGGCCGTCACCGCCCTCGGCAGACGGCTCGCGCTGCCGCCGAAGGTCCAGACGACGGTCCAGGCCGAGAGCCTGTTCAACGACGCGACCTCGCTGGTCCTGTTCCGGGTCGCCGTGAGCATCGCCATCGCCGCATCGGCGGTCTCCTGGGGCGATGCGGGCAGCGAGTTCGCGCTGCTCGCCGGCGGCGGCACCCTGATCGGCGGAGCGGTCGCGGGCGTGGTGGTGCTCATCCGGCGCCGTACCGAGGACCCGGTCCTGGAAACCGTCGTCGCGCTCGTCACTCCGTACGCGGCCTACGTCCTGGCCGAGGCCGCCCACACCTCCGGTGTGACCTCCGTGGTGGTGGCCGGGGTAGTGCTCGGCGGCCGCTCCGACCGGCTCACCAGCGCCCGTATCCGCCTCCAGCTGCACGCCGTCTACGGCACGGTCGTCTTCATCCTGGAGAGCGTCGTCTTCAGCCTGATCGGGCTCTCCCTGCCGGGCCTCATACGAGAACTCGGCGACGGGAGCCGGCTCTGGCCGCTGTACGCCCTCGCGCTGGCCGGCACGCTCATCGCCGTCCGCATGCTGTGGATCTTCCCGCTGTCCGCCCTCCTCCAACGCCAGGGCGGCCGGCGCAAGACCGACTGGCGGGTGCCCGCGGTCCTCTCGTGGGCCGGCACCCGAGGGGTGATGCCCCTGGCCGCCGCACTGTCCATACCCGTCGCGGCAGCCGACGGCACCCCGCTCCACGAACGGCCGCTGGTACTCGTCCTGACCTCGTCGGTGGTGGTCGTGACCCTGGTCGTGCAGGGCTTCTCACTCGCCCCCGTCGTACGGCGCTCCGGTATCGCGCTCGAACCCGACCACACCGAACGCGAGGAGACCGGCGCCCGCCTCAGCCTCGCCGAAGCGGGCCTGCGCCGCCTGGACGAGCTGTCCGCACTCGATGCCGCACCCGACGTGGTCCTCGACCGGCTGCGGCGGGCCCTCACCGCCCGCAAGGAACACGCCCTCGACCGGCTCGCCGACACCGACGACCCGGCCGAGTCCGCCGACCACGTCTACCGGCAGCTGCGCCGCGACCTCATCCTGGAGGAGACCGCCGAACTCCAGCGCCTCTACGACGACGACCGCATCAGCGACACGACGCGCCGCCACCTCCAGCGCTCCCTCGACCTGGAAGAGGCCCGGCTCGCCGACACCTGACCGGTGGACGGCCTCGCCCCGGCCTGCCACCGCTCCCGCACAGGCCTTGCCCCGGGAAATCCGGACAAGAGCAGCCGTCACTCGTGTGGTCGCAACCCGCGCACCGGAGTACCGAGTCGGCACGGGAGTCGGCACCGCACCGTCATGGCGCCGAGGACGCCGACCGAGTCCGGCAGTCGTTCAAGCGGTCCTGCGGCCCGGAGCGGCGGTGGGACCGACGGCGAGCCGGTGGTACCCGGCAGCCGCCTTCGGCCAGGTGCTGTCGTCCCGGTGGGCGGACGCCGGGGCCGGCGAGTCGAGCAGGACGTGCACGGCATCGGCAATGGCCTGCGGCGGACGGCCTGGACACGGTCGTCGGGGACCGCGGCCACCGGACCGGCCGCCTGTCGTAGCGGTGGCACGAGGGGACGGACCTCTCGGTCCGGGTGGAGGCCCGATCGTCTTGCCCGGGGCGAGTGGGGCGCGGAGACTCGGTCCTGACGGATCGTCCGCTGTAGGGGGACAGGATGAAACGATTAGAGGGCGCCGACCCGGTGACGGTCGGCAAGTACCGGACCATCGCGGAACTCGGCCGCGGCGGGATGGGCCGGGTCCTGCTGAGCAGCGCCCCGGACGGCCGGTTGGTCGCGCTGAAGCAGGTGCGCTCGCAGTTCGTCGAGGACGACGGGTTCCGGGCCCGGTTCCGCCGGGAGGTGGAGGCCTCCCGCAAGGTCTCCGGAGCGTATACGTCCGCGATCATCGACGCGGACGCCGATGCCCCCGAGCCCTGGCTGACCTCGGAGTTCGTCCCCGGACCGTCGCTCCAGCACGCGGTGGCGACCGTCGGGGCGCTGCCCGAGGAGTCGGTGCTGCGCATGACCGCTGGACTGGCCTCGGCCCTGAGCGACATCCACCGGGTCGGGCTGGTGCACCGGGACCTGAAACCGTCGAACGTGCTCCTCGCCGACGACGGGCCCCGAGTGATCGACTTCGGCATCGCCCGGGCCGCCGACAGCGAGGACGGCAGCGAGCTGACGACCACGGGCTGGCTGGTCGGCTCACCCGGGTTCATGTCCCCGGAGCAGGCCCAGGGCGCGCCGCTCGACTCGGCCAGCGACATCTTCTCCCTCGGGACCGTGCTGGTCATGGCGTGCACCGGTGCGTGCCCGTTCACCGGGCCCTCCCTGCCGCAGACCCTGTACAACGTCGTGCACACCGAACCCGATCTCAGCGGGCTGCCGGCGAAGATCCGCCCGATCGCGGCCCGCTGCCTCGCCAAGGACCCCGCCGCCCGGCCGAGCGCGGCCCAACTGCGGGAGTCCCTCGGGAGCCTGGCGCCCTCGCCGCGTCCCTGGCCGCAGGAGATCCACGAGTTGATCGCGGAGCAGCAGGCCGAGATCGCGCGGCTCCGGGTCGAGCTGGGGAAACGGCCCATCGTCACGGAGTCCGCGGCGCCGGTCCTCGACAAGCCCGCGCCGCCGTACCCGGGGTCCCCGCCCGCTTCGGGCCGGCGCGGCTTCGCCGTCGGCGCGGGCATCGCCGCCGGCCTCGCGATCGCCGCGACCGTGCTCGCCCTGGTGCCCGGCCGCGACGGCGGCACCGGAACCGTCGCCGACCCCAAGGCGACCGTCACGGCGTCGGGGCAGCCGACCGGTGACCCGACGACCGCCCCGGCGCCCGCGCAGCCGACCCCCGGCCCCACCACCGAGGCGCCCCGCACGCCGGCCGTCGAGCCGACCCCGCCCGAGCCCGAGCCCTCCGCCTCGCCGGAGCCTTCCGAGCGGGCGCCGACGACGGTCACCACGCGGTCGAGCACGCGGCCCGCCTCGATCGTGAGCTGCTTCGGGGACTACCTGGAGGAACCCGAGTCGCTCCTGCTCCACTGCGGAGACGGCAACGGCATGCTCAAGGGCCTGACCTGGTCGGACTGGGGACTGTCCACCGCCCACGCCAACGGGCAGGAGTGGGACGTGATCTGCCGGCCCAGCTGCGCGAACGGCAGCGAGGTCCACTACCCGGCCACCGTGACCCTCACGGGCCTCGTCGGAGGGCGCTACACGGCGATGCAGATCAGGGCCCCGCAGTCGCCCTACGGCCCCGTCTCCCGGTACCGGCTCGACTCGCAAGGGCCGGTGCAGACGGACTGACGGGGCCCGAGGCAGGCCGCTCTCACACCCCCCACGCTGTGAACGCGGCCCAGTGGACCGGCGAGGCGAAGGGGCGCCCGCCGGTCGTCGCCCGGGCGGTGTACCGCTCGGTCTGGGCCGCCAAGTGGGGCCGGGAGGCCGTGTACCGGGCGAGCTCCTCCCAGGTGAGCCGGCGCAACCACGTACGGGCCCGGCGCAGGGCGGCCACCGGGGGGAGCCCGCCGGGCCCCTGAGCGGGGGCGAGCAGCTCGTAGAACCGCGCCATCAGCACCGCGGTCACCATGTCGTCCACCAGCCACAGCCCGGCCACCGCACACGCGGCCCCGGCCTGGAGGAAGCCCGCCGCGAGCCCGCGGAACTCGTCCGGAGCCCGGACCACCTCGTAGTGGCCGGACTGGCAGGCACTGGCCACCGCGAGCCGGCAGGCGGGGAGCCGGTAGGCGCCCAGGGTGTCCATGTCCAGGCGGCCGTCGGCCAGGGCCAGGGAGGCGCCCCGGCCGTCGAACTCGCCGCTGCCGTGGCAGATGATGTGGAGGTACGAGGCCTCGGCGAGCCGGGCGAGCAGCCAGTCCACGGTGGCTTCGGGCCCCACCGCGCAACGGGCCTCGCCGTGCGGCTCGAACAGCTCCCGGATCTGGGCGAGTTCACCACGTCCGCCGGGGAGCGAACCGTCGGGGTCGGTGACCGCCACCAGGCGCGGCACCGGATCCGGCGGCCGGGCGGCTGCGAGGCGGGAGGACGCGTACACGGCCGCGGACGGGGAGAGGATCACGGTGCCGATGTCGTCGAGGACTTCGCCCGCTCCTGGCCCGAGCGGCACGGCGTGCAGGGGGACCAGGCCCAGCAGACCGGTCGGTACGACGACGGCCTCCTGCTCCGGGTCCTCCGCGAGGAGACTCGCGACCGGGCGCAGCAGCGGTCCGAGGGCGGCGAGCCGGTCCAGGGCCTGCGGGAGCAGACGCCTGCGCCGGAGCGCTCCGGCCTCCTGGGCGAGGAGCAGGCCCGGGGCGCCGTCGGCCGGGTCCAGCACCAGGAGGCCGGTGACGGTCTCGCTGCTCACCCCCGGAATGTGAACGGCCCGTACGGCGGGCGACTCTCCCGGACTGCGGGGGAGCACGAGGGCGTAGCTGCCCCAAGGCGCGTTCACCAGGTAGACGAGCGGACGCCCGCCCGCCGCGCGGACGGTGTCCGCCAGCCCGTCGGTGCGCAGGAAGCGCTCGAAGCCCGGGATCGCGCGGATCTCCGCGATCGCCGCACGCACGCCGCGTTCGGCAGCGGCCTCCCCACTCACCGTGGAGCCGGCGACGGCGGGGCCGCCGGACGCCGCCGCGGACGCCTCGCCGACCGAGGACCGGTACCGGGCCTGCGCCAGCCGGTAGCGGTGGGCGGCGGCGGGGTCGATCCGTTCCAGGGCCTCCAGGTCGGCCGTCCCCCGCCCGGCCACCACCGAGAGCTCACAGGCCACTCCGCCCTCGATCGCCTCGACCGCACGCTCCGGACGTCCCGCCCGGGCCAGCAGGAAGGCGGCCCAGCGGGCGATCCGGTTCACCTGGGCGAGGACGCTCCGGCGGCCGGTCCCGGTGACCTGGGCGTCGTAGAGCGCGGTCACGGCGGTCAGCATGCCGGACGCGACATCGGCCGCCTCGCTCCAGCGTTCCGCCGAGGCGTGCGCGCGGAGCAGTTCCCGGGCGATGTTGAGGTGCAGGGACGGCGACACCGTGGCCGGTGTGGCCGCCAGGGCCGCGTGGCGCAGCCGGAGGCCGTCGGCGCTGCCCGGGCCGTCGAGGTGGTCCAGGGCCCGGGCCAGCAGCCAGGCGATGCGGCCCGTGTCCAGGAGGCCGGGGCGCGCGGTGGACAGGGCGAGCGCGGCCGTCGCCGCCTCCCGCGCGCCCCGCGCGTCGACGGGATCCCGGGACAGCAGCAGGTCGCCCAGATTGCACTGGATCCGGGACCACAGCGCCGGGTCGTCACCGGCGCCGAGGTGGCTCAGGGCGTCCCGGTAGCACTGCTCCGCCTCCCTGAGGTCATCCACCGCGGCGCGCCGGTACAGCAGCAGGCCGAGGTTGACCATCGAGTAGGCCCAGGCGACCCTGTCCCGCTCGGGGGCCCGCTCCTCCAGCCCCGCCCTGATGTGCTCGATGCCGAGGGTGAGGTCCTCGGGGCCACCGCCGGGCCGCTCCGAGAGGAGCAGGCCGTAGTTGGTCTGGACCCGCGCCCAGTACTCGGGATACTCGCCCCGGTCCAGCGCGGTCGCGCGCGCCAGCAGGTCGCGGGCGGCTTCCCAGATCTCCGACCGGTCGCCGTCGTCCCGCAGGTGGTGGGCGCTGGCCAGGTTGTTCGCCACCTCCACCCACTGGAGAGTTCCCTCGCGCAGCCGGCTCAGGGCGCGTTCGAGGACCCGGACGGCCTCGGACGGATCGGCGTCGAGCCCGGCGTGCACGGCGAGCACCAGACGTTCGCCGAGCCGCGCGGCCAGCTCGGTCTCCATGCCCTCCTCGCCCAGGCCGGCGGCGAGCTCCAGCGCCTCGCGGGCGAGCGGGATGCCTTCGGGCCCGTCGGTGTCGCGGGCCTCCAGGTACATCGCGTGCAGCCGGGTCCGCAGACCGGCGTCGAAGCGTCCCAGGGACTCGAAGTAGCGGCGCATGGCGGTGTCCGGAGTGGTCCGGCCGTCGCACAGTTCGTCCAGGAGCCGCTGCCGCATGCGCAGCACCTCTTTGAGGGGGGTATCGGCCGCCCTGCGCAGCTCCTCGCGGCCCGCGTCGCGCACCCGGGTGCCGTCCGTCAGCTCCGGGTGCGTACGGACGAGTTCCGCGAGGGTGTCCGGCAGGCCGCGCAGCATCGCGGTCAGCAGCTCCCCGACCAGGGAGTCGGCGCGTGCCTCCCCCAGGTACTCCAGGAAGATCCGGTAGTTCGCGACCGTCGGCGCCCCCTCGGGCTCCAGCTCGCGGCATGCCGACTCCGGGTCCGCCAGGTCCCGTTCGAGGTCGCGGGCCAGGACGTGGGGGAGGAGCCTGCGCGGCAGCGGGATCGCCTCCCCGGGGAAGACGCCGCCGAGGAAGGCCCCGGCCCGCGCGGCCTCCGCGAGCAGGGGCTCCCCGGAGGGCGGCGGACCGCCCCCGAGCTCCGCGACGGAGACCGCGAGCAGCAGGGGCGCTGCCGCGCCCGGGCGCAGGACCAGCAGCGGCGCCTCGATGTGCGTCCTGGTCCCGCAGACGGGGCAGTCGGCCCAGGAGACGCCCGGGACGCCGGGGACGGGTGCCGCCAGCACGTCGGCCCGCTCCCGTGCGTCGATGACGCGCCAGACCGGAGCCCCCCGCTCCTGGCCACATTGCTCGCAGTGCCACGCGTAGGGCGCTCTCACCGAGACCGTCATCGCGAACCCTCTCCTCCCGGTCCGCCGGCTACTTGCCGCTGGTGATCTGCGAGAGCAGGGCCGTCAGGACCCGGCCGAGGGAGGAATCCCGCAGGGCCCGCTTGTGGATGGTCAGGCTCCACCTCCCGCGCGGATCCCGTTTCAGGACCACCTCGGTCTGCAGGAGCGTGACGACGAGCGCCGCGACCGGCAGTGTGACGGGGTCGAGCCGTTCCATGGGCGAGCGTGCGTAGGCGACGGCCTCGCCGACCGTGTCCGCCAGGTCCTCGCGCGCCGCCGCCGCGTACTCCAGTACGCGGCGCGCCAACTCCCCGTCGGATAACTCGCTTTGCTCCGCCCCCACGTACCGCTCCAGCTCCACGGCGGCCACCTCCGCCCGCAGCTCATCGCCGCCCGCGGACAGCTGCCGCGCGGCGGGGAGCAACCCGTGCTCCTCCGCCAGAACCGTCAGCGCGCGGACGGCCTCGTCATCGGCGAGCGTGCGGATGTCCTGTTCCAGATCACCTTGATTCAACATGCGCACGATTGTGTCCCTCGCGACGCATGTTCGTGCGCGAAAACGGGAGTTGGGTCTGGTTCGGGTCCACCCGCACACGGAGTTCGTACGCCCCGCGCCGATCGGGTGATCCATGCCTGCGGTCCCGTCATGCCCGTGTGACGATCAGCGGCCGAATCCTCACGAGGTGGGGGTCTGTCCGCGCCCCCGGCGAACCGGCGGAACCGGCGGTGGCGGAGAGGCCGATGCCGGTGGTGGGGGTCAGGCGGGCGGTGCCGCGGGCGGCGGAGGTGATGCTGTAGCCGGCCGGCGCGAAGACCTCCTCGCTGCCGGGGTACCGGCGCGTCCGGCGAGCGGCCTCCTTGAGGGCCTGGTACCTGGACCAGCCCGAAGCCACCAGGGAGACGAGATCGAGGTCGAGGAAGCCGTTCACGACGGTGGCCAGTTCCCGCTCGACGGCCCCCTCGGCCGCGGGGGTCAGGCCGCGCCCGCCCGGGAGGACGCCTGCCGCCGCACGGTGGGCGTGCAGGGTCTCGGCGAGTGCGTCAGGGGCCTGCTCCCCGGAGCCGAGCAGCAGAGCCCGAACGGTGAGGGGCTCGGCAGCGGGTGCCGTGGTCATGAGTCCTCCTCCACGGTCTGGTCGCCCGGGTCCGGATGGGGTTCCAGCCGTACGGAGTGGGTCGGTGGTCCGGAGTCCGACGGCTCGGCCACCTCAGTGGCGGCGGCGGTCGGGCGCAAGCGGGAGCTGATGTGGCCGTGGACCCAGCGCGGACCTCGGTGGCGATGAGTGAGGAACGCGCCCCCGAGGCCGGCCAGCAGGGCCACGCCGAGCAAGCTCGACCCGACGACCAGGCCGACCGGGACCGCGTCGTCGGGACCCGGGCCGGGGATGGGCGAGGTGGCGGTCGGGTTCGGTATGGGTGCCGGGTTCGACGGGGTCGGGTTCGGCAGGGTCGGGTTCGGCGGGGTGGTCGGGACCGGGGCGGTGCCGGTCACCGTCAATACGGCATCGGCGGCCACGTCCGGCTGCGTAGCGCACCGGCCTCGTACCGTGTGCCGGGCTCCGTCGGAATCCGGCGGTACGGAGAGCTGAGCGTCAAAGGTCCCTGCACAATCGGGTGAGGAGAAACATGACTCTCCGTGAGCTGCTCCTCAATTCTCCTCCGGCTTCCACCGGCCCGCTCTGCGAGGAGGGCGCAGGCCGGGGAGGCCGGTGCACAGCCCTTCGGCAAGCACAGGGCGGCGGACTCAATCCGTACGACGGGGCCGCCCCGCGTCGAAGTCGTGGCGCCAATGAAGTGCGCCCGTGCCCAGGGTGATCGTGGCGCGGGGTTGCATGGGCCCCTCTCCCCGGCGCGAGAGCAGCACGATGTCCTCGACCCGCGCCGACATGCTGCCGAGGCGTGCGGCGCATTCCGCAGCCAGGCCGCGCGGGTCATGAGTACGCCCGAGTGACAGGTGGGGGGTGAAGCGCGGGAATCGGCCACGGCACAGGGGAAACATCTCCGCCAGGGCGTCCTGGAGCGCTGCCCAGGGGGCCGGTCCGGCTGCGGCGGGGTCCAGCCATACCGTGGCGTACGCACGGTGGCGGAAGGTACGTACGCCGCTGAGGCGGATGCCGAAAGGCTCGTTCTGTGCGGCTGCCGCGGCCAGCAGCGGGGCGGCCGCCGCGAAGTCGGTCTCCGGGACGAAGCCGAAGATCAGGTTGACGTGCGGAGGCCAGCGGCGGATCTGGGGGTCGTGCTCGGCACGGATGCTCTGGATGGGAGGCCACAGAGCAGCCGGAGGCAGCCACACGACGGCGGTCCGAGGTGTGGGAGCGACCTGGAGGCGTGCCGGGACACCGGTTCCGGCATCGGCCGCCGACGGAACGTTCACCCTGCCATCATGCCCCTGGCGGTACGCAGGAGCCGGAACCTGGGCGTCGCCGGCGTAGCGGAGCCGGAAGCCGAGACCCACGGCTACTGCGTATCCGGCGCCACGCCCGCCGGCTTCCCCACGCTCGTCCTGGGCGTTCCCGGCGCCGCCTCACACCAGATCGCCATGGATGAGGGCGTCTTCGCGGAGTGCGACAACAAGGTGACCGTCACCGCCTTCTCCCCGACGAAACCCTCCTGAAGCCGGTTCCTACGAAGCGGTCGTGGCTTCGGAGTACTTCTTGATGAGCTCGTAGGAGCGAAGGCGGTCGCCTAGGTCGTAGACGGGCGTGGTCAGCATCAGTTCGTCCGCGCCGGTCTCACGCGCCAGTTCGGCGAGCCGGTGCACGACGGTCTCCGCCGTCCCGACGGCCTGCTGTGACCGGAAATGGGCCAGCGCCCCTCGCTCCTCCTCCGTGAAGGGGTGGGCGGCGGCCTGTGCCGGTGTGGGGAAGGGCATGTCACTCACCCCCTTGAGGAGTCCGGCCTTGACGACGTTCATCGGTCCCACTCGCCACGCGGCTTGTTCTTCCGTATCCGCGCACACCGCCTCGACGCACAGCAGCACCCGAGGCCGCTCGCACCAACGGGACGGAGTGAACCCCGCCCGGTAACGCTCCAGGACCGCACGGGTGTTGTCGGGCCGGATGTGGTGTGCCACGGCGATCGGCAGACCGAGTTTCGCGGCGAGAGCGGCGCCCGCGGTGCTGGAGGCCAGCAGCCACGGCTCCGGCAGTGGGCCGAGGGCGACTTCGTCCACCAGGAAGGACAGGATCGAGGCCACGTCGCTCTCGTACTCCGCGTCGGTCGTCGGTCCTGCACCACGGCGAAGCGCCCGTGCAATGGCCTCGTCGAAGGTCCCGGGGCCTCGGCCGACGCCCAGGTCGATGCGGTCCTCGTGCAGGGCGGCCAGCGTTCCGAACTGCTCCGCCAGCATGATGGGGGCATGGTTGGGGGCCAGCACGCCGCCCGAGCCGAGACGGATGGCCGAGGTCGAGGCGGCGGAGTGCGCGATCAGCACGACCGGCGGGAACGCACCGATAGCGGGCGAGTGGTGATGCTCGGCGTACCAAATCCGGTGGTAACCCAGCCGTTCCAGTCCCTGTGCGAAGGCCGCGGTGTCCCGCAGGGTGTCCACGGCGCGGGTGTCCACCTGGACCATCGCGACTTCCAGCGCTGAAAGAGGTATGTCGAGCATGCCGTCAGCATAGGGATCACGCGCCCGACGGGCAGATCGGTGATCATTTTTACGCCACGGCGCCGGGCGGGCGCCGCACACCGCCACATGTGCCGGTCGTTTCCGGCCGTCCGGGGTCCGACACAGGCCACGATCTCCGCCCTGACCCGGGCCGGGGTGCGGGTGGTGCGAGACCGGCCCGCACCTCCCCCGAGTCGCCGCGCGCCGGCCGGGGCGAACCCGTCCGGCGCGGCCACGGCGCTCCGGGCCGTCGGCCGAGCTCACCCCCGTGAAGCTCGACCTCGACCCGTCCGGCACCGCCACCACTCCCCCCTCGACACTTCAGTGGCGACGAAGCATTGGTAACGTACACCAGAGTAACCGTCCGGCGTCAACCAAAGTGTTGCCGGTGCCGGCCCGTTGGGCTTCGAGGAACACTGTGGTGGGCAAAGACTCGGCATCACGCCAAGGAGGTCCTGTACATGGAGGATGACCAGTCGCCCACCTTCGCCCAACTCCTGGACCATCTCTTCCGCGAGGTGCACCCCCCTTCCCGGGGGCCCTACACCTACGCGGAGGTCGCCGAGGGAATCCGCAAGGCCGCGACCGGAGAGGGGCGCGGGGTGACGGCCAGTGCCATCCAGCAACTGCGCACCGGCGCCAAGCGGAACCCGACGCGACACACCATCAAGGCCCTCGCCGACTTCTTCGGCGTACCGGCCGGCTACTTCGTGGACAGCGCGGCAGCCGAACGCACCAAGGCGGAGATCGACCTCCTCGCCGCCATGCGCGACCTGGACGTCCGCAAGGTGGCCCTGCGCGCCAACGGCCTGAGCGTCGACAGCCTGAAGATGCTGTCCACCGTGATCGAACAGGCACGGAAGCTCGAAGGACTCACCACCGACGACCCCGCGCAGGACCTCAGCCTGGACGACTGAACCGCGCGCCGGGCGGCGATCGCACGGTCCCCGCCCCGACACGACACCCCCCTGTGGTCGCTCATCGACAGGGGGGCATCAGGTGTTTCCCGGCACAAGCCCGGCATCCCGAGCCGCACGGCCCGACCGCGGCGGCACCCCGCCCTCGAAGCGGAGTCGCGAACATGTCAACATTGGGGGCGCGTACCGGGCTTCCAGGGAGAGGTTCGTCCCCGCCGACCACCCCCGACCGGCGTCACCAGAGTGAGCAAATGGAACTTGAGCAGCTTCGCGCCACGTGTGAGGCGCGCGTCCAGGCGCTTGGACTCCCGCACCGCTTCAGCACCCGCGACCTCCGCGACGCCGTGGCCGAACAACGCCGACGCCCCATCATCCTGCGCCCCCTGAGCACCCTGGGCGCCATGGACGCTCCGTGCGGGATCCGCCTGGAGACCCCGGACGCCGACCTGTTGTTCTACGAGGAGGCCACCTCCCCCCTCCACCAGAACCACATCCTCGCCCACGAGATCAGCCACATCATCTGCGACCACCCCGGCAGCCTGGAACTGGACCAGGACACCCTGCGCGCCATCGGGTTCAACCCCACCCTCGTGCAGCGCATGTCCGGCCGGACCAGCTACACCAGCGAGGACGAACGCGAGGCCGAGGTGATGGCGAGCGTGATCCGACAACTCATGTACCGGGGACGCGAAGGCCCGTCGAGCCGGCCCGCCAGCGGCGCCGAGAGCTGGGACGCGCTGTTCGCAACACCACACAGGAAGAAACGCCACCGGAAATGATCAGCATCCTCTTCACGGGCACGGCCGTCGTGCTGCTGTGCTTCGCCGCCTACTGGGTGCGGGGGCGCGGCGGCCACCGCCCCACGGGCACCTGGGCGATGGCGGCGCTGCTGACCTCGTTCGCCCTCGCCTTCGCCTCCTACGCCCCCGCCGTGGAGCACGCGGTCGAATCGGTGGTCCCGCACGTCGCACGGCTCCTCAGCAACACCTTCACCCTGACGGCGGCCACCTCGGTCCTCGCCTTCCTCTTCCAGCTCAACCTGGACCGCGAACGGGCCGACCGGCAGATCCGGCTGCGCGTCATCGCCCTCGCGCTCTCCGTCACCGGCATGACCGCCTTCTTCACCGCCGAACAACTCACCGGCCGCAACCCGGTGTTGTACGCGTGCTACGTGCTCATCTACATCTCCTACCTCGGGTACACGGCCAAGGACTTCCTCCTCCAGACCTGGGCCCAGTCCAAGCGCTCGACCCGCCGCAGTCAGCGCTGGGGCCTGCGCACCACCTCGGTGGGCTGTGGCTTCGCCCTCGTCTACGCCGCGTACAAGCTCTTCACCCTGGTCTCCATCGGCCTCGGTCTCGGGCTCGTGCCCGAAGGCGCCCGGTGCTCGACCCCGCTGACCCCCGTCCGCTGCGCGTTCAGCGTGACCGCGCCCGCCGTCGCAGTCCTCCTCATCACCGCCGGACTCACCCTCCCCGCCCTGCTGTGGCCGCTCAGCCAACTGCGCCGCCACCGCTGGGAACGGAACTCGTTCACCGCGCTGGAACCCCTGTGGCGGGAGGTCACCTCCGCGGTCCCCGAGGTCGTGCTCGACCCGGGGAACACCGAAGCCGACACCCACGACCTCGACTTCCACCTCCACCGCCGGGTCATCGAGATCAACGACTGCGTACTGGCCCTGCGCAGGTACCGTCAGACGTCCGTACGGGACGCGGCGGCCGCCGAGGTCGCCCGCCGGGGCACGGCCGGCACCCCCGAGGGCGACGCCGAGGTGGAGGCGGCGGTCATCGCCGCGGCCGTCCACGCGAAGCGCACCGGGCTCCCCCTCGACGGGGACGAGGCCCCGCCCGCCGCCGGCACCCGCTCCCGCAAGGGCGACCTCCCGGCGGAGACCGCGTGGCTGCTGCTCGTGGCGGACGCCCACGCCCGGCACGCGGCACCCGAGCACGCGGGCGCGGCCTCATGAGCGCCCCGCGGCAGGACCCCCTGCGCGACCCGCGCTTCTTCGCCGACCCCTACCCCACCTACGACCGGCTGCGCGAAGGCTGCCCGGTCCAGCGGATCCCCACCGGCTCCGGCGGGCACCACGCGTACCTGATCACCGGCCACCCCGAGGCCCGCGAGGCGTTCACCGACCCCCGTCTGTCCAAGGACACGGCCCGCTTCTTCGCCGACCGGCCCTCGAACCGCGACCTGCACCCGGCGATCTCCCGCAACATGCTGGCGAGCGACCCACCCGCGCACACCCGCCACCGGCGGGTGGCGACGCCCCTGTTCACCACCGGACGTGTCCGGGAACTGCGCCCGTACATCACCCGGGTCGTCGACGACCTCATGGCCGCGTGGCGACCGGGCACGGAGGTCGACCTGGTGGCGGACCTGGCGGTACCCCTGCCGGTCACCGTCGTCTGCGAGCTGCTGGGGGTGCCGGAATCCGACCGCGCCACGCTCGCCGGCTGGTCCCACGACCTCTTCGACGCGACCGACACCGACCGCGTCGACGCCGCGTCGCACCGGATCGGCGAGTACCTGACCCACCTCGTCGACACGGCCGGCGCCACCCCCGGCGACGGCCCGCTCCACTCCCTCCTGCGCGACTGCGACGAGGGCGGCCTCGACCGGGACGAGGCCGTCTCCCTGGCCGCCCTCCTCCTGGTCGCCGGGCACGAGACCACCACCCACTTCATCGGCAACGCCGTCCTGGCCCTGCTCCGGCACCCTGAGGCGTTCGACCGCCTGCGCCGGGACCCGGACCTGATCCCCGATGCCCTCGACGAACTGCTCCGCTTCGACTCCCCGGTGAGCGTGGCCACCTTCCGTCACAGCACCGAGGACCTGCGTGTCGGCGGGGTCGACATCCCGGCGGGCTTCCCGGTACTCATCGCCCCCGGGGCCGCGAACCGCGACCCGGCGACGTTCCCCGACCCGCACCTCCTTGATCTCGACCGCGACGCCGGCCGCCACCTCTCCTTCGGCCACGGCATCCACCGCTGCCCGGGCGCCCCCCTGGCCCGCGCCGAGGCGGAAATCGCCCTCCGCACCCTGGTGACCCGCTTCCCGAACACCCGCCTGGCCATCCCCGCAGAATCCCTGGCCTGGCGCCGAACCCGCCTCACCCGCGGCCTGACCACCCTCCCCCTGACCCTCTGAGATCGAATTTGAGCCAAACACGACCAGAGTGATCGTTTCCTTCGCACAATCCTGCTCTGATCGTGGCCGAAGACAACCGCACGGGTTGCAGATCGGTCACTGCGGGAAGGTTTGGTGCGCCAAATGGCCGGAACTGCTCGACGTCCGCCCCTGTGGCAGTAGAGGATCGTCACACTCCGGCACCGAGCCGGTCGGCCCGACCCTTCTCGAATGTGCAGCGCGTTCACGTCCTTGCATGACGCAGCGAGTCTCCGACAGGCCGTTCACACCCGTGACCTGGGGCTTCCTTCGAAGGGCAGCCCGATCGCGCTTGTGGTCCGCACACCGGTGTGCGCCGAAAGGGAGGTAGGGATCCCATGACAGTGCAGGACATCGAACTTCCCATACTGCGGATGCCATACCCGGTGCGGCTGAATCCGTACCTGCCGGTCCTGCGCGAGGAGACCGAGACGTGGGCGCGCGAGATGGGCATGCTGGCCGGCTACGAAGCGCCGTCGGCCCGGCTGATCTGGACCCGGTCCCAGTTCCATGCC
Organism: Streptomyces sp. NPDC097981; assembly: GCF_040302565.1. Taxonomy (NCBI): domain Bacteria; kingdom Bacillati; phylum Actinomycetota; class Actinomycetes; order Kitasatosporales; family Streptomycetaceae; genus Streptomyces; species Streptomyces sp. NPDC097981. The sequence continues at coordinate 76,238 of NZ_JBEORW010000032.1, forward strand.
ATGGCTGTCGACCAGCTGACCGCATGGACTCTTCCTGACGCCTCGCTCGTCGGCCTCCGGCTCAATCACCGGTTCAACCTCTGGGCTCTGGCCTGGGACGACTACTTCGCCTCCGCCTTCAAGCAGACGGGCGACCTCGCGGGCGCGCAGGCCTTCACCGCCCGTCTCCATGCCTTCCTCCCTCCGGAGCCGGACGCCCGGGTGCCGGAGCCGGCCAACGCGGTCGAGAAGGGAATGGCCGACCTCCAGCAACGCCTGTTCCCGCCGAGGCTCGCGCACTGGCGGCAAGGGCTCAACCGGGCGCTGGCACGTTACATCGACGCCGGAGTCCAGGAACTGGTCAACAGCCGCGCCGGCCGCGTCCCCGACCTCATCGAGTACGCCCAGTTCCGCCGTGAGAGCTTCGCCGCGTACACCGCCCCCTACTCCGTCGAACTCGCCACCGGGGCAAGGATCCCCGAGCGGATCCGGCACAGCCGGACCGTCTGCGCTCTCCTCGACGCCTTCATGGACTACATGGGCCTGGCGAACGACATCGCCTCCTACCAGCGGGAGGTTCACGAAGAGTACGACGTCAACAACCTCGTCGTCGTCCTCGGGACGTCTCGGGGCAGCACCGTCCAGGAGGCGATGCAGGCCGCCGCGGATCTGGTCACCGCCCGGCTGCGCCACTTCGAACACCTCATACAGAGCGAACTGCCCCCGCTCGTCCAGCGAGCCGGACTGGACCGGGGCGAACAGATCGAGCTGGAGGCCTGGCTCCGCGGTGCCAGGAGTTTCCTGTCCGGGCTCCACGCCTGGTACACCGGGGCACCCCGATACGCCCCCGTGGGCGGTTCCGTCCCGGAGCAACGGACGGCCGGCGCCACGGTGCCCGCCCGTGGGCGGTATCGCTCGACGCCGTAAGGCGCCGGGGCGCGGGCCCGGGACGAACTGAGGGGCTGCCGAACCATGTTGTCCGGCAGCCCCTCGGCCGTGGGCTCGGCGCCAGTGCGCCGTACCGGGCCTATCGCATCCGCAGGAACCGCCTCAGCCGCGCCCGCCACGGGACGCGGGGTACGGAATCCGGCAGTCGCGGTGCCATGGGCATCCCGGTGGCCGGCGGCGGCGGCGCCGGCAGGGGCGTCACCAGCAGCTCACGGGTTTCACGAGGACGGGCGGCGAACTTCACGGGCAGCGCCGTCAGGTGCCGGGCCCAGGTCGAGGAACGCCAGGTGAGCTGGGACTCGGGGACGGCCAGGCTGATGTCGGGCAGCCGGGTGAGCAGGATGTCGATGCCGGTGTCGGCGATGACACGGCCGATGTCCTGGCCGGGGCACTCGTGGGCGCCCGCACTGAAGGACAGGTGCGCGCGGTTGTGGTGCACGCGGGTCGAGGGATCCTGGCGGACCGCCTGATCGACATTGCCGGCGGCCAGGCCGAGCAGCAGCATGTCCCCCGCCTTGATCTCCTGCCCTCCGAGCGTGGTGTCACCGGTGGCCCAGCGGCCCGGGCACACCATCAACGGCGGTTCGTCCCACAGCACCTGCTCCACCGCTTCGGGCAGGGTCATCTGGCCACCGGCCAACGATCCGCGGAACCGCGGGTCGGTGACCGACATCCGTAGCACGTTGGCCATGAGATTGGCGGTGGTCTCATAGCCGGCGAGCAGGATGAGGCGCAGGTGGTGCTGCACCTCCTCGTCGCTGAGACCGGCCGGGTGGGCCATCAGCACGGATGCGATGTCCTGCCCGGGCAGGACACGCTTGGCGGCGACGAGCTCCTTGAGGGTCTCCAGCACATAGGCGTTGCTGGCGAGCGACGTCTCCGTGGCCTTGAAAAGGTCCCGGGCGGCATGGACGAGCTTGGGACCGTCCTCGTCCGACATGCCGAGCAGGTGGGTGAGGACGAGCATCGGAAGAGGCTCGGCGAACTCGCCGACCAGCTCCATCCTGCCGCTCTCGCTGAACTCGTCGATCAACTGGTGTGCGAACCGGGTGATGTGGCGGCGGATCCCGCGCTGGTCGAACTGGTTGAGTGCGGCAGTGACGGCGCCACGCAGGCGCTGGTGCTCCTCGCCGTCCGCGCAAACGCAGTCGGGACGCCAGCCGATCATCGGCACGAGCGGCGAGGTCTCCGGGTCGATCTCGCCACTCCTCCAGCCGTGCCAGGTGCGGGGGTCACGGGAGAACTGGGTGGAGCGGGTGGCCACATCACGGTTCTCCAGGTACCCCAGAACGAGCCAGGCTCGTACGTCCCCTTCGAGCAGGACGGGCGCCACCGGACCGTGGTCGGCCCTCAGCTTCTCGTACAGGCCCATGGGATCCGTCTCGGCAGCGGCGCCATGGAGCCGGGTCACTCCCCCGGCGCCCGTGGCGGAGTGGGCCGGGCAACCCGGGGGCGGGACGAGCCCCGGTTCGGTCGTGGCGCGGTCGGCGGGCGGGACAGTCATTCGGACTCCTGGGCGGCGGCGAGGGTGCACAGGTACCCCATCAGCGAGAGCAGGGCGTCACGGCAGGACGACCGGTCGCGCGCGTCACAGGTGACGATGGGCACGGATTCGTTGAGGTCCAGAGCAGTCCGCAGAGCTGCTATCGGGTGCTGCGGGGCCTCGGGGAAGGAGTTGACGGCCACGACGAAGGGGACGCGGCGGTCTTCCAGGCGGGTGATGATCTCGAAGCAGACTTCGATCATGCGGGTGTCGACGAGGACCACGGCGCCGAGCGCGCCTTCGAAGATGCCGTTCCACAGGAACCAGAAGCGCTCCTGTCCCGGCGTCCCGAAGAGATAGAGGATCAGCTCCTCGTTGATGCTGATGCGGCCGAAGTCCATGGCGACGGTGGTGGTGTTCTTTCCCTCGGCACCGGGATTGTGGTCGATCCCGACGCCGGCCTGCGTCATGGTCTCTTCGGTGGTCAGGGGCGATATCTCGCTCACCGCCCCGACCATCGTCGTCTTGCCGACCCCGAAACCGCCGACAATCACGACCTTGACTCCCCTGGCGCCGTGCGGCAGCAGCACGTCGGTGCTGCGGGGGCCGACGGCGGGTACGTCAGAGATTGCGTAGTCCATGGATCACCGCCTCCAGAAGGCCGAGTTCGGGGACCGCAGCGACAGGAACCGGGGCGATCGCCTCGACCCGCTCGTCCTCGACGAGCTGGGAGAGCAGTGCCGTGAGGACGCTGAACGGCAGACTGAGATACGCGGATATCTCGGCCACCGACAGCGGGTACTGGCACATGGCGAGGATCGCCGCCTGCTCGGGCTGCATCGCGGGCTGGGGTGCGGACCTCGATGTGATGAGGGTGACCAGATTGAAGGCCTTGGCCGGGGAACCGGGGCCACCGGAGATGACATAAAGCGGTACGGGACTGCCTTCGTCCCATGCGCCGTGGTGCTCTGACGTCACATCGCCTGCCCGACGTCATCACGAGGGGGGCTTGTCATGTGCTGGCCGATCCTGAGCACGAGCGTACGCATGCGGTCGCCCAGCAGCCCCGCGTCCACCTCCTCATCGGCCAGTACCGCGAGGTAGGCCCCGGGTCCGGCCGCCATCAGGGAGAAGTACCCGCCGTCGACCTCGATCCCGACCATGCGCGTCGAGCCGTCTCCGTGCGGGAACTTCTGCGCGATGGCCTTCGCCAGGCTCTGCATCCCCGAGCAGGCGGCGGCGATCGCGTCAGCGGTGTCGGTCTCCGTGTTCGCTTGACCGATACACAGACCGTCCGACGAGAGCACTACCACGTGTCGCACGTAAGGGACGCTGGACGCGAGCTCCTTGAGCATCCAGTCCATGTTGGGCAGTGGCGTCACGGTTACATATCCTCATCTGATGGCTCGCTGGACTGACTGGAAGGGTCGGCACCCGATCTCTTCTCACCACTGAACGCCTCCCACATCAGGCCCGGTTGCCGAGCCGCGCCGGCCGATCGGGGAGAGGCTTTCGGGGCAGCGGGGGGAGGGGGGGTCGTGCGGACGACCGGTGTCGGGACGGGTGACTCCCGTCGCCGCTGGGGCAGCCCGTTCGCGGTCTGCCTGACCTCGACGGAATCGCGCGTCATCGTCGGCTTCGGCACGATCGGAGTGCCCGTTCGCTTCGGCGCGAACGGCTGGACTTTCCGGGGCTGTTGCTCGACCGTGGTGATCAGGCGCCGCGGGACGAGCACCACGGCCCGTACTCCTCCGTAGGCGGAGGGGCGCAGATCGACCTCAAGGCCGTTCTCGCGGGCCAGCCTGCTGACGACGGGCAGGCCGAGCTGCGTCGCCTCGCCCAGGTCTGCCAGGTCCAGGCTGGAGGACCCCTGTGCCATGACGCGGTCAATGCGCTGCCGGACCTCTTCGGTGAGCCCGACCCCGCGGTCCTCGATCTCGATGGCGATGCCGGACGGCACCTCGCTCGCGCTCACCTCGACCGGGGTGTGCGGCGGCGAGAAGGTCGTGGCGTTGTCGAGCAATTCGGCGAGCAGGTGGATCAATGGCTCGGCTCCCGGACCGATGACGGCAACCTCCGTCACCGACTGCAGCTTCACGCGGGGATAGTCCACGATGCGTGACATGGCGCCCCGTACGACGTCATAGAGCGGGATCGCCTTCGACCACTGACGGCCGGGCCGGGCGTCGCCCAGGACCGCGACGCTGGCCGCAAGGCGCCCGATCAGGGCGTTGCGATGGTCGATTGCCTGCAGTCCGTGGGAGACGACGAGATCCGTACCGTGCAGGATCTGCATGTCACGGAGGTCCTTGGCGAGCTGATGCACGATCGCCTGGACCCGGCGCGCGATCGCCACCAGGGCCCGCTGGGAGGAGTCCCGCGTCTGCTCCTCGGCCTCCACCGCTTCCAGGAGCGTCCGCAGAGCCGCCCGGAGGGCTTCGGCGAAGTCGCTGTCGAGATGTTCCCCGAACGTGACGGCCTGCAGGATCTCCGCTGCGGGGTCACCCTTCTTCATACGGGCGACGGCCGCGGGGAGCAGCTCTTCGGCGAGCCATACGGTGGTGGCCCGCTGATCGGACAGGCGCCCGAACAGTGCTGCTTCGCGTTGCGCGTAGTACTGCTGTACGTCGGCAGTCACCTGCGCGTGCCGGGCCTGCTCCGCCGCGCGCGCCCGGCGCGCCGTCTCGGCCGAGGTGACGGCCGTCAGGACGACCGCGACGAGACCGCACCAGGCAACCGGCGTACGTATCTGCGCGGGGCCGAAGATCAGCGCTATGCCGCAGGCCCCGGCCAGAAGGCCGGGAGGGATGAGCCATGCCGGAGGCATTGCACGTGGCAGGCCTCCAGGGGTTGAACCGGTACGAACCATCGAGGGGTCCCTAAACAGTCTGGAATGAGTGGACTGGGGGTGGTGCGGTGCGGCGGCGGGAGCGGTCGGGACGTCGCCCGGCCGAGCGCGAGTGATGTCATGGGTGCTCCCGACAGGTCGGTTCGAGATCGCATCGGTGGTCACGTCTCCCTGCGGCCAGGTCTCCATCCGCGCACGGACACAGCATTCGGTTACTCGCTGTGAGTGCAGCGCAACACGCAGGGGAGAATAGTCAGTTCGGGTACACCATGTGACCTTGGAGGAACGGGAGCCTCCCCGTTGACCGACATGGACCCGCAATTGATTGATTCTTGTCGTGATGCACACTGCAAACGCATGGAATCGACCACGTCTGGCAGCCTGGCGGCTACGGCTCCCCGCCCCCGACATCCGCCGCCTCTTTCTGCGGGGCGTCCACGCCTTGGGCCCATCGGCGCAGGGTCCGGTCCGGACATGTGCTCTCGTCATCGGCCGGATCGCGAGGGACCGGACGCGCCGGCCGGAGGGGTGCGACAGGGCAGGCGCCCGTCGCGACACCGGCCGAGAGCCGTGCAACGACGGTCAACGACAGGCCCTCACGGTTCCCCTGTTCAAGTGACGACTGCGAACCCCCGTTGACGGCTGTCCCCGTCGACGCCCGCGGGGCGGTCGGTGACGACGTACCGGTCGTGGCGGTCCGTGACCGGGGGCGCGGACCGCAGATACCGCTGAGGACCGCCGGCCCACCCGCCGGGTGCCGTGGTGGGCGGTGCGCACACACTCCGGCCGTCAGCTATGTCGACTCGACCCATATCGGGCTGACCTGGGGGTTTCTGCCCTGGAAGCGGAGCAGCACCGTGACGTCGTCGTCGACGCGGAGCCGCCGGCGCGCCTCGGGCGTACGTACTCGTCTCAGGCCACCTTCGGGGCCACGGGGGCCGGAAAGCGGCAAGTCAGGTGCAAGTGCCCTGCAATCGGCCTCCGAAGACTGGGACACATGACCACGAACAATGTTTCAGACTCCCCTGCCCACGCTTACACCCGCGAGATGGCGATGATCCACCAGGTGTTCCGCCGCGAGTCGCGGCTGCTGGCCGAACTCGTCCAGGAGGTCCAGCCCGCCGACACGGCGCGCGCCCGGATCCTCGCCGAGCACTGGCGGCTCTACACCATCGGGCTGCACACCCACCACACCGGTGAGGACAAGATGCTCTGGCCCGCGGTCCTGCCCCACCTGGATCTCGATGCCGAGCACGTGCTGGCGATGGAGGCGCAGCATCGCGAGCTCACCGACGGGATCGGTGAGGTCCGGGTGCTGATGGACCGGTGGCAGGCACGGGCTCTGGCCGAGGACCGGGACGAGCTGGCCGAGGCCTTGCGCAGGCACCACCGGCAGCTGTGCGCCCATCTCGACGAGGAGGAGCGGGAGGTCATGCCGCTGGTCTCGCTCCACGTGACCGAGGAGCAGTGGCGCGCGGTCGGGGAGCGGGGGCTCGCCGAGACGCCCCGCGACCGGCTGATGATCGCCCTGGGCGCCATCCTGGAGGACAGTTCGCCGGAGGAGCGCCGGGAGTTCCTCACCCGGCTGCCGGTACCGGCGCGGGTGCTGTGGAAGCTGCTCGGGCAGCGCCAGTACCGCCGTGAGACCCGGCGGATCCGTGGCCGGCGCGCCGGCGAATGAGGTGCGGCCCGTCCGCCCGGGCGGGCGCCCCGGCCGCCTCGCCCCTCCCGTACCGATCGAGGAGTTCTCACCGATGCGCATCGGATTCTCCGTCCCTCAGTTCGGCCCGTTCGCAGACCCCCATCGCTCGGCCGGAATGTGTGCGGCCATGGAAGCGCTCGGCTGCGACAGCCTCTGGGTGGCCGACCGGCTCTTGGCCCCGGTCGTCCCGCCCGACGGGTACGCGGGAGGGAAGCCGATGCCCGTGCGGTACGGCACCCATCTCGACCCGCTGCTCGCGCTGGGCGTGGCGGCTTCGGCGACCGGGCGGGTACGCCTGGGCAGTAGCACGCTCAATGCCCTGTGGCAGCCTCCCCCCGTGCTCGCCCGGGCCCTGACGACCCTCGATCTGATCAGCCGTGGCCGTCTGGACGTGGGTCTCGGCCTGGGCTGGATGCAGGAGGAGTACGAGGCCGCCGGGGTGCCGTGGCGGGGGCGCGGCGCCCGGCTGGAGGAGACCCTCGACGTCCTGGAGGCCGTGTGGAGGCCCGGGACGGTCGTGCACTCCGGCGCCCTGTGGAGGATCACCGAATCGACCGTGCTGCCCAAACCGTGTCAGAGGCCGAGGCCGCCCATCCTGCTGGGCGGCTTCACCGCGGCCGCTCTGGAGCGGGTCGGCCGGCGTGCGGACGGCTGGCTCGGGGCGTCCATGCCACTGCCCTTCTTCCACGGTCTGTGGGCGGTGGCCGTCGAGGCCGCCGAGCGGGCGGGACGCGACCCGGCGGCACTGCGCCGGGTGTTCCGCGTGAACCCCGAGGTCACCGCGACGGAGGCCGCGCCCGGGGAGGCCCATCAGCGCGGGACGGTGCGCCAGATCTGCGACCACCTCAGGGTGATGTGCGGGGCGGAGACCGACGAGGTGCTCGTGGACCTCCAGCTGACGACCGACTCGCCCGAGCACTTCCTCGACCTGGCCGCGCAGTTCCTCGCCGAGCTGGGCGAGCCCGCTCCGTCACGGCCTTCCGGCTCGCCCCGGCCCTAAGGCCTGCCGTCAAACTCCCGTCTGCTCCGCGGGGCCGCCCTCAGAACTACGACGGGAGTTTGACGACAGGCCCCAGCCCGTCGAGGGCGCTGTGGGCGGCCTCCGCCCAGAGGGGGGACTCCCAGGCGGCCGCCACCTCCGCGGCTTCGAGGTAGTGCCGCCGGGCGTCTTCGGGGCGCCCGAGGAACCGGGCGAGGTCTCCCAGGGTCTGCGCGACGGGGCGGAAGACGAGGCTGAGGCTGCTCGCGCCGCCCGCCAGTGCGTGCAGCGGCAGCAGGTCCCGGTAGACCTCGTCGGCCGCCGTCCGGTCGCCGAAGGCGATGGCGGCGGCGCCGCGCAGCCCGGCCAGGATGGAGTAGGCGAAGTCGCGCCGGAGCGGCACGCGCAGGCCGAAGACCTCCCGGGCCTCCTCGGGGCGTCCCGCGGCCTGCAGCGCGAGTGCGGCGAGGGCTTCGTTGTGGGGCTTGTACTGCTCCCACACCGCGAGGAGCACGGGCAGCATCTCGGCGAGCCGGCCCTGCTGCACCCGCATGCATCCGATACCCAGGGCGGCGAGCCCGCTGAGGTCCACCGCTCCGCGGGCCCGCAGCTCCGCGACCGCCGTCCCCATGGCGTGCTCCGCCTCCTCGAAACGGCCCTGGGCCATGGCGAGCATGGGACGGCGCAGCCGGGCCACGGCGAACGCGCCCTGGAGCCCGTACGTGCGGGCGATCTCGTCCGATCGTGCGAGACACCGCTCCATCTCCGCAGGGTCGTTGCGGGCGGCGGCGATCCGGCGGCGACGTAGGCGCTCATCCACGCGTACTCGGGGCCGTCCTGGGCCTCGGCCACCTCGGTGAGCTCGCGGTGGAGCTCCCCGTAGGCGGCCGGTTCGAGTTCGCCGTCGACCTTGCGCAGCAGGGACGTGAGGGTCAGTCCGCGCAGCCGGGGCTCGCCGGCGGCCCGGGCGAGCTCCACGGCCCGGCGCGCCTCGGCCACGGCACGCGGATCGGTGTCGTCGAGCGCGTCGGCCAGCTGGTCGAGGAGCAGACACCGCTGCCGGTCGGTCAGTTCCCGGTCCTCCAGCAGGACCTCCAGTTCGGCGACGGCCTCCGGGTCGGACGCCGCGTAGGGGCGCACGCGCCAGGGCGTCGGCTCGGTCCAGGTCGTGTAGGCGGCGGTCAGCAGGTCGGCCCGGCCCTCCTCGCGGGCCACTGCCACGGCCTGCTCCTGTGCCTCGCGGGCGGGTACCACGGCGCCCATCCGGATCCGGCAGTCCACCAGCTGGCCCAGCAGCGTCACGCGCAGCAGAGCGGCGTCCTGGTCCGCGAAGGCCGCCGGATGGTCGGCCAGGAGTCCGAGGGCCGCGTTCAGGAGGTCCTCGGCGTTCTGCGGCGCGTAGCGGCGTACGGCCTGTTCGCATGCGAGCCGGGCGTGGTGGACGGCGGGCGCCGCGTCGGCGGACACGACCGCGGCCGCCCGCAGCAGGTGGTGAGCGGTGGCGGCGACGTCGTCGGAGCCGAGGGCGATCAGGCTCCTGCCGAGCCGGGAATGCATCCGGGCCAGCCGCAGCCGCGTGAGGTCGGCTTCCAGGGCGTCCCGTACGAGGGCGTGGCTGAAGCGGACCGTGCCGGGACGCGGCTCGGTGAGCAGTCCGGCGGTGACACCGGCCTCCAGGGCGTCGAGGAGCTGATCGGCATCGCTGTCCGCGGCATGGACCAGGAGCGCGACCGGTGCCTCGCGGCCCGCCACGGCGGCCAGGCGCAGTCCGGCCGTCACGGTCGGCGCGAGCAGGGCCAGCCGTCGCCGCAGGACGTCCTGGACCCCTTGCGGGATGCGGGCCAGCGCCTGCTGTTCGCCCTCGCCGGCCAGGAGCAGGGAACTCTCACGCAGGTAGAAGGGGTTGCCCCCGGCCCGTTCGGCCAGGACCGTCGCCGCCCGGTCGGTCATGCCGGCCGCGACGCGGCGCAGCAGTGCCTTCGCCTGGGCGTCCGAGAGCCCGCCGAGGGCCAGTCGCACCGGAGAGCAGGCGGCCAGGCGTGCCAGTGCCTCGGTCAGATCCCCCTCGCCTGTGCGGTACGAGCCGACCAGCAGCAGCGGTACGTCGCGCAGCTGCTCGGCGCAGAGCAGGAACAGCTCGATGCTTTCCCGGTCGCCCCGGTGCAGGTCGTCCAGGACGATCGCCAGCGGCTGCCGCAGGGCTGTGTTCCGGAGCCAGCCGAGCAGGGCCCTGTGCAGGCGGAAGCGCTGTGCCGGGCTGCCGTCCGTCCGTCCCGGGGCGTCCGTCGTGCCGGGGGCCAGGAGCGGGGCGAGCTCGTCGGCGTACGTTCCCGGTGGGGCGGTGCGTGCGAGATCCGGGAGCATGTCGAACCAGGCCCGGCCGGGCGGGGCGCCCTCGGACTCCGGGCACTGCCCCGAGCCGACCAGCCAGCCCTGTCCGGGCAGTTGGCGCAGGGCGGCGTCCAGGAGGCTGGACTTGCCGATGCCGGCCTCACCGGAGACCAGGACCACCTGGGCCCGGCCGGTGTGCGCCCGGTCCGCCGCGGCGGCGAGCAGGGCCAGTTCTCCGTTGCGGCCCAGGAGCCGGTCGGCCGCGAGCACCGTGGGCGCGACCGGCGTCCCGGGCCGGGCGGCCGCGGCCGGATGCGTCACCGGCTGAGGGGCGGGGGCCGTCTCCGTGCGTACGGGGGCCGCGGCCGGTGCCGGGGTCGCCCGGTGGAGCAGGTCGAGTGCCCTTGCAGGTGACCGGGACGGCTCGCCCGGCTTCCACACCTCCAGGAAGAAGCCCGGCCGGCGCGGGGCGCTGCTGCGTCCCGCTTCCCTGCCGGTCAGCTCCCAGCCGGCCCGCATGGCCATCTCGGCGTCGATGACCGAGACGGAGTGGTCCGGGTACTGGGCGGCGAGTACGCGCCGGGCGAGGGCCAGGGCGAAGCCGATGCCGAGTTCGCCCGACTGTGTGGCCGCGTAATGGCGCCTGGGGTTACGGCCCTCGGTGGACAGAGCCATGTAGTGACCGTCGTTGCAGGTGAGGGCCTGGCAGTACTTCAGGCTGGCCCAGTGCTCGGCAAGCCCTCGCCCCACGCCTTGGCGCGCCAGGACGTTGGCCCGGCCCAGAGAGTGGAGTACCTCCCAGGGGGTCAGCTGGAGCGACAGACCGAGTAACTTCAGAGGGAGCGGTCGAAGCTCTGGTTTGCGGCGCAGAGCAGCTTGGTTCTTCTCCCGCTTGGCCTTGTCGTCCGCGGTCGCAGCCTTGGCGACGCTGCCCGCGAGGTCCGATGTCGAGTGAACGGCGACGTTCCACGGCTGCGCGAGATCGCTCAGCACGTCTGCTCCGTCTGCTCGCTTCAAGCTGCTTCCCCCTACGTTCGTACGGGTGTTACAGGCCGACGTCGCAAGTTACGTGGGGGAGCAGGGGCGCATGAAGGGCGTAAGCGCGCACATCGTCAGCGTCGGCCCCCACCCGAGGTAGGGGTCGGCCAGTCAGCCGTTGACCTGCGTCGTGTCGGCGTCCGCGCTGCTGTCTCTCAAGGCGTTGAGGTAGCGCTCGGCGTCCGGGGCCGCTGGGTGGCCCGAGCCGGCTGCGGGGATGGCTTGGCGGTCGTCTCGGCCACGCTGTAGGCGTCAGGCCTTCGACTTGGCGTCGATCTCGGCGATGAGGCCCTCGATCAGACCCTTGATCTCGTCGCGGATGGGACGGACGGCCTCGACGCCCTGGCCGGCCGGGTCCTCGAGCTGCCAGTCGAGATAGGTCTTGCCGGGGAAGTACGGGCAGGCGTCGCCGCAGCCCATCGTGATGATGTAGTCGGACGCCTGGGCGGCCTTGGGAGTGAGGACCTTGGGCTTCTGGTCGGAGATGTCGATGCCCAGCTCGGCCATGGCAGCCACCGCGGAGGGATTGATCTGCTTGCCGGGCACGGAGCCGGCGGAACGGACCTCGATGCGGTCGCCGGCGAGGTGGCGCAGGAACCCGGCCGCCATCTGGGAGCGGCCCGCGTTGTGGATGCAGACGAACAGCACGGACGTCTTGACGGCGGTCATGGGGACCCTCTTCTCGGGCAGGGAGGAGTGCAGGGCGGCGACTGTCGCATCAATACAGGCTGGTGTCAGCAACCGCCGATGTGAAAGTATCAGCCCATGATGACGTCAGTCGACACTGATCTGATCCGGGTTCTGGCCGACCCTCTCAGGCTCCAGATCGTGACCCTCCTCGCCCGCGAGACGCTCTGCACCACCCACCTCGTGGAGGAGACGGGCGCGAAGCAGACCAACCTCTCCAACCACATGAAGGTGCTGCGGGAGGCCGGGGTCGTGGAGACCGAGCCATGCGGGAGGTACACCTACTACCGCCTGCGCCCGGAAGTCATCGAAGCCCTCGCCGGGCAGTTCGCCGACCTCGCCCAGACCGCGCGGGCCACCTCGGAAGCGAACCTCAAGCGGTCCTGCCCCTAGCCTTCCGCGCTTTGCCTCACCTGCCCGAGGAGAACCAGCCTTGACCGCCACCCAGCCCGTCGGCACCCCCATACCTGCCGACGTGCCGCAGTCCGGCCCCGGCGCGACCCCGCCCCGCACCCCGCTGATCGCCCGCGCCGCCGCCGAACTGACCGGCACCGCAGCACTGGTCGCCATCGTCGTCGGGTCGGGCATCCAGGCCACGAAGCTCACCCAGGACGTGGCCCTGCAGCTGCTGGCCAACTCCACCGCCACGGTCTTCGGCCTCGGCGTCCTCATCGCCCTCCTCGGCCCGGTGTCCGGGGCGCACTTCAACCCCGCCGTCACGCTGGCCGAGTGGTGGACCGCCCGCCGCGGCGGCGTCGGCGTCAAAGCGCGCGAGCTGGCCGTGTACGTGCCCTCGCAGATCATCGGCGCCATCGCGGGCGCGATCCTGGCGGACGCGATGTTCGGCGAGCCCCTGGTGAAGTGGTCCACCCACGACCGCTCCGCCGGGAACCTCCTCCTGGGCGAGGTCGTGGCCACCGCGGGCCTGATCCTGTTGATCTTCGGCCTGGCCCGCACCGACCGTCTCCGCTTCGCCCCCGTCGCGGTGGCCTCGTACATCGGCGCCGCGTACTGGTTCACCTCCTCCACCTCCTTCGCCAACCCGGCGGTCACCATCGGCCGCGCCTTCACCGACACGTTCGCGGGCATCGCCCCCGGCTCGGTGCCGGGCTTCGTCGGCATGCAGCTCGTCGGCGCCGTGGTGGGCCTGGCCCTGGTGGCGGTCATCTTCATGCGCGGCAAGACGGACAGCGGGTCGACTTCCGCATGACGCGGCGCACGGATGTGGTGGTGATCGGCGGCGGCCAGGCCGGGCTCGCCGCCGGCTACCACCTGCGTCGTCTGGGCATCGAGCACGTCATCCTCGACGCCCAGACGGCACCCGGCGGGGCTTGGCTGCACACTTGGGACTCCCTGCGCCTGTTCTCCCCGGCCCAGTACTCCTCCCTCCCCGGGCGCCTCATGCCCGTCCAGGAGGGCGATCTCTACCCCGACGCCGCCCACGTCGTCGCCTACCTGGCCGACTACGAGAAGCGCTACGAACTACCCGTCCAGCACGGTGTGCGGGTCTCCGCGGTCCACCGCGACGGCGTCTTCCTCCGGGTCGCGACCGACTCCGGCGACTGGCGGACCCGTGCCGTCGTCAGCGCCACCGGGACCTGGACCCGTTCGTTCCTGCCCGCCGTCCCCGGCCGCCACGGCTACCAGGGGCGCCAGCTCCACACCGTCCAGTACCGCAGCCCGTCCCAGTTCGCCGGGCAGCGCGTGATCGTGGTCGGGGGCGGCAACTCCGGCGCTCAGATCGCGGCCGACCTCGCCGTCGCCGGGATCGACCTGACCTGGGTCACCCAACGTCCGCCGCGCTACCTCGCCGACGACATCGACGGCCGCGCCCTCTTCGACGCGGCGACCGCTCGCCGTCACGCCCTCGACGCCGGCCGCGCCGATACCGGAGGCGTTGCCTCCCTCGGCGACATCGTCGCCGTCCCACCCGTACGCGCCGCCCGCGACGCCGGACTCCTCACCCCCACGCCGATGTTCACCGGCCTCACCCCGACCGGGGCCGAATGGGCCGACGGCACCCGGGCCGCAGCGGACGCGGTCATCTGGTGCACGGGCTTTCGCCCCGCACTGGCCCCCTTCGCAGCCCTGCGGCTGCGCGGCACCCGAGGCCGGATCGCCATGGAAGGCACTCGTGCCGCCGACGATCCGCGCCTGCACCTGCTCGGCTACGGCGACTGGACCGGCCCCGCCTCCGCCACCCTGATCGGAGTGGGCCGCACGGCTCGCGAAGCAGCCCGCGACATCCGATACCTGCTCCGTTGACCCTCTCGGCCAGGCAGCAAGTGCACGGCGTACGGCGTCAGTCGTGACGGGCGAGTCTGGCTGCGGAGACCAGCAGGATCACGGCCAGTGCGGGGATGAGGACCACGTCCGGAAACACGCCGAGCAGTAGGACACCACGGGCAACGATCGTGCCGAACGGAGGGGGACGAGGTTCTGGTCAGTACTCACGACCGGCATCGTCGCTGGTCACAGACCCGAGCCGCCACATTCCAGCCTCACCTTCGGGGAATGCCACCGCAGGCCGGGTCAGGGCTTGTCGGGACCTCCGAGACCGCATTCAGCTGCCCAGGTCGCTGGCACCGGGGTCTTACGACACCGCGGTGCTGCGACGCTCCAGCAGGATGACATCCCGCCATGCTCCGTGGTGCCGGCCGATGCGCTCCCGGGTGCCGATGATCCGGAACCCGGCCCGCTGGTGGAGGGCGAGGCTCGCGGTGTTCTCGGGAAAGATCCCGGACTGGATCGTCCAGATCCCGACCGCCTCCGCAGAGGTGATCAGGGCGTCCAGGAGGGCGCGAGCGGCGCCTCGGCCGCGGGCGTCGGGGTGAACGTAGACGGAATGCTCGACCACGCCCGCGTACGCGCACCGGTCGGAGACCGCGCTCGCCGCTACCCAGCCCAGCACCCGCCCGTTGTCGAGGGCGACGAAGCGGTGGCCGGGCAGCTTGGCCTTGTCGAACGCTGCCCACTCGGGCGCCTGCGTCTCGAAGGTGGCGTTGCCCTCGTCGATCCCGGCCTGGTAGATGCCCAACACCTGCTCGGCGTGCTCGGGCAGCATGGAATCGATCCGCATGCCGGTCACGCCGTCTTCGCGGCGCCGGCCAGCAGTGCACCCATGGCGGCGAGTACGGACGGCTCGACCCGGTAGTACACCCACGTGCCGCGACGCTCCGAAGACAGCAGCCCGGCCTCCTTCAGCTTCTTGAGGTGGTGGGAGACCGTGGGCTGGGAAACGCCGACATCGGAGATGTCGCACACGCACGCTTCCCCGCCCTCGTGGGAGGCCACTGCGGAGAACAGGCGCAGGCGCACGGGGTCACCGAGGGCCTTGAACATCTTCGCCGCGACCTCGGCCTCCTCGGCCGACATCGGGCGCTCATTCAGTGGGGGGCAGCAGGCCGCGACGACGTCCGGCTCCAGCAGCGGCAGCACCTTCACATTCGACATACGTCTATGTTGACACATGTCGAACCAAGGTTCGGGGGGTCGGGTGGGCGGCGGGGCGGCATCCCCGCATGATCCACGCACCACGGTTTCGATGAATGTCTATGTTGACGGCCATCGAAGCAGGTGCCATGCTGGCGGCGTAGGACATCGACAGACATCGAAACAGTCAGGGAGTCGACAGTGAACGCGCCAGCCACCACCGATCTGCCCGTCGTCGTCATCGGGGCTGGCCCTGCCGGTCTCGCGGCCGCCGCACACCTCGTCGACCGCGGCCTGGAACCCCTGGTTCTGGAAGCCGGCCCGGTCGCCGGAGCCGCGGTGCGCGAGTGGGCACACGTGCGGCTGTTCTCCCGATGGGGCGAGGTCGTCGACCCGGCCGCCGAGAAGCTCCTGGCCCCGACCGGCTGGACCAAGCCCGCCGCGGACACCTACCCCTCCGGCGGCGACTGGGCCGACCTCTACCTCCAGCCCCTCGCCGATGTCCTCGGCGAGCAGGTCCGCTACGACGCGACCGTTACCGGGGTCTCACGCACCGGCCGCGACCGCGTCGTCGACGCCGAGCGCGAGGCCCAGCCCTTCGTCGTCCACTTCCAGAGTGCCGACGGCCGTGAGCAGCGGGTCCTGGCCCGCGCCGTCATCGACGCCTCCGGAACCTGGACCACCCCGAGCCCGGCAGGCGGCAGCGGCCTTGCCGCGCTCGGCGAGAAGGCCGCCGCCGACCGGATCACCTACCGGGTCCCGGACCTGAAGGACCCCGCCGTCCGCGCCAGGTACGCGGGCAAGCGGATCGCGGTGATCGGCTCCGGCGCCTCCGCCTTCACCGCCCTCGCCTACCTCGCCGACCTCGCCAAGTCCGGGGACGGCGAAGGCACCCACACCACATGGATCCTGCGCCGCGGCATCTCCGGCTCCACCTTCGGCGGCGGCGAAGCCGACCAGCTGCCCGCCCGCGGAGCCCTCGGCCTCGCCGCGAAGGCCGCCGTCGACGACGGATACGCCGACGCGGTCACCGGATTCCGTACCGACACCATCGAGAAGGACGACGCGGGCCGGGTTGTGCTCGCCGGCGAGGACGGCCGCCGCCTGGACCCGGTGGACGAGGTCATCGTCCTGACCGGCCTCCGCCCCGACCTCACCTTCCTGAACGAGCTCCGTCTCGGCCTCGACGAAAGCCTCCAGGCCCCCACCGAGCTCGCCTCGCTGATCGACCCCAACCAGCACTCCTGCGGCACCGTCTACCCGCACGGCGTGAACGAGCTCTCCCACCCGGAGAAGGACGTCTACCTCGTCGGCATGAAGTCCTACGGCCGTGCCCCCACCTTCCTCGCCATGACCGGTTACGAGCAGGTCCGCTCCATCGCCGCCGCCCTCGCCGGGGACCGCGATGCCGCCGAGCGCGTCGAACTCACCCTCCCCGAAACCGGTGTGTGCGGCGGAGCGGGCCTCTTCGACGAGCCGGAGGCCGCCGAGCAGAGCGGTGGCGGCTGCTGCGCAGCCCCGGCCACCCTCACCGTCGGCGCGGCGCCCGCCTCCTCTGGCGGCTGCTGAATCGTGCCTGACACCAAGGCCGGCGTGGCCGCGACCGGAACAGGGGACCGGTCGCGGCCACGCGCCGTCCTGCCCGCCCTCTGCCTCACCCAGATCACCAGCTGGGGCATCGTCTACTACGCCTTCCCCGTCCTCAACCCCGCCATCACCGCGGACACCGGCTGGAGCCCAGGCGCGACCACGGCCGCGTTCTCCGCCGCTCTCGTCGTCTCCGCCATTGCGGGGATCTACGTCGGCCGCGTCCTGGATCACCGCGGTCCGCGTCTGGTCATGACCGCAGGCTCCGTCGTCGGCGCCCTGAGCCTGCTGGTGATCGCTGCGGCCCCCAGCCTGGCCGTCTTCTTCGCAGGATGGCTGCTCGCCGGAGCCGCGATGGCAGCCGTCTTCTACCAGCCCGCCTTCGCCGCCCTCACTCGTTGGTGGGCCCCCGACCATGTCCGCGCACTCACGATCGTCACCCTCGCCGGCGGACTCGCCTCGACCGTCTTCGCACCCTTGACCGCGATCCTCGCCGACCACATGTCCTGGCGGGCCTGTTCTGGTCGGCCTTGTGGCCTTACTTGGTCGGACTCTTGCTCCTCGGTGTCGTCGGCGTTGGCGTTTGGTGGCTGTGGAGGACTGACCGTCTCATTCGGGGCAGCGACCGGCAGTGGCGTCACGAGAACGCGTTCAGCGTCGGCCATCGAACCCTTGCCGAGGTGGACCTGATGGACGGCACGCAGTTCGAGGACTTCGTGGCCGACCTGTGCAGGCGGGACGGATGTACGGAGGTGCGCCGCGTCGGCCGCACTGGTGACGACGGTGCTGACGTACGCGGACGGCTGCCCGACGGCCGCATCATGGTGATCCAGTGCAAGCGCTACAACCCGAAGCGGAAGATCTCCAACGGTGAGGTCCGTAACCTTCTTGGCTCGCAGGTGCACTTCAAAGCCGAGGTAGCCCTCTTCGTCACCACTTCGTACTTCAGCGGCCCTGCCGAACGCTGCGCCGTGCAGAACGGTGTCGTAGCCGTCCATCGTGATCACCTCGGTCTGTGGAACAACGGAGCGGCGCTTCCGTCCCTCACAGCGGTGAACGGAGCCGGCCAGGGCGACCGCCGCCACCGGGCCCTGCGCAAGAAGACTTACGAGTAGCGCTGTTAATCAGTGGTTTCCAGCGGCCGCAGTCGGGGGCATTGACGAGCGACTTGCGAGCATGGAGGACATCGGCTTGGAGTCTTCTGGCGTGGGCAAGTCCTCAGCCGGCGCCGCCGGTCGACTGCTGGCTCGTCAGGCATGGGCCTGGCGCTGGGCAGGCCTTGCTGTACTCCACGAATGAACACCACGCGAGGGCCCCACCGTGATGGTGCCGCCGTGTCGGCGCTTGGTGTCGCGCACCATGATGCAACCAGGCCCGTGGCTTGCGACCTCGACGCACGTTTCGGTTCCGGTGTACGAGCTGGTCCGCCAGTTGGGGCCGCCTTCAAGCATTACCTCTCCTGATGGCTGAAATGATTGATTGCTGCTCTGATGAGCGACATCGCGGGTTCGCCGTAGACGGCTGACTGCTTGAGAAGGGCGAATGCCTTGGCGTAGAGCTCGATCTCCCTGGGCTGGCTGACTGTCATTTCCGCCGAAAACGTCTCGATGAGTACGATTCTGTTGTCGAACATCGAGAAGGAATGCCCGAGCCAGATGTCGGTCCGGGCTGCCATGGGGACGATTCCCACGCTGACCCGCGCCAGGCCCATGAGCGCCACCAGGCGGTCGAGCTGCGACTTCATCACGTCCGGACCGCCGACGTTGGAGTAGAGCGCCTGTTCGCCGAGGATGACGTGGTATCTCCGGCTTCCTTCGTAGAGGTACCTCTGCCGTTCCATCCGCTTCGCGACTGCGGCCTCGGTGTCGTTGGGCATTTCATAGAAGCGCACAGCCTGCTGAAAGATCGCCGCAGCGTGGTCGGCGGTTTGGAACGTCCCCCATATGGCGTTGGGCTGCCAGATCCGGAAGAGCTGTGTCTTGGCGTAGACCGGTAGAGACTTCTTCTGCCGCATCTCGGCGCCGGTCTGCAGCTGTCGGCGCCACTCGAGCCAGAGCTCATCGATGTGACGCACGGTGGCAATGAGATCGGAAGTGTGCTGGCTCCCTCACGAGGTCAAGGTCGGCGACCTCTTCCAGTTCGACGCCGCCTGGCACCCCGTCAAGCAGATGGTGCCGGGCCATGGCAGCAGCCGGGTCCTGCACTTCGACGCCCACGCCCCGTACACCATGGCCCAGGCCGAGATCGTTGCTCGGCCGATCAGCTATGCCGACGAAGCCGGCACCCTCGGGCGTTTGCTCAGCCCCTGATCCAGGCCGCTCACGGACTCCTTGTCCGGGGCGGGGCCGCAGCCCACATCCCCGCTTGCCGCAGGGATCCTCCACAGCGCTGCCCCGGAGTGCACGCTCCGCATCACCAGTGAAGGGAAGCCGATGTCCAGCCATCACCGCAGCGACATGTACCCGCTCCCCATGTCGGTCGCGTTCAGCGGTTCCGACAACACCGGGAAGACCAAGCAGATCGGAATCCTCGCCCGGCGTATAGGCCCGGCCGCGACCTCCGCGGGCCCGCTCGACCACTACGACCCGCGCTGGGCCGCCATCAAGGCCGACGGTATGGCCCGCTGGTGGTTCGAGACCGGCTCGGTCGAGGAGGTCGCCGATGTCCTCGCCACCTCCTACCTCGAACGCTCCCGTCACCCCTTCTCCGCGCCGGTGCGCCTGCTGGACCGGGGCATCCCCATGCTGGAAGCGTCCGTCGCCGCGACGGTCGCCGTACGGGAGAACCTGGGCACCACCCAGGCCGCAGAGCGGGCCCGGGTCCTCCTGTCCCCGTACGAGACCAACCTGCGGGCCGCCGAGGAGGACGAATACGCCCTCGTCCTCCTGCACTGCGACGACCCCGAGGAAGGCACCCGCCGGGGTCTGGCCCACGAGGTAACCGTCACCGACACCTACGCGGCGTACCAGCGCCACCTCCACGAACAGATCAACCGGCTCGTCGCCGACGGCCGCTTCCCGATGTCGATCCGCATCGGCGACCGCCCGACCGTCACCATTCAGGACGAGGTCCGCCGACTCCTGGCGCCCCTGCACCCGAGCGTGCCCAGCAGGGCCTTGGCAGGAGTACACGTCACCGCGCCGGGCGGTATGTCGAGATCGCCTCGCCCTCGACCGACGCTGGCCGGGGCACCAGCCCAGCACCATGCCGGTCAACGCGCTCGGACTCCCGGTTCACCTGGAGTCCTACCTGGCCGAGTTCCTCGACCGCACCACCGGCCCGAACCCGCTGATCGACCTGCTGGC
The DNA here is from genome assembly GCF_040302565.1 of Streptomyces sp. NPDC097981. Lineage (NCBI taxonomy): Bacteria > Bacillati > Actinomycetota > Actinomycetes > Kitasatosporales > Streptomycetaceae > Streptomyces > Streptomyces sp. NPDC097981. The sequence goes on from NZ_JBEORW010000032.1 coordinate 96,557, forward strand.
CGTAACCGGCAGCGGCGCCCGCGGCAAGTACCAGCACGGCTGGAGCGACCTCGACGTGTTCGTCGTCGCCGAAGTCTCCTCCCTCGACGGGATCCGCCAGGTCCTCGCGGAACTGGAGGCCGAACTCGGCGGGGTCAAACTCGGCATCACCGTGCTGACTCGAGCAGAGTGCCGGGCAGGGGCTGTGACCTCCCGGCTCCTCCACGTCCTCGCCCTCATCGGCAGCGGGGCGCTGGTCCCGCTTTGGTCGGCCCCCGGCCTGTCCTTGCCGGCCCCGGACGTCGCCACGGACATCGAGGTGAGCCTGCACGATGGCATCCAGGCCGCCATCGAGATCCGTCGGCAGCTCCTCAAGGGGGCACCCGACCTCCGCGGTCTCTACAAGGTCACCGCGCTACTCGCGAAGATCCAGCTCCGGTTCAGGGGGATCGAGTGCCCCTCCGACGGAGACGCCCTCACCGTCCTCCTCGACGCGAAGCGGCAGGACACCAGTGCGGTCACCACCGCCCGCACCGAGCGGCCCGTCGCCGAGACGCTCGCGACCCTCGTTCTCCGAAGCTGGCTGGATACTCTTCCAGGGGAGAGGCGATGACCGCGAGCACGCAGCGGACCCCGGGGACAGCGAGCACGTTCCACAAGCCGGTGGCGACCCGAAAGCAGGCCGAGGCCGAGGTGAAGGGTTGGACCCAACTCGCCTCCCGCATCACGGTCCCGTGCCTTCGCGAGCAGATCGCGTTACTGGACGGGCAGCTCCTCGCCTACGAGGACGTCTTCGCAACCGGTCGGTGCGGGCTGCTGCTGGGTGACGTGATCGCCCTCGCCGACCGCGACCTGGCCGTGCAGCCCCGCCTGGACCGCCTCGTGGACAGCGTCTGCGTCGACCTGCGGGCGGCGGCCGAGGAGACCGGCAAGCACGTGCCGCTGGCCGAGTGCGTCCCCGACCTCTACCTCGACCGGATCCGCCCCGGCGGCCGGCTTGACCGCTGGTACCTCCGCCGCGACCTGCCGATCACCCTGCCCCACATCAGTACGACCCTCACTCTCCGGGAGCTGGCCGACTTCACCCTCACGGCCAACGGCAGGCAACTGACGGCGAACGTCGCCGACATCATCGACAGCCTCCGCAACGCCCTGGCCCCCGACCGACGCTGGCTGGCCGGCCTGACGCAAGGCGACCCCACGGAACCCAACATCGCCGACCCGCTCTGCTGGCTCGACTTCGAGTTCGCCGGCCGCAACACCGCCGTGGGCGAGGCTGCCAACCTGCTCTGGTACCTGATGGCCCTGGGAGGCTGGCTCGTCCCCCGGTACCAGCCCGACGTCTACGCCCGCACCCTCCGCCTCGCCCTGCCTCCACTGACCCGCCCGCGTATCGAGCACCTGGAGCTGCACGAGAGCAGCCGGCACATCGACGTCCGCTACTCCTGGGACTCCGGCGTCGGTCGTAGTGCGGCCATCACCCGGGCCCTGGAGGGCCTTCGTGGCGATGACGGGAGGGGCCTGGAAGAGGTGCACGCCTTCCTCGCCTTGCGGATCCTGGGAGTCATCCCGGCTGCCCGGCTGACCGGGCACGGCTTCCTGCTCGTACTGATCAAGCTCGCCGAGAGCCAGGACCCGCTCACGTCGATCGACACCTTCTTCACCACCACACCGGTCCCTCACCCTCACCCTGGCGAACGGAGCAGCCATGTCCCTGCCCCTGCTTGAGACCCCTCTCCAAGCACGCCCGCTCCAAGGCCGCACCGCCCTCGTCACCGGCGGGGCCACCGGCATTGGCGCCGAGATCGGACGCGCGCTCGCCGCCGCCGGCGCGACCGTCGCGGTCAACCACCTCGGCCAGGACCACGACGCCCACGCGCTCCTCGCCGCCTTCGAGCGCGACGGCGGTCCCGGCATCGCGGCGAACGCCGACCTCACCGACCCCGGCGCCGTCCAGACCATGGTCGACCTCGTCCGCGCCGAGATCGGCCCCATCGACATCCTGGTCAACAACGCCGGCTCCTACCCCCGAGTCGCCTGGCAGGAAACCGACGAGGCCGCCTGGACCTACTCCCTCGATGTGAACCTCACCGCCCACTACCGCACCTGCCACGCGGTGACGCCCGGCATGATCGAACGCCGCTGGGGACGGATCGTGAACATCGGCAGCGTCAACGCCCGCGCCGGCCGCGCGAACCTCGTCGCGTACAGCACCGCGAAGGCCGGGCTGCTGGGCCTGACCCGCTCCCTCGCCCGCGAACTGGGGCGCTACGGAATCTGCGTCAACACGGTCATGCCCGGCGCCATCCAGGTCGAGGCCGAGAACACCATCCCCACCCAGCACCGTGCCCGCCCGGAAGACCAGATCAAGCGCCAGTGCGTCCCTCGCCGTGGACGGCCCGAAGACCTCGCGGCCCTGGTGGCGTTCCTCGTGGGCCCCTCCGCCTCGTTCATCACTGGGCAATCCGTCCACGTCGACGGCGGCTGGCTGCTGCACTGAGACCGCCAACAAGCAAGGAGACAGACCGAAATGAAGGAACGAGTCCGCGCCGTCCTCGTCACCACTGACGACACGATGCTGGTCATCCGCCGTACCAAGCCCGACATCCCCGAGTACTGGGTACTCCCCGGCGGTGGTGTCGAACCCAGTGACGAGTCCCGGGAGGCCGCTCTCCACCGTGAGATCCACGAGGAGATCGCCGGGAAGGCCGACATCGTGCGCCTCCTCCACACCATGGAGTCCGATGACGAGCGCCAGCTCTTCTACCTCGCCCGCATCGCGACCTGGTTCTTCGAGGATCGCACCGGACCCGAGTTCAGCGCAGAGGGCCGCGGCGAATACGCGCTGGAAGAGATCCCGCTGACTGCGGAGGGGCTCGACCGCATCGACCTCAAGCCCGAGGAAATCGCCCACGTCCTCCGTGGCGCCATCACGGCAGGCACCCTCGTCGGCGAAGCCGCAGTGTAGCCCTACGGCCTAACCTGCGCGTTTCACTTGCGGCGGTGTCCGAGTCGTGATCGGAAAAGCGAAAGTGCCTTCTGAGCTGGGAAGATGAGGCTTGTCGAAGGTCTCTGTCATCACAGCAGGAAGGCACTTTCTGCGTGCAGCCTACC